>CAMPIO010000092.1 GCA_946886405.1 uncultured Pseudoxanthomonas sp.
TACGCGCATCCGCTGCTCACGCAGCATGCGACGTCGAGCATCGTCAACGTCGGCAGCGTGTCCGGCATCACCGCCGTGCGCAGCGGCGCGCCGTACGGCATGACCAAGGCTGCGCTGCACCAGCTCACCCGTAACCTGGCCGTCGAGTGGGCCGAGGACGGCGTGCGCGTGAACGCCGTGGCACCGTGGTACATCCGCACACGCCGCACCTCCGGCCCGCTGTCCGACGCGGACTATTACGAAGAAGTGATCGGCCGCACGCCGATGCGCCGCATCGGCGAGCCGGAAGAAGTCGCCGCCGCCGTCGCGTTCCTGTGTCTGCCTGCCGCCAGCTACGTCACCGGTGAGTGCATCGCGGTGGATGGCGGGTTCCTGCGTTACGGGTTCTGACGCGCGTGCCGTATGGACGGATGCGTGCCGCGGCAATGGCGGCGTTCGTCATCATGATGGTGGCCTGCGCCTCGACGCCGACGCCACTTCCGCCCGATGCCTATCGGTTGGACATCAGCGACAACCCCGCTGCACGTCGCTTCGATGTCGTGCTGCATTCGCGCCACGACCGCGCGCTGTGTGTGGACCGCGATGGCTGGCCGACCTCGAATGGCACGCTGTTCGTCGAGAACGACGACGTGTATCTGGAGACCTCGGCCGGTCCACGTCGGATAAAAAGCCCGTTCTCCAGTGTCTATTGCCCCGGAGGGTGCGGAAAATGGGAGATCAGGCCAGGGGAGGCATTGACGGGCTTCTTCGGCTACGCCGCGTTCGGCGATGCCGATGAAATCGCTGCAGACGCACGCCGACGCCTGCATTTCTCGGTCTCTCCGTCCCCCTGTCGCTGATTGGCGCATCGCTTGATATCCGTTTGATGCCCCTCGCTTACGGTGGTTGCCTTCTCTCGATGGGGCGGCGCACATGTGGCGATGGATCAAGCAGGGACTGTTGTTGTGTGCCGTCCTGGCGGTGGTGATCGGCGTGGGTGGCGTTGCGTACGTGTACACGCTGGACCTGGACAGTCAGCCATTGCCGGCCCCGACCAGTACGGTGGCGGACCTGGATTTCATGCGCACCGCTGTTCCGCCGACGCGTGGACGCATCCTGGCGGTGGTCACCAGCACATCGCATTTTCCCGGCGGCGAGAAGAAGGCCGGCTTCGAGCTGACCGAGCTTGCGCGCGCGTACTACGTGTTCCAGGCCAATGGCTATGAGGTGGACATCGCCAGTCCGCAGGGCGGCTCACCGCCGATGCGAATCGACGACGAAGACATGGTCGCGGCCGACTACGCCTTCCTCAACGACACGCAGGCGCGCGGAAAGCTGGATGCAAGCCTGCCGTTGCATGAGGTAGATCCCACGCAATACGCCGCGGTGTATTTCGTCGGCGGCAAGGGCACGATGTTCGATTTTCCCGCCGATCCCGATCTGCAGCGCATCGTGCGCACCGTCTATCAGGCGGGCGGCGTCATCGGCGCGGTCTGCCATGGACCGGCCGCGCTGCTGGACGTGGTGATGGACGATGGCACGCCGCTGCTGCGTGGCCGCCGCGTGGCCGGTTTCAGCAACGCGGAGGAACTGTTCCTGATCGAGGATGCACGCGACCGTTTCCCTTACCTGTTGCAGGATCGCCTGATGGAGCGGGGTGCGCACTACGTCGAAGGCACGATGTACCTGGACAACACGGTCGTCGATGGTCGCCTGGTCACGGGCCAGAATCCGTGGTCGACGTGGTCAACCGCCGAAGCGATGGTGCGCGCGCTGGGGCATGTGCCGGTAGCACGTGCGCCGGGACGTGATGAAAGGGCTGTGCAGGTGATGACGATCTACCACCGCGAGGGTATCGAGGCCGCGCGTGCTGCGCGGGCGACGCAGCGCGATGCGGACAAGCGGTTGCTGCTGATGCATGCGCTGGTCGCCGGCATGCAGGGTCGTCTGCACGAGGCGTGGCACCTGCAGGCGCTGGCCCGCGGATAAGTCGGGTTTACTGGGCGCAGCCGCTCTCGGCGACGATGCGCGCGACGCGTTCGTAGTCGAGGCGATTCTTCTCGGCGTTCTCGCGCCGGGCGAAACGGAAGGCGACCTCGGTTTCATCGCGACGCTTCTTCCATGCCTCGCACAGCGCGCCGTCGGGGACGCGCGCGCACGTATCACGCACGACCTCGCACGCCTGACCGGCCCCCCCCTGCGGGTTACCGTCCAGGCCCACGGTGCGCAGGTTCACGCAACGCGAGGCGGGCTCGCTGTCCTCGGTCACGTACGTGTCCTTGTCGTGCGTGGTGCACTGGAACAGGATCGGTGGCGGCAGGCGGCGGGCATCGGTCGATGTTGCAGGCGCGGGTGTGGTCGCAGGCGCAGCGGTCCGCGGCGCGTTGGTCGTGGATGAAAGCGTGGCGGCCGGCGGCGTGGCAGGTGTGGGGGCGGTCGTGCCCGGCGCCATCGGCACGGTGTTGACGCCCTGCATGGTGCGCTGTTCCTGCTTCATGCCCTTCGGGCACGGCGAGTTCTGCAGCGTCAATGCGCCGCTGGCATCGGTGCAGCGGTAGATGACGACTTCGGCGCGCGCCGCGGTCGTGCCGAACTGCCAGGACAGTGCGATCAGCAGCAAGAGCACGAGGGGACGGGCGGCGGGTTTCATGTTCATCTGCAATCGTTGGCCATGCGCGCATCGATGCCGCGCTGTTCCAAGTCTAGCGCGCGGCGTTCGCTCGGCATGGCATTGCCATAGCGGCGCAGGAGGTCGTACCGCCGGTCCGACAGCCGCGCGCACACTTCTTCCTGCGGAAGCGGATGGCAGGGGTCGCGCACCCAGGTGCCGCCCGGCATGAAGACGGGCCCGTGAGGATGGCCGCCTCCCGGGTGTGGAGGCCGGTGGTCGCCGCTGTGGAAGGACAGGTTGCCGTTGCCGATGGAGACGTTGCCGGACACGCTGCCGCCGCTGCGCGGCCACGTCGGGTATGCGGGATACGCCATGCCGTACGGCACCCAGCGTGGCGTCCCCTCGCTGGTGTCGCTGGTGTAGGTCCCGCCCTCGGGCGTGGTGCATTCGTACATCGGCTTGGGCGGGCTGAGGTACACCACGTGGGCGGGCGGCTGTGAGGGCGCGGTGGGCGGCGGCGCAGGCGCGGCGATGGTGGCCGGCGCGCGTGGCGGATCCTGTGGCCGCTGCATCTCGCGGACTTCCTGCTTTTCGCCCTTCAGACACGGCGAATCGCGCAGCGCGACGCTGCCGCTGGCGGCGACGCAGCGATAGATGGTCACCTGGCGGGTCTTCGTTGCGGACTGTGCATGCGTGGCCGGCGGTGCCACCGTCAGCAAGGCCATCAGCGGGAGGAGAACGATGCAGCGCATGGGCCCATGGTGCGCGCCGCCGCCTTGGTTGGAAAGGCGATGGCGCGGCCCGTATGGCCGTCAGTCACGCAATGACTGGCCCGTGAGGGCGTCGCGAATGACGGTGGGGCGTGCCAGGCCACCGGTCTGGCCCGGAACGACGGCATCGACACGCGCCAGCAGGGCGGGGTCGAGCGCGGCGTGGTCGCTGACCGCCGGCTGGCCGCTGAGGTTGGCGCTGGTGGAGACCAGGGCGCCGCCGTACGCCTGGCAAAGTCCGACGACCACCGGATGCGCGCTGACGCGCACGGCGATGCCGCGATGCGCACCGGTGATCCAGCGCGGCGCCTGTGCGGAGGCCGGCATGATCCAGGTATGCGGGCCGGGCCAGCTGGAGAGCACCTCGGTGAGGCGCTCGGTTGGCACGGCGGAGACGTCGATCAGTGGTTTGAGCTGTTCCAGCGTGGCGGCGATCAGGATGAGGCCCTTGTCGACCGGCCGCTGCTTGATCGCCAGCAGCCGATGCACCGCGCCTTCGTCGAACGGATCGCAACCCAGCCCCCACACGGCCTCGGTGGGGTAGGCGACGACACCGCCACTGCGGACGACTTCTGCGGCTTCCTCGATGGTCCGTTCGATGGGCATGGCGTCGTCGTCGTGGCGTCAGAAGGGCGCGTCGTCTCCGGCGGCCACCTTGGGTGCCGCCTTCTTCACCGTTTTCTTCGCCGCCGCCTTCTTGGTGGCGGTCTTCTTCGTGGCTGTTTTCTTGGTCGCCTTCTTCGCCGCCTTCTTGGCCGGGGATTTCTTGGCGGTTTCGGTCTTCGGCACGGCGGCTTTCTTCACCACGGCTTTCTTCGCTGCGGTCTTCTTCCCGAAGCCCTTGCGCACGGGCTTGCCGGTTTCTTCCAGCAGCTTCTGTACTTCGTCGAACGTCAGCGATGCCGGTTCGCGGTCCTTCGGGATCTTGCCGTTGAGCTTGCCATCGCTGATGTACGGACCGAAGCGGCCATTCAGCACCTGGATGTCGCTGCCGTCGAATTCCTTGATGATGCGGTTGCGGGCGATCTCTTCCTTCTCTTCGATCAGGAACACCGCGCGCGCCAGGTCGATCGTGTACGGATCGTCCTCCTTCTTCAGCGACGCATACACGCTGCCGCGCTTGGCGAACGGGCCGAAGCGGCCGATGCCGACGCTGACCTCCTCGTCCTTGTCCTGGCCCAGCTTGCGGGGCAGCTTGAACAGTTCCAGCGCGTCTTCCAGCGTGATGGTGTGCATCGACTGGCCGGGACGCAGCGAGGCGAACTCCAGTTTCTCGTCGGTGTCCTTGTCGCCGATCTGCGCATACGGCCCGTAGCGACCGAGGCGCACGCTGACCGGCTTGCCGGACTTGGCATCGGTGCCGAGCTCGCGCGCGCCGGTGGCTTCGCTGCGGTCGACGGTCTCGGCCTTCTCGTCCACCAGTTCCTTGAACGGGCCCCAGAACTTCTCCATCAGCGGCACCCACTCTTCCTCGCCACGGGAGACGGCGTCGAGCTCGTCCTCCAGCTTGGCGGTGAAGTCGTAGTCCACGTACTGGGTGAAGTGGCCGGACAGGAACTTGCTGACCGCGCGGCCCACGTCGCTGGGCTTGAACGCGCGGCCCTCCATTTCCACGTACTTGCGGAAGATCAGCGTCTGGATGATCGACGCATAGGTGGAGGGTCGGCCGATGCCGTATTCCTCCAGCGCCTTCACCAGCGCCGCTTCGGTAAAGCGCGGCGGCGGCTGGGTGAAATGCTGGTCGGCGTGGATGCGGTCCAGCGGGATGGTGTCGCCCGGCTTCATCGGCGGCAGCTTGCGGCCTTCGTCGTCGTCCTCGGCGTTCTTCTGGTCCTTGCCTTCCTCGTACACGGCCAGGAAGCCCGGATCGACCACGGTGGTGCCGCTGGCGCGGAAGCTGTGCTGGCTGCCGGCCGCAAGGTCGACGCTGACGGTGTTGAGCGTGGCCGGGACCATCTGGCAGGCGACGGCGCGCTTCCAGATGAGGTCGTACAGCTTGCGCTCGTCGTCGCTCAGGTACTTCGCGACCTGTGCGGGGGTGCGCAGCGCGCTGGTCGGGCGGACGGCTTCGTGGGCTTCCTGCGCGTTCTTGGACTTGGTGACGTAGACGTTGGGCTTGTCCGGCAGCGCCTGCACGCCGAAGTCGCGCGCGATGACGTCGCGGATCTCGGCCAGCGCATCCTGCGACAGCGTCACCGAGTCGGTACGCATGTAGCTGATCAGGCCGACGGTGCCTTCCTCGTCGCCGATGTTGACGCCTTCGTACAGCTTCTGCGCCACCTGCATGGTCTTGCGGGTGGTGAAGCCGAGCTTGCGCGAGGCTTCCTGTTGCAGCGTGGAGGTGGTGAACGGCGGCGCCGGGCGGCGCTTGCGTTCCTTACTGGTCACGTCGGTGACGTGCAGCATGCCTTGCGCGGCCTGCTGGATGCGCAGGCGGGCGGCTTCGGCGGTGTCGCCGTCGGTGACGGTGAACTGCTCGAACTTCTGCCCATCCAGCTTGGTGAGCTTGGCGGTGAAGGGCTGGCGCGGATGCGCGCACTCGGCCTCGATGCTCCAGTACTCGCGGGCGATGAAGGCTTCGATCTCTTCCTCGCGCTCCACGATCATGCGCAGCGCCGGCGACTGCACGCGGCCTGCCGACAGGCCGCGCTGCACCTTGCGCCACAGCACCGGCGAGAGGTTGAAGCCGACCAGGTAGTCCAGCGCGCGACGCGCCTGCTGGGCGTCGACCAGGTCGCCGGCGATCTGCCGCGGCTGGGCCATGGCTTCCTTGATCGCGCGCGGCGTGATTTCGGTGAAGACCACCCGGTGCAGCGGCTTGTCCTTCAGCAGGCCGCGCTCCTTCAGGATCTCCGCGATATGCCAGCTGATCGCCTCGCCTTCGCGGTCCGGGTCGGTGGCCAGGAAGATGTCGTCGGCGCCCTTGGCGGCCTTGGCAATGGCATCGACGTGCTTTTCGTTCTTCTCGATCAGGTCGTAGCGCATCGCGAACCCGTTGGCCGGATCCACCGCTCCTTCCTTCGGCACGAGGTCACGGACATGGCCGTAGGACGCCAGGACGGTGAAGTCCTTGCCGAGGTATTTGTTGATCGTCTTGGCCTTGGCGGGCGACTCGACGATGAGCAGGTGCTTGGGCATGTCAGGGATTCAGGGGAGTTCGGGTGGGCCGTCCGGGGCCGGCTAGGGTGGCCCAGATGCGGGCGCCAGAGAAGCGGACGCCCGGAGCGGGGGCCCCGGGCGTTCAGTTTTCCTATTTATAGTGGTGTCACGGCCGGGGCCGGGCTGTCAAGCCATATCCGCCCGCCGGCCGGCCCGGGAGGTCAGCGCCAGTTGCCGCTGCCCATCGAAGCAAGGGCAGCGAAGGCGACGATCATGAGGATCAGTCCGCCCACCACCAGCAGCCCGCCGATGATCAGGACCACCAGCGCCACCGTGCCCAGTTCCTCGCGCTGGCGCTCCGGCTGGGAGGTGAAGGCCCACTTGTCGACGACCAGGGTGTCGCAGATGAGGTCGTGCAGTGCCTGCTTGCGGCCTGTGAAGGCGGCCATCAGGAACCCGATGCCGAGGATGATCATGGACAGGAACGTGGCCCAGTAGCGACCGAATCCGCGCAGGAAGCTGATCTTGTCGCCGTCGGTACGCACCACCTTGATGCCGATGGCGAGCTTGCCCGGCGTGGCCATCAGCCCGGCCGCGGAATGGAACCAGCCGTAGGTCAACGCCATCAGCACGTACGAGATGCCGGATTCGCCGAAGTTGAAGGTGGAGGCGGCCCCGAAGGCGCTGGAGAAAGCGTTGCCCATGCCCAGCAGCCCGGCGACGATCGCCGCCACGATGCCGACCGGGATGCCGATGGCGAACGCGTCGATGAAGCTCGCCGCCACGCGCTTCCAGAATCCGGCGTACACCACGTGTCCGTCGGTGACGCGCATGCCGTAGGCGTGGGTTTCGACGTCCGCACGCGGCGCGGCGTAGAGGGAGTCGCCGGAGGTGACGGCCGGCTCCTGGCGTACGACCGGGGCGGGCGACGTATAGGTCGGCTCACTGGCGGTGAAGACCGCGCGGCCGGTCAACGGCCTCTCCACGACGGGCTCCGCAGCCACAGGTTCCTGCGCCACGGCTGGTGGCGGTGGGCTGGCGGGTGCTGCCGCGATGCCGAGTTCATCGGCAAGTTCGCCCAGCGGCGTCCACTGGCCCATGCCGTCCCGCCAGGCGAGCGAAGCGGGCGTCAGTGCGCCCTTGCGGTACAGCGCCACCAGGGCGTCCTGCGGCACCGGGCCCTGGCGCTCGTGGCGCAGGTCGACGTAGTACCACTCGGTCATGACAGGTCCTTCATCAGCATGGCGCCCATTACTGCGTAGATCGCGATGCTGCCGACGATGGCCAGGCCGGCCAGCACCAGGATCACGATGGTGACCACGCCGAGCTCATCGCGCTGGCGCTCGGGGAACGCGGTAAAGGCCCATTTGTCGACCACCAGCGTGTCGCACAGCATGTCGTGCAGCGCCTGCTTGCGCTCGGTGAGCGCCACCATCAGGCCGGAGATCAGTACGCCCAGGCCGCAGGTGACCATGGTGAAGACCAGGTAGGCCAGCGAGCGCAGGAAGCCGCGCCAGAAACTCATCCGCTGGCCGTCGGTGCGCGCCACCTTGATGCCGACCGCGAGCTTGCCCAGGCTGGCCTGCAAGGACGAGGACTGCATCCAGCCGAAGTAGATGCACGGTGCGAGGAACAGGATCGGGTAGATGGCCAGCATCGAAGCGATGCCCGCGCCGGCGGCGAACGGGTTGTCGGAACCCCCCGCCCCCATCACGCCAACGCCGATCAGCATCAGCGGGATCATCAGCGCGTAACTGATGATGGTGGTGACGATGCTGTCGATGAAACTGGCGGCAAAGCGCTTCCACAATCCCGCGTGGACCAGGTGGCCACTCGTCACCGGCTGGAAGGACGCCAGGTCCGCCGTCGGCGGGGCATAGGGTGCATCCGAGCCAGGCAGGGCGGCATCGGCCACCGGAACCGCCAGGGCGTCGAGCGGCAGGTCGAGTTCCGCCGCGAGCGTGCCCAGCGGTTGCCAGTCCTGCAGGCCTTCGCGCCACACCAGCGTCTTCGCGTCCAGGCGCGCGTGGCGCACATGGCCTTCCAGTTCCTCGGCCGAGAACGGCCCGTGCCGCTGCCCGCTGGCATCGGCGTAGTACCACTGCGTCATTGCGTCATTCCCCGATGAAACGCGTGGCTCCCGTCGCCACGCTGACGGTGCTCAGCCGCGGCAGTCCAGCGGCAGGTACTTGTCGTCGATCTCCGACGAGCAGTTCCACGCGCTGCCGTCGGTCCCCATGTCCCACCACAACTTCTGGCCATCGACCTGCGCGTTGCCTGTGTTGCCGAATTCCAGCTCGAAGCCACACGTGCCGTCATCGAATTCGCCGACGACCGCGCGCGTGACATACGTGCCCGCGTAGCTTTCGGGCGTACCGATATCGCCTTCGCCATTGCCGGGGCAACGGTCCTCGCCGGTGCGGATGGCTTCCACCTGCATCTTCAACGGCTGGCTTTCGGCAATCGCCTGCGACACCTTGGCGCGCAACGTGTAGTCGTTGTACGCCGGGATGGAAATCGCGGCGAGGATGGCGCCGATGCCAAGGCACGGAACCAGCAGGACGGCCGCGACGATCAGCGCGATCTTGCCGCCGGACATGCGCGGCTTCGGCGCCGGTGCGACAGGCGTGCGCGGCAGGCGATCGTGCTGGGCAACGGTGGCGGCCGGTGCCGCAGGCGGTACCGGCGGAGGTGCGCCGGCGGGCTCGGAAGCTGCGGGCGTCAGGCCCAGCTCATCGGCAAACGCGCGCAGCGGTTGCCATTGCGGCAGGCCTTCCCGCCAGACCAGGCTGTCCAGCGCGACGCGTCCGAAACGGTAGTGGGTGACCAATTCATCCGACGAGACCGGACCGTGCTGTTCACGGTTCCGGTCGGCGTAATACCAACCCGACATGCTTCCCCCTGAAGCGGATCAACGCCTCAGTGTACCGGCTCGGGCTCGTCGGAAAACATCTGGGTTTCCATCCACGCATAGGCGGCTTCGGAACCCGGCTGGTTGAACAGCACCATCAGCACGACCCACTTCAGGTCGTCCAGGTCCAGCTCGTCCTGGTCCAGCGCCATCGCGCGGTCCAGCACCAGTTCGCGCTGGTCCGCGTCGAGCACACCATGCTGTTCCAGGAACAGCAGGAAGCCGCGGCATTCGACATCGAGCTTTTCCAGCTCCGGGCCATGGAACACCCGGGTGGGACCACCGACGCGGGGCGTCGAGGCGGCCGGCCGCTGATCGGCCAGGGCATCGAGCCAGTCGAACGCCTTGCTGATTTCCGCGGGGCTGAAACCGGCCTGGATCAGGCCGTTCTGGAGAGAGTCGCGATCACGGACGGGGTCCGCGTCCTCGGTGAAATAGTGTTCGAACAGGTACAGCAGTACATCCAGGATGCTCTCTTTCATTGCCCCTCGGCCTGCGTCATCGACGCTGTGGAGGTGAAGAAACCGGTCTTTCTCAGGTATCGGCCGTGCTCGGCCGTTACTAAGCCATCCAGTTCCATGACCAGCAGCATGGAGGACAGTTCCGCAGCCGTCAATCGGGTGCGTGAGACAAGCTGATCCATACCTGTTGGGTCATGACCGAGTGCTTCCCACAAGCACTGGTAGTCGGCGTCGAGGCGGAGGGGTGTGTCCCCTGGGCCTGCGATCACCCCGGATTCAGTCTCGCCAAGGCGGGCACGCAGGGCATTGGCGAGATCGGCGGCGAGCGGAGCGAGGGCATCGATGACTTCGCTCGCGGTCTCCACCAATGCCGCCCCATCCCGGATCAGGCGATGGCATCCACGGGCCTTGGGGTTGTGGATGGAGCCGGGAATGGCGAAGACCTCGCGCCCCGCTTCGCCCGCCTGCCGTGCGGTGATGAGTGCGCCAGACCGCTCCGCGGCCTCGACCACCAGGGTGCCCAGCGACAGTCCGGCGAGGATGCGGTTGCGGGCGGGGAAGTGGCTGCGCAGCGCCGGCGTGCCTGGGGGATGTTCGCTGACCACCGCCCCCTGCAATGCCAACTGGTCGCGGAGCCGGTCATGCCCGGGCGGGTAGACCGTGTCCGGTCCGGTGCCTACCACGGCGACGGTGGTGCCGCTGCCGATCGCCAATGCGGCCTCATGCGCCGCCGCATCCACGCCTCGCGCCATCCCGCTGACCACGACGATGCCGGCAGACGCCAGCGCCCGCGCGAAGGCGTGGGCGTTGTCGCGACCACCACTGGTGGGACTGCGGCTGCCGACGACTGCGACCGCAGGCCGCCAGAGCAGGCTCGGGTCGCCATCGACGAACAGGGCGAGAGGCGGGCTGGGCATTGCGCGCAGCGGGGCGGGGTAGTCGGGGTCATGCCAGCCGATCAGGTGATGGCCGTCGACCTGCAACCAGCGTCGGGTCCGTGCCAGCACATCGTCGATGGCATCGTCTTGCAGCCGCGCAATCTGCGCCGCGTCCAGCCCCTCTGCACGCCAGGCAGCCGCACCAGCGGCCAGCGCCAGGCGGGATGATCCGTACCGTTCCAGCAGGCGGCGGCGGCACAGGACGGGGCCGCCAGCCAGGACCAGCCGGGCCAGCGCGATCAGGTCATCGTTGGGCATGCGCCCAGCGTAGGCGGCAAACAACGACGGCGCCCTAGGGCGCCGTCGCGGTCCAGCGTAGGAATTACCCGATGCGCGTCAGTAGCTCGCGTCCGGATGCTTCAGTTCGTAGCCGACGCGCGTGGCTTCCACGCCTTCCATGACCAGCGCGTAGCTGACTTTGTCGAAGGTGCGGAACACCATCGCATGGCTGGCGTACTCATCCGGCAGGCTGACGCGGCCGGCGCCGGACTTGGGCGATTCGCTGATCCGTGAGGACTCCGGGTAGGCCATGCGGTTGGCGGTGTGGCTGCCGTTGCGCCAGATGGAGAACACCGTGCCGTTGTCGACGCCATCGAGGCGGCCGCCGGAAATGGCGATCACGTCGCGCGGGCCGCCCGATGTCAGGGCGTCGGCCACCGCCAGCACGCGCAGCTTGCCGGCCGGATCGCTGGCGGGCGGGTGCGGGAAGAAGTGCAGGTCGTAGGGCTGTGCATCGACGGGGATCAGGCGGTCGCCGACGCGCACCTCATGGCCACCGATGTCGGCGACCAGCGTGCTGACCTCGGTGCCCGGCACGACGCCGCGGGTGAAGGTCGCCACATTGACCCGGACCAGCTCGTAGCCGAGGAACTCGCCGTTGCCACTCTGCTCGACGATGTCCTTCCACTGGTCCACCTCGCCGCGGATCGAATGACCGCGGAAGTCGAGATCCTGGGCCCGCGGGTTGGCGGTGAAGCGCGCGGTGGGCCGCACGACCAGGTAGCGCTGGCCGGGCTGGCCGGCGTCCAGGCCACGCACATAGATGTTGTGGCCGCCGGAGGCGCGCAGGCGGTCTTCGTCCAGGCCCGCGACATGCGGCAACTGTTCGAAGCTGTCCACCACGCGGCGATCCTTGAGGAACGGCTCGATGTCGGACAGCGGGATCGCATTGAGCGGCGCATCCTGGCGCGGGCCCGGCTGCACCGCGACGCGGTCCAGGTAGGCCAGGCTGATGACGTCGCCCGGATAGATCAGGTGCGGATTCTGGATCTGCGGGTTGGCCTGCCAGATTTCAGGCCACAGCCACGGCTTCTTGAGGAAGCGCGCGGAAATGTCCCACAGCGTGTCGCCACGCTTGACCACGTAGGTATCAGGATGGCTTCCCGCCATCTCGGCGGCAGCCGCATAGGTGCCGACGGTCAGCACCGCGACGGCGAAAACCGTACGAAAACATTTAAACATGGCGGTATCTACCTGATTCCCCGACAGGTGGTCAGCACTATAGTCCAGAAATCCCGGTGCAACGCAAGCGCCCGCGTTAGAATTCGTGAGGTCTTGCCGGATTCCACTGGCGCCACCATCTCGAGACGTACCATGGCCTTGCTCCCCATCCTTGAATTCCCCGATCCCCGCCTGCGCACGAAGGCCGTGCCGGTGGTTGCCGGGGATGTGACGGCGCCCGCATTCCAGCGTCTGCTCGACGACATGTTCGAGACCATGTACGACGCGCCTGGCATCGGGCTGGCCGCCAGCCAGGTGGATGTGCATCAGCGCTTCATGGTCATCGACATCAGTGAAGAGAAGAACCAGCCGCAGGTCTTCATCAACCCCGAGCTGAGTGACCAGGCTGGCGAGCAGGTCTATCAGGAAGGCTGCCTGTCGGTGCCGGGCATCTTTGCGGACGTCACCCGCGCCGATGAGATCACCGTGCGTTTCCTCGACCGCCAGGGCCAGTCGCAGGAGTTGCGTGCCGACGGTCTGCTGGCGGTGTGCATCCAGCACGAGATGGACCATCTGGACGGCAAGCTGTTCGTCGACTACCTCTCGCCACTGAAGCGCGAGATGGTGCGCAAAAAGCTGGCCAAGCAGCGCAAGCACGTCGCCTGATGTGCCTGTGCGGCGGGACCGGGTGACCGGGGTGTCCCCGCCCGTTTCCCTTCCCCATTCCTGAAGCCTCCCGCCCATGAGAATCGTCTTCGCCGGCACGCCGGCGTTCGCCGTGCCCTGTCTCCGTGCCGCGCACGCCCATCACGAGATCGTCGCGGTCTACACCCAGCCGGACCGTCCTGCCGGCCGCGGGCGCGGACTGACACCTTCGCCGGTGAAGCTGGAGGCGATCCAGCGCGGTATCCCGGTGCTTCAGCCGCTGTCATTGAAGAAGAAGTCCACGCAGGACGCGCTGCGCGAGATGCAGCCTGACCTGATGGTAGTCGTGGCGTATGGGTTGATCCTGCCGCAGGCCGTGCTGGACATTCCGCAGTACGGCTGCTGGAACGTGCATGCCTCGCTGTTGCCGCGCTGGCGTGGTGCGGCACCGATCCAGCGCGCGATCGAAGCCGGCGACGAGG
>CAMPIO010000093.1 GCA_946886405.1 uncultured Pseudoxanthomonas sp.
GCTTGTTCTCGAACACGTGGTCCAGGCAGGCCTGGTTGCAGGCGATGCAGGTGTTGATGGCCTGTGGCGTGCCGGCGCGCGCCTTGGCCGCCCACTGCGGATCGGCCAGCAGCGGCCGCGCGAGCGAGACCATGTCCGCCTTGCCGGCGGCAAGGATGCCTTCGGCCACGTCCGGCATGTTGATGCGGTTGGTCGCCACCAGCGGCACGCGCACATGCGGCTTGAGCTTGGCGGTCACGTCGACGAAGGCCGCGCGCGGCACCGAGGTGACGATGGTGGGCACGCGGGCTTCGTGCCAGCCGATGCCGGAATTGATGATCGTCGCTCCGGCGGCTTCCACGGCCTTGGCCTGCTGGACGATCTCGTTCCACTGGCTGCCGTCCTCGACCAGATCCAGCAGCGACAGGCGGTAAATGATGATGAAGTCAGGCCCGACCGCTTCGCGCACGCGCCGCACGATCTCCACAGCGAAGCGCATGCGCTTCTCCGGCGTGCCGCCCCAGGCGTCATCGCGCTTGTTGGTGCGCGGTGCGGTGAATTCGTTGATGAAGTAACCCTCCGAACCCATGATCTCGACGCCGTCGTAGCCGGCGTCGCGCGCCAGCTTCGCGGCGTTGGCGTAGGCGTTGATCTGGCGCTCGATGCCGCGCGCCGACAGCGCGCGGGGGGTGAAGGGGTTTATCGGGGCTTTGAGCTTCGATGGCGCCACCGTCAGCGGGTGGTAGCCATAGCGGCCGGCGTGCAACAGCTGGGCGCAGATCTTCGCGCCGTGTTCGTGCACCGCGGCGGTAACGAACTTGTGCGGGCGCGCTTCCCACGGCCACGACAGCTTGCCGCCGAACGGTTTCAGCCAACCCACCAGGTTGGGCGAAAAACCGCCGGTGACGATCAGGCCCACGCCGCCGGCCGCGCGCTCGGCGAAATACGCCGCCAGTTTCGGGAAATCGCGCGCGCGGTCTTCCAGCCCGGTATGCATCGACCCCATCAGCACCCGGTTGCGCACCGTGGTAAAGCCCAGGTCCAACGGGCTGAACAGGTGGGGGTAGGTGGCCTGGGTGGCGTCGGCGGTCGTAGAGGTCATGCTGGCGGTGGATACGCTTGCGTATGGGTGGGCGCACGATGCCGCGAATCACGAGGGCACGCAAGCGCGCTCAAGGCGGCGGTGAGGATCATCGCGCGGCGAGAGTATCGGAAGGCAATCGGGCGGGCAGGGCTTCCTGCTCGAGGTACAGCGGCTGCGCACGCAGCGCGTCGGCGACACCCGCCCAGCCCGCGCGTTCGGCCCAGCGGCACATGGCCTGCAGCACGTCGGGTGCGGGCACCGACGCGTCGTTCCCGGGGATGGGCAGGAGGTCTGCAGGCGACATCTGCCATGGCTGCAAGCGATGGCCGCTGGCCGTGACGGTCTCCGCGAGGACGGCGGCGATGCGGAAGCCGCCCTCGTCGATGTCTCCCCAGTGCCACACCGGCACGTCCGGCGGCAGCGAACGCAGCAGCCGGGCATAGGCGCGTCGCCACGCCGGCGAGGGCATGCCCCCCGTGTAGACCACCAGCATGGGGTCCGCGCCAGCCGCACGCGCGGCGTCGTGGAAGCTGGCCAGGTTCTCCACGCTCAGCACGCATACGGCGTCCGTCCGCACGCCCTCGACGGCGTCGAGCGGTACGCCGAGGAAGGTCGTGGCGAGCGGCAGCTCCACGTCGCCCTCCAGCAGCAGCGTGCCGGTACCGGCGACCAGCAGCGGCTGCGGCTCGCGGTGCAGGCCAAGCGAGGCCCAGACATGCTCCTTCTCGAGCGGACCGTCGGCGACCAGCTGACCGCTACCCAGCAGGTCCAGCCACGGGGTGAGCTGTTCGAGCCGCTTGCTTGCCTGCGCGCGTCCCGCGAACAGGCGCGCACTCTCGCGACGCAGGATGCGTTCGCAGGCCTCGTCGGCAAGGCGGGCGCGCACCGCCAGCGCAGCGTCGGCCAGGTCGAGTGCCGCTTCCGGACCGTGGCCGCGCACCTTGCGGTCGGCCCGCCACGCCGCCAGCACGTCATTCAGCACCGGGAAGTCCGTCAACCACGACGACAGCACCTCGGCGGCTTCGCGGACGCGTGCGTCCAGCAAGGGCACGCCCAAGTGGTCGGCCAGTACGTCGAGATCGATCACCGTGAGCCGCAGCAGGCGCTCACCGTCGCCACGATGCCGGTCGCGCTCGACTTTGATCGCGCCGGCGCGTTCGGCGATGGCGACCTGCGCGTGGAAGGTCTCGCGTTCGGCCAGCGTGCGCAGCGACACATAGTCGCGCGCGCTGGCTTCGGTCATCGGCAGCGAGGCGGGGGAGGCATCGCCGCGCAGCCGGGCGCGTTCGCCCTTGCGCAGCAGCCGCTCCAGCATGCGCCGGGCGTCGCTCACACCGGCGCCTGCTGCCTTTCGACGCGGGCGGTTTCCTCGGCCAGCAGTTCCGGATGCAGGTCGAACTGGTCGGACAGCAGCAGTGCGCGCGCGGCGGCCTGCACCTCGATGCGCTCGGCCTGCAGCAGGTCGCCATCGCGGAACAGTTCGATGTAGCTGTCCAGCACGCCGCTCAGCGTGCCCTGTGCGGTATCCGGGGCCGCCAGCACCAGCTGCAGGCCCAGCGAGCGCAGGTAGTTGGTGGTGGCGCGGGCATTCTGCGCATCGATCTTGTCGCCGAACTCGTCCAGCAGGATCAGCCCCATGCCGCCCGGATGCGCTTCGCTCTTGCCGTAGGCCGCCGCCAGCGCGGCGCCGGCGATCACGTACAGCGGTGCGCGGTGTTCGCCGCCCGAGCCCGAGCGCATGCGCTCGCTGAGCGTACCGATCACGGTGTCGTCCTGGCGGATCTGCACTTCGAACCGGAAGAAGCGGCGATAGTCGTCCAGCGGGGAGGTGGCGGTACGCGCGGCAGCACCGTCCTCGATCAGCTCGCGGAACGCCGCCGGCACTTCGCCGGCCGTGCCGAACAGATTGTCTTCACCGCCGATATCCACGGCGCGCTTGATGAAGCGCTCCAGGTCGCGGAATTCCGGCACCACGTCGTAATGGAACTGGTAGCGCTCGTTGTTGGAAAACGGCGGGCTGCTGCGCAACGTCCGGTTGAGCGTGGCGATCTGCTGGCGCAGACGGATGAAGTTGTCGTTGAGCGCGGCGGCGACGCCGGCGCGGAAGGTATCAACGGCGGTGTCGTAGGCCTGGCGCGCCTCGCCTTCGTAGCGCACCAGGTCGGTGTCGCGCAGCTGGGTCAGTTCGCGCAGCAGCAGCGCCAGCGCCGGTCGCCACGCACTCGCGTCGAAATCCACGTCCAGGCGGTGATCGCGCGCGTACTGCGCCAGCGCGCTCCAGGCCTCCGGCAGCAGTTTGGCGAGCTGCCGGTCGCTCTCGTCGGCACGTCGCTCGCAGGTGGCGCCGCGTTCCTCCAGCGACTCGACCTTCGCGTCCAGTTCGTCGCGGTGCCGTTCGATCAGGTTGGGGTCGACATCGGGATCCCTGAAGGCATCCACCGCACGGCGGGCGACGAGCTCCTCCTGCTGGCGCAGGCCTTCAAGCAGACGACGGCTGCGATCGAGATCGGCGACCGCCACCGCTTCCTGCCCGACCAGGGCGTCGGTACGCGCCTCGCACTCGCCGAGTTGCGCAGCGAGCTCACGCACCGCGTCGGACAGGTGGAGCAGGTCGGGATCCAGGGCGGCGAGGCGGCTTTCCTGCGCGGCGCGATAGCGTCCCGCGACCTGGCGGTGCTCGATCGCGCGCTCATGCAGCGCCTGCGCGACCGCATCGGCATCGGCCAGCCGCGCCAGGCTGCGCTGGCTCTCGTCGGCGCGGCGCAAGTGCGGCTCGATCTCGCGGACCTCGCGTTCGGCTTTTTCGATCTCTTCGTGCAACACGCGCAAACGGGCCCGGTTGTCGGACGCGCCGATGCGCAGCTCGCCGGCGGCAGGCAGGCGCAGGCGCTCGATGCTGCCGCCGCGTGCCAGCAGGCCGTCGCGGGTCAGGCCCTGGCGGCTGCGCACCAGCTCGGCTTCGGTGTCCACGCAGCGCAGCTCACCGAGCTGCCGGCGCAGGAACGCCAGGGCGTCCGCATAGACGCACTCCAGCAGCGCGGCGACGCTGCCGGCCGTGGCGTCCTTGCCGCGCACATCGCGCGCCTGGCTGGACAGGGCCAGTTTCACGCCGTAGACCGAACGCCCGCCGGACAGGCCGCGATACAGCTTGACCGCGCGCTCTTCGTCGGCGGCGGGAATCAGCAGCGCCTCGACGTTGCTGCGCAGGTAGGCTTCGATGGCGGGCTGCCATGCGGCATCGGTGACGCGTACCAGGTCGCAGACCGGGCGGGCATCGATGCCGGCCTCGCGCAGATAGCTCATCAATCGCACGGTGTCGGCATGCAGTTCCGCCTGGCCGGCGGCCAGGCGCTTCTGGTTCTGTCGCGCGGCCAGCAGCGCGTCGCGCGCCTTGTCGTGTGCGGCATGCAGGTGGCGGGCGTGCTGGTCGACCTGCTCGCGCAAGGGCGCGGCCGTGCGCAGTGCCTGGCGCGCGCGTGCGAACAGATCCTCCGGCGTCCAGGGCAGCGTGTCCCCGTCGGCCAACGACGACAGCGCTGCGTGCCATGCATCCCACTCCGCGCGCGCCGCGTCCACGGCGCCGGCCTCGACGCCGTCGAGCGCGAGCGCATCGAGTTGGCGGAAGGTGTCGCGGACGAAACCGATCTCGCGCAGCAGATCCCTGTTCAAGTGGGCCAGGCGCTCGATATCGCGGCCGGCCAGTTCGTCGAGTTGCGCCTGTTCGCCGTAACCATTGCTCCCCTGCAGGCGGGCGGTCGCACGTGCCTGCTCATCGCGCAGGGTGTCGCGCTCGGCGCGCGTGTCCACCAGGCGGCGACGGGTGTCGGCCAGGGCGTCTTCCGCGGCGGTGACCGCACCTTCGGCCCGTTCCAGTTGTTCGCCATACAGATCCCGCGCGTACTCGGCGGCCAGCGCGCGGTAGGACGCGGCCCGCACGGCCTGGGTGGCGATGCGGTCGTACTGCCGCTCGACGCCTTCGGCGGCCTCGATGCGCTGCCGCACCTGTTCGATGCGGTCGCGGATCTGGCGGAAGCTCTCCAGCAACGCACGGAAGCGGGCGATGTCGGTGGGCCGGTCCTCGGCGACCAGGGTGCGCACGAACAGGTCCACGTCCTCCACGCGCTGCAGGTTGAGTGCGTTGAGGAAGGCCTTGCGATAGGCATTGATGTCGGGGTTGGCGGTGGGCGAGGCGCGCAGGCGCAGCAGCAGATCCTTGACGAAGCGCTCGGCCACGGTGTGCAACTCGGGCTGACCGCCGGCCGCCTTGCAGCGGCGCAAGGCCATCTCGCGGAACGTCGGCCAGGCCAGCGGCAGTTCCTTGCCCTTGACCTGTTCGATGTGGTCCGCCAGGTCCAGCGCCACGCCCGGCAGCAGATACAGCCCGTGCAGCCGGTGGTCGGGCTCATCCACCGATGCGCCCAGGGCGATGCCGGCGGTCAGGGCGTCGCCGGTGTCGGTGTCGCGGAACACCAGCGAGATGTACGTGGTGGCGGTGCGCCGCTTGCGTCCCTCGTCGCCGCTGCGGAACACGCCCAGGCAGTAGTCGCGGATAGTGCGCGCGCGGTGGCTGCCGCCGGCCTGTGCGTTGAAGCGGATGCGGCTGCGGTCGCCACCCAGCAGTACGATCTGCAGCGCATCCAGCAACGCACTCTTGCCCGCGCCATTGGGCGCGATGATGGCAGTGGTGGCGTCCAGTTCCAGGGTCTGCGCCTCGAACAGGAAGAACTGCACCAGGTGCACGCGCTCAAGCTGCTGCATCGCCGTCCTCCATGACGTCGTCGTTGTCGGCCGCGTCGTCGCGGTTGTGCTGGTCCAGCCGTTGTAGCCACTGTTCGCCGACGATCTCCACGATGGCCGGCCTTACGTGCAGATGGAAGGGTTGCGGATCGTCCGGTTCCGACTCCACCAGCCGGCACGTGCCCCAGCGCTTCAGCGTGCGGGCCAGTTCGCGCAGGGTGCCGACATCCGGCATCGGTCGCCCGGCCAGCGCCTGGTAGGCCTCCTGCAACTCGGGCAGTTCGACGGTGACGACACCTTCGTCTTCCACCATGCCTTGCCGCATCGCTTCGTCGTAGCGCTGCCGCAGGACCAGCAGCAACAGGGTTTCGGCCAGCGTCACCGGCACGCCCTCGGCATGCGCGGGCAGCGCCACCACGTAGCGGTAGTGGGCGTTGCGCTCCAGGCGGATGCCGAGCGGCGCCAATGCGGCGATGAAGTCGTCGAAGTGGTCTTCCACCAGGTGGTAGGCCAGTCGCGTGCTGCGGTCGCTCGCGTACAGCACCTGCTCCACCACCAGACGGTAGGCGGCGCGTTCGAAGTCCTGCACGGCGTAGACGCCGTTGGTGAGTTGGCTGAGCGTGTTCCAGCTGCGTTTCATGCGGTTTTCCGTGAGGGCGTACCGATACGGCGCACGACGAAGCGTGGCGCGCGCAGATAGCCGTTGTCGTCGTGGCCACCGGCATCGAGCAGTTCGACGCGGTAGCCGCGCAGCAGGCGGCCCAGCGGATCCTCGCGCCGCAGGCCGCCTGCGCGATGGCTGCGCAGCGCCAGCGTCAGCAGGGTCTGGTAGGCGCGCAGGTCTTCGATGCTGGCGATGGAGAAGGCGCCGGAGTCGACGGCGTCCGTCGTCTCCAGGTGCGGGCCGACATAGCGCGCCATGTCTTCGGCGGTGACCAGGCGCGCGCGTTTCATCCGGCGCAGCAGGCTGAGCCTGGCGAGTTGCTCCGGCGTCGGCGGCTGGGTGGCATTGGCGCTGCGCGGGATGGGCTGGGGCTTCTGCCGCGGCGGGCGCAGGCGGCTGGCGTCCATCAGCGCGCCCGGCGCCACCGGCAGTCGCAGGGCGTCTTCCGGCGCATGCTGCACGCCACGGCAGGCGCGGCGCAGCAGGATGTCCAGCTTGTCGGGTGCACGCAGGCGGTAGTCGAGGAAGGCGAGTGCGCGCCGGTTGGCCTGGCGGATGTCGTCGTCCAGCCGGCCCAGGTACTCGTCGATGCGGTCCAGCTCGCGCAGGCGCCGCAGGCTGCGCGCGAAACGCTGGCCACCGCGCTCGCCATCGCCACCGCCCACGTGCTCGCGATACCACGCGAGCAGCGACGTGCGACGCTCACCGGTCTCGATCTGCTGCGCCATCGACAGGATCGCGCTGCGCCGCGCCAGCGGATGGTCGCCCTTGTGCAGTTCGGCGTAGTCGCCGATGAAGAATTCGCTCACGTAGCGCTCGAACCACTGGCGAGCGAACTGCGCGGTGGATTCGGCCTTGCTGAGCTCAGGCATCAGATCGCGCACCTGCAGGCTCATCGACGACAGCGACACCAGCAATCGTCGCGCCTGGTCGGCGGCCTCATCCAGCGCGTCACCGGCGGCCTTGCCTTCGGCCACCTGCTGCAACTGGTGTTCGATCGAGCGCATCTTCGCCGAGACGAACGTGGGGCCATGCTCGGCGAACTCGACCAGCAGCGAGAGGAACTGGTGCACGACGGGCGGCATGGTGACCATCTCGCGCGCACCCACCCGTTCCTGCCGCAGCCATCCGGCGCTACGGAAGCGCTCGTGGATGGTGTTGACCCGCACGGACAGCGGCGTGTCGGGCGAGTCGCCGTCCTCGTCTTCCCAGGGATCGTCTGCCAGCAGGTAGCGCTCGAGTGCGGCGGTGATCTCCCTGCGCTGGAACCCCATGCTTGGCGGCACGGGCGCGTCCGGTCCGAAGAACTCGTCGAACAGGCGGCACAGCAGCAGCCAGTAGTGCTCCCGGTTGGGTGAGGCCAAGGGGCCGAACAGGCCGCTCGGTAGCAACGGGAACAGGAAGGGCGGCTGCGTCATGGCCGCGTGCGCCGCCGGGCGGGGCCGGCGTTGTGGTGGGGCGGGCGCGGCGGCGCCGAAAAAAGGGGCATGGCGGGATCGTACAGGCGGGCGGATCGCGCGGCAGCGCGCGGCGGCCAGCCACGATAGCGCAAGTCCCCCGCGCGCCGGTACCCGGGGCCGGCGGGCTACCGGCCGGCGCGTCCTGTCTGGCCTACCAGCCGGTCAGCACCAGCTTGCCGATGGTCGTGCCGGACTCCAGCCGGCGATGCGCTTCGCGCAGGTTCGCCGCGTTGATCGGCGACAGCGTGTCGGTCAGCGTGCCGCGTAGCGTGCCGGCGTCGATCAGGTCGGCCACGCGATCCAGCAGCGCGCCCTGTTCGCCCATGTCGGCGGTGCGGAAGCGTGGACGGGCAAACATCATTTCCCAATGGATGCCGATGCTCTTGGCCTTGTACGGGTCCCCGATGCGCAGCTCGCCGCGCGGCTCGACGATCAGGCCGACGTGGCCGAGCGGCGCCAGCAGTTCGCCCAGTTCCGTCCAATAACGGTCGGTGTCGGCCAGGTTCAGCGCCGCGTCGACGACATCGAAGCCCAACGCCTTCAGCTGCGGCCCCAGCGGCTCGCGATGATTGATCACATGGTCGGCGCCCAGCGTCCTGCACCAGTCGATCGTGTCCTGGCGCGACGCGGTGGCGATGACGGTGAAGCCGGCGCGCTTGGCCAACTGGATCGCGATCGAGCCGACGCCGCCGGCACCGGCGATCACCAGCAACGACTTGCCATCGCCGCCGCCCTCGGGGACGTAAGGCATGCGGTCGAACAGCAGTTCCCAGGCGGTGATCGTGGTCAGTGGCAGCGCGGCGGCCTGCGCGAAGTCGAGTGACGCAGGCTTGCGGCCGGCGATGCGCTCGTCGACCAGCTGGAACTGCGCATTGCTGCCCGGGCGTGTGATGTCGCCTGCGTAGTACACGGTGTCGCCGGGCTTGAAGCGCGTGACGGACTCGCCCACCGCTTCGACCACGCCCGCGGCGTCGTAGCCCAGCACTTTGGGTTGCGCCTCGACCTGCGGTTTCGGCGAGCGGACTTTGGTGTCGACAGGATTCACCGATACGGCTTCCACGCGTACCAGGATGTCGTGGCCGGTGGCGGTGGGCTTCTCGAGTTCGACATCGACCAGCGATTGCGGGTCGTCGATGGACAGGTAACGGGTCAGGGCGATGGCTTTCATGGGGGATCCTCGTGGGGGAATCGGAACGTGTGCCGCGATGATGCGGGTGCGTGATGTAAACAGGCGATGCGACGAAGGGATCAGGCGCAGCCCGCGTCGGTGGCGAGCGAGAGGCGCTGACGGCGTTCCAGCGCCAGCGCCCACAGCGCGACGCCGAAGGCCGAGGCGGGCACCAGCGCCGCAACCCACGGCAGCGCTGAAAGGCCCAGCCCCTGCGAAATCACCACGCCGCCCAGCCACGCGCCGAGCGCGTTGCCGAGGTTGAAGGCACCGATGTTGAGGCTGGAGGCAAGACTCTGCGCGCCGCTCGCCTTCTGCAGCACCCACAGCTGCAGCGGTGACACCGTGGCGAACGCGGCCGCGCCGAGCAGGCCGGTGAACGCGATCATCGCCCACGGGCTTTCCAGCACGAACGTCATCGCGCCCATCACCAGCGCCAGCAGCGCGAGGGTGCCGAGCAGCGCAGGCGCCAGACGCCGGTCGGCGAAGCGCCCGCCAAGCAGGTTGCCGATGATCATGCCGACGCCGAACACCAGCAGGATCGGCGAGACCGCCGCATCGGCGAAGCCGGTCACCTGCGTCAGCAGTGGCTGGATGTAGGTGTACACGGTGAACATGCCGCCGAAGCCGAGGACCGTCATCAACAGGCCCAGCAACACCTGCGGGCGCGCGACCACGCGCAGTTCGTCGCGGAACGGCAGCGGCGCCGGCGCGCTGCGATCGGCCGGCACCAGTGTCGCGATGATGAGCGTCGCCAGTATGCCGATCGCGGTGACCGCCCAGAACGTGGCGCGCCAGCCGAATTGCAGGCCCAGCCATGCGCCGGCCGGCACGCCGAGCAGGGTGGCTACGGTCAGGCCCGTGAACATGATCGAGATGGCCGAGGCCTTGCGGTCCTCGCTGACCATGCCGGTGGCGACAACAGCGCCCACGCCGAAGAAGGTGCCATGCGCCAGCGAGGTGATCACACGCGCGGCCATCAGCAGTTCGTAGTTGGGTGCCAGCGCACACGCCAGGTTGCCGAGCGTGAACACGACCATCAGCGCCACCAGCACCGCCTTGCGCGGCATCCGGTTGGTAGCGGCCGTCAGCAGCGGCGCGCCCACGAACACGCCCAGCGCGTAACCGGAGATCAGCAGGCCGGCGGCGGCGATGGAGACCTGGAGGTCGGCGGCGACCTGCATCAGCAGGCCCATGATCACGAACTCGGTGGTGCCGATGCCGAAGGCACCGGCAGTCAGGGCGTAAAGACCCAGCGGCATCCGCGTGGGCGAGGGAATGGGAGGCATGGGCAGTGGGCGTTCCGGGAGGGCGTGCAGCGTGCCCCTTCCTTCATCAGCAAAAAACCGACAGGATGGCGAATCACTTTCAATGAAATATTGAAAATGGACCGTGTCGGCGACCTCACACTCTTCCTCCGGGTGCTGGATCTCGGCTCCATCACTGCTGCCGCCCATAGTCTGGACCTGTCGGTCGCAGTCGCCAGCCAGCGGCTGAAGCGACTGGAGAAGGACCTGGGCGTGCGCCTGCTGCACCGGACCACCCGTCGCCTGCATCCCACCCCCGAAGGCCTGGCACTGGCGCAGCAGGGAAGGGTGCTGGTCGAGGAACTGGAGTCGCTGGGCAACGGGCTTCGCGAGGCGGCCAGCGAGGTCGCCGGCACGCTGCGGGTGACGATGTCGGCCTCGTTCGGGCGCCAGTACGTCTCGCCGCTGCTGCCGGCTTTCCTGGCCCGCCATCCGAAGGTGCGGTTGAGCGTCCACCTCAGCGACAACGTCGTGGACCTGGTCAGCGAAGGCTTCGATCTGGCCATCCGCATCGGCGCACTGGACGACTCGCGCCTGGTCGCTCGGCGTATCGCACCCAATCGCCGCGTGCTCTGTGCATCACCGGATTACCTGCGCCGGCGCGGCATCCCGCAGACACCTGCTCAGCTGGCCGATCACGACTGCCTGTTGCTGTTCGGCAGCGGCGGCCGTCAGGACGTGTGGCGGCTCGGCACACCGGACGGTGGCGAGGTCGCGGTGCGTGTGCACGGGCGCTTCGAAAGCAACTTCGGCGAAGTACTGCGTGACGCTTCGCTGGCCGGGCAGGGCATCGTCGTTCACTCGCTGTGGCATGTCGCCGAGGATCTGCGCGCGGGGAGGCTGGCCGTGGTGTTGCCCGACTTCCCGCTGGCGACCACCGCGATCAGCGCCGTGATGCCACAACGCCGGCTGGTACCACCGCGCGTGCGCGCATTCGTGGATTTCCTGTCCGACCAGTTTGGCGATCACCCACCCTGGGAACGCGGATTGGCGGCGTAGTCAGTCGCTGTCGAAGGCGAACGCATCCAGTGCCAGTCCGCCCATTTCCACGGCGTTATGCAGCAGCCGTCCCGAGGCGCCCTCGCCGCCAGCGCCCAGCGCCACGTAGAGCGGATAGAGATGTTCGGTGGTGGGGTGGTTCTGCGCTGCGTAAGGCAGTGACGTCCATTCGAGCGCGCGCGCCAGGTCGCCTTCCAGCAGCGCCTCGCGCAGCGGATCGGTGAAGGCCGCGACCCAGGAATAAGCAGGTGCCTGCGCATGCTGCCAGTCGAGCGCACGCAGGTTGTGCGAGAAGCCACCGGACCCCACCACCAGCACTCCTTCGTCGCGCAGCGGTGCCAGCGCCCGGCCCAGCCGGTAATGCCATTCGGCGGTCTGAGCCGGATTCACCGACAGGGCCACCACCGGAATGTCCGAGGCCGGGTACATCCGCCTCAGCGGTACCCAGACGCCATGGTCCAGGCCGTGATGGTCGTCTTCGCGCGCTTCGAACCCCGCCAGCGTCAGGCGTGCGGCAATGTCGTGTGCCAGCGTGGGCGCGCCTTTCACCGGAAAGCGGATCTGGTAGAGCGCATCGGGAAAGCCGCCGAAGTCGTGGATGGTGTCCGGCACAGGCGTGGCCGTGACGGTGGGGCGGGCATGGACGAAGTGCGCGGACGCCACCACGATCGCGCGCGGCTTCGGCAGGCGTTCGCCGAGGTGATCGAGGAATCGGCCGGTCGGCGAATCTTCGATTGCCAGCATGGGCGACCCGTGCGACAGGAAGAGGCTGGGAAGACGAGAGTGGGGGGTGGGGCGTGTCATGCTGTGAAGCATCCCCGGACGCTGCGACCGTACCAAGGGGGCGGCTGCACCAGTGTGTTGCGGGGGTGTAGCGCGGACTTGCGGGAGGGGCCATCCGTCGCTCTGGGGGTGAAGATCTGCGCCAGTTCCCTTGAAGAGTGTTAACCTTGCCCAACTTGTTATGGTACCGTTAACACAGTCTTCACGTACCCCCGCATAATCTGTTCAGCAAGACGACGGGTGCCTGTCGCCTCGAATAACAACTAGAACCGCTGTTTGCAAAGCACTTCGGTTTCTCTACTACTGAACTTTTACAAGGAAAGGAGCTGCAAATGAACAAGAAGATTCTCTGCGCCGCGCTGCTCGGCGGCCTGAGCCTCGCGAACACTGCGATGGCGCAGGAATTCGACGACCGTTGGTACCTGACCGGTTCGGCCGGCTGGAACCAGCAGGACAACGATCGCCGCACCGAAGATACCCAGTTCCTGACCCTCGGCCTTGGCAAGTTCATCAGCCCGAACTGGTCGCTCGACGGTGAACTGAACTACCAGAACCCGAATTTCGACTTCAACAGCGATCTGAACTGGAGCCAGTACGGCCTGTCGCTGGACCTGCGTCGCCACTTCATCACTGAAGGCCGTGGCTGGAACCCGTACGTGGTTGCCGGTCTGGGCCTGCAGCGCTCGGAAGAAGAGTACGTGATCAACAGCCCGGCCTCGCCGGCGCAGCGTCGCGACAACAACCTGGCTGCCAAGCTGGGCGTCGGTCTGCAGACCACGTTCGACA
Organism: uncultured Pseudoxanthomonas sp.; assembly: GCA_946886405.1. Next base: position 12,968 of record CAMPIO010000093.1, read on the forward strand.
AGCGCGTCGCGGTCCGTGCCGAACTCGCCTACCGTGCTGATTTCGACGACCAGAGCTACACCGCCGAAGGTGGCATCCACCAGCAGGAAGAAGGCTATTTCGGTGACGTGCTGGCCTCGATCGGCGTCGTGATTCCGCTCGGCCCGAAGGCTGAAGCCGCTGCTCCGCCGCCGCCGCCGGTTGCGCCGAGCTGTGCCGACCTGGACGACGACGGTGACGGCGTCAACAACTGCGACGACAAGTGCCCCGGTTCGCAGGCTGGCCAGACCATCGGTCCGGACGG
>CAMPIO010000094.1 GCA_946886405.1 uncultured Pseudoxanthomonas sp.
CAAAGACGCCGTGCCGCCGGTCCTACTTGATCGGCTCGTCCAGCATCAGCTGGCGGACGAAGCGCACCGGCGGCGCGCCGTACGACAGCACCTGGTCGTGGTAGGCCTTCAGGTTGAACTGCGCGCCCTGCTTGGCTTCCGCGGCCTTGCGCATGTCGAAGTGCTCCTGCACGCCAACGAAGTACGTCGGCAGCTGCGCGGAGGTGAGCTGCGCGCGCGTCCATTTGCCGGCGGCTTCGCGCTCCTGCTGGAAGGTCTGGCGCACCATCAGGTCCATCGCCTGTTCGCGCGTCCAGCCATCCACCTGCACGCCTTGGTCGAGGATGGCGTTGGCGATCGTGCGCAGGTAGAACTTCATCTGCACCAGGTGGAACAGCGGATCGTTGTCGAGGTAGCCGGCGTCCGACATCATCTTTTCGGTGTAGACCGCCCAGCCTTCGGCGAACATGCCCGAGCGCAGCACGGCGCGCAGCGTCGACGGGAACTTGGCCGAGTGCCAGCCTTCCAGGTAGTGGCCCGGCGTGCCCTCGTGGATGCTCAGCAGATGGATCATCCGGCTGTTGTATTCGCGCAGGAACGAGTCGACCTGCTTCTGGTCCCACTCGTCCGGAATCGGCGAGACGGCGTAGAACGTCTTCAGGTGCTTGTCGAGCGGGCCGGGCGAGTCGCAGTAAGCCACCGCCACGCCGCGCTGGAACTCCGGCATCTCGATGATCTCCACCGGTGCGTCGGGCAGGGTGACCAGGTCGTGCTTGCGCACGAACTCGGTAGCCTGCGCCAGCGCCGCTTCCGCATCCGGCACCACCTTGTCGCGCGCGGGGCGTTCGGCATAAGCCAGCTCGAGGGCGGCCTCGATCGCTTTCTGCTGCTCGTCGGCGGTGGGCGTTTCCGGCAGCGCGGGCGCGCCGCGCTTGTCCTTCAGCACGGTGCGGGCGATGCCGTACATCTCTTCGCGCACGCGCTTGAGCTCGCCTTCGGCGCGCTGCTTGATGTCGGCGCGCGACAGCGAGGAGAGCAGGGCGAACTGCAGCTTCTGGTCGTACAGGGTCTGGCCGATGCGGAAGTCGCCCTTCGCGTTCGGCACCAGCGTCTTGTCCAGCCAGGCCTGGTGTTCGGCCACGGCCTTCTTCAGGCCGTCGATGGCGGCGTCGGCCTGCGCACGTTCGGCCCCGGACAGGTCCTTGAGGTTTGGCGTGATGAAGGTGTCGACGATGCTCAGGATGCCCGCGTTCTGCTTGGCGACGGTTTCGGCATGCACCTTCGGTACGCGCGCCGGATCCAGGTTCTCGCGGGCCTGCGCCAGCAGCGCCGGGATCTTCTGCATGCGTGCGGTGGCCGACTTCAGTCGCTCTGGCAACGGTGCGAACTCGCGTGCCATCAGACCGTAGATCGCGCCGCCGGCGACGTTGTTGTAGACCTGCGGATCCCACGCCCAGCTCTGCAGCGTTTCGGCGGTCCAGATGTCGTACTGCAGCTGGTTGCGCAGGATGGCGGCGTCGACCTGGTTCTCGCGCGACAGCGCGGCGATGTCGGTCGCATCCAGTTCGGCCAGGATCTTCTTGCTGAACTCCAGGTTCTTCTGGCGACCGGCGGCGCTGAGGTCGTCGAGTTCCCCGTCGTACGTGTGCTCGCCGATCTGCGTGGCGCTGACCGGGGACAGCTGCAGCCAGCCTTCCAGGGCGCGCTTGGAAAGATCGGCGAAGGCGGCATCCGCCTTCGCGGTATCCGTGACTGTCGCCGATGCGTCGGCGCCGGTGGCGGCGGTGGGAGCTTCGCTCTGCTGGCAGGCGGACAGTGAGGCCAGCAGGGCGGCGGCGAGCAGGGTCTTGCGCATGGGAGTCCTGTTGCGTTGCAGCGATGAGCGGAAGCGACAGCATAGGCCGAAGGTCATGTCGGTGCCCGTGCCATTCGATATACGCTTGGTTCCCAGCCAACGGGAACCCAGGCCATGAAGCATGAAGGAAGCTGCCACTGCGGGCGCATTGCATTCGAAGTGGAGGGCGAGATCAACGACGTGATCGACTGCAACTGTTCGCTGTGCCGGCGGCGCGGTGGCCTGTTGTGGTTCGCGCCGCGCGAAGCACTGGTGTTGAAGACGCCCGAGGGAGACGTGTCGACCTACACGTTCAATAAACACCACATCCAGCACCACTTCTGTGCTGTCTGCGGGATGGCACCGTACGGCGAAGCGGCGCATCCGAAGACGGGTGCGCAGATGGCCGCCATCAACGTGCGCTGCCTGCCGGGCGTGGACCTGGGTGGGCTCAAGGTGACCCCGTTCGACGGCGCCAGCCTCTGACTTTATCGCCACAGACTTGGGGAGCTGACGATGCGCATTTCGACACTGCTGGTGCTGGCGGGTTTATTGCTGTCCTCACCCGCGTACGCGTCGTGCCCGCCCGACGGCACGGATGCGGCATCGTTGCGGTTGTTGCCTGCGCAGCGTTTCGTCGTGCCGGACGACGTGCGTGCGGCGTTGGTCGAAGGGCTGCCGTCGTGCTTGTCCGATCCTGACCCGACGCTCCGCGATGGCGTTGCCTATGAGGGCCTCAGCGCGTGGCTTCGTGCGGGCCTGTTGGACGAGGCCCAACGCCGCGGGCTGCGCGATCGCCTGTACGCGATGCTGGGCGATGAGGCGTCGGATGGGGTGGGTCCGCCATTCGCCGCCCTCGTCCTGTCGGAAGTCGCGCGCACCGACCGCATCGCGCCGTGGATGTCGGCGGACGAACGCGACGCGATGGTGCGGCGCGCGGCCGACTATCTGTCGTCGGTACGCGATTACCGCGGGTTCGACGCAAAAGAGGGGTGGCGCCATGGCGTTGCCCATGGCGCGGACTGGGCGCTCCAGCTGGTACTCAATGAACGTGTGGACCGTGCGCAGGTGGAGACATTGCTGCAGGCGGTGGCGGCCCAGGTGATGCCCGAGAATGCGCACGCGTATGTCTTCGGCGAGCCGGGGCGACTGGCGCGGCCCCTGTTGTACGCCGCGAAGCGCGGGTTGCTCGACGAAGCGGCCTGGACACGTTGGTTCGACGCGTTGCCGCCCAGGTTGGGCGACGCTAAACAAGCCTATGCGGATACGGCCTGGCTCGCACGTCGCCACGATCTGATGGCCTTCCTGATGAGTGTCCATCTGGAAGCCGATCAATCCGAAGACCCCAACATCCGCGCGCTGAAACCGATCGTGGTGCAGACGCTGAAAGCCGTGCCCTGAGCCTTTCAGCGACTATCGATGCGCGCCGCGCCCCAGGAAGTCGTCCGGCATCGGCGGTAGCGGCGTGCGCTCGTCGCGCGCCTCTTCCTTCAGCCAGTCGATGAAGGCCTGCGCGGCGGCACTCGGCGGTTTGTGCGCCGGATGCACAGCGTAATAGGCAAAGCGTGCCTTCAGTGCAGGCCCGGGAAGCCGCACGAGTTCGTACCGCTGCAGATACGGTTGGGCGACATGCCGGCGTGCCAGCGCCGCACCCACACCGTACACGGCGGCGCGCATCGCATCGGTGCTGTCGTTGAAGCTGTGCATCGGTGGCAGGCGCAGGCCGCGCACGCCGGCGGCGCGGAACCAGTCGCGCCAGCCTTGCAGCGCGAGGTCCGTCACCAGCGGCAATTGCGCGATCTGGCGCGGCTCCTGGACCGCTTCGATGCCGGGCAGGGCGGGTGACGCTACCGGAAACAATTCGTCGTCCATCAGGTAGTGCGACGTCAGGCCCGCCCAGTGTCCGGGCCCGTGACGGATGCCGAGTTCCGGCCCTTCGTTGTCGAACCGGGTCAACGCGATACCCGTGTCGACGTGGAGGCGGATATGCGGATGGCGCGCGCAGAAACGCGGGAGGCGCGGCAGCAGCCAGCAGTAGGCCAGCGAATGCAGCGTGGTGATGCGCAGCGCGGTGGTCTTGCCGGCCAGTTGCAGGTGCGAGGCGACCGCATCGATGTCGCCGAGCGCGGCGTTGGCGGCATCCGCCAGCTGGCGACCCTCCGTCGTGAGCTTCACGCCGCGTGCATGCCGCTGGAACAGCACCACGCCCAGTAACGTCTCCAGCTTGCGCACGTGGTGGCTGACGGCGCTGGCGGTGAGGTGCAGTTCGTCGGCGGCGTGGGCGAAGTTCTGGTGGCGCGCGGCGGCGGCGAACACACCGAGGGCGGGCAGCAAGGCGGGGCGCAGGCTCATGGCTACTCCAGTCACAAGCCAGATTTGTGGCTTGGCCGTATCGTACGCGCTTGTGGGAACGTCGGGTTTTCCCAGAATGGCGACAGACACGAACAAGGGTGCGCCGATGGCACAGGCAACGACAACCGTGGACCCCAGCCCGCAGGCGGCCGGTCGCGACTGGCGCACGCCGCTGGAGCTGCTTGCGCTGGGAGCGATCTGGGGCAGCTCGTTCCTGTTCATGCGCATTGCGGCGAATCCGTTCGGGCCGTTCGCATTGGTGGAGGTGCGGCTGGCGCTGGGTGCGCTGGTGCTGCTGCCGTTCCTGTGGCGCGAGCGTGCGCATTTCCGTGCCGGCATGTGGCCGCGACTGGCGATGATCGGCGCGATCAATTCGGCCATCCCGTTCCTGCTGTTCGCGTGGGCGGCGCAACGTTCGCCCGCAGCGATCGGTGCGATCTGCAATGCGATGACCGTGCTGTTCACGGCGCTGGTGGGTTTCCTGTTCTTCGGTCAGAGGATCGGCACGCGCCGTTCGCTTGCATTGCTGGTCGGCTTCGTCGGCGTGGTCGTGCTGGCCACCAGCAAGGCCGGGGGCTTGAGCGTGGGCGGTGCGGTCGTGGCCGGCTCCACCGCGGCGCTGCTGTATGGCGTCGGCGTCAACCTCGTGCGCAAGCACCTGGCCGGCATTCCGCCGGCCGCGGCGGCGGCGGCGACGCTGGGCTGCGCGGCGCTGCTGGTGCTGCCGTTCGCGGCGACACACTGGCCGACGGGCGAGATTCCCACCAGCGCGTGGGGCGCGGCCATCGCCATCGGTGTGGTCTGCACCGGCTATGCCTTCCTGCTGTATTACCGGCTGATCCAGCGCATCGGCCCTGCACGCGCGTCGACGGTGACCTATCTGGTGCCGCTGTTCGGTGCGGGCTTCGCGTGGGCGTTCCTCGGCGAACCGGTCACGCTGGCGATGCTCGCCGCCGGTGCGCTGATCCTGGGCAGCGTGGCGGCCAGCCAGCGCGCCGCCTGACAGGTGTCAGGCGAACAAACCCTGCGCCAGCGTCAGCGGCGCATGCCGCTGCACTGCGCCTTCCACGGCCATGCGCAGCATCGTCGGCGCGATGTAGGCGTGATGCACGCCATTGATGGCGGCCATGTAGGCGCGTCCGAACATGTTGGCGCAGTGCACGCGCGTGCCCATGGTGATCTCCACGCCGGCGTCGGTGATCTGCACGCCTACGCAGGAGCGGAACGCCAGATGGCGATCGTCCGCGCCGAGGATCACCTGCGCGCGCTGCCCGCTGGCATCGATCCGCTGCGCCAGCACGGGATAACGACCAGCGAATAGCGGCCCATCGCCCGTCGACAGCAGCGACGACACCGGGCAACCGAGCGGCGAGGTACGCAGCCGCAACGGCCGCACCAACACATTCCGCAACCGCATCAGCTGGGTCACGCCCGCGGGGCGGTATTGCAGGAAGCCTTCCAGCACATCCGCCATCAGGGCCGACGCGGTCGCGTTCGTCGCGCCTTGCAGGCGCAGGCTGAAGGTGTCCTCGTAATGGAAGTCGGGCAATTGTTCCAACAACAGTGACCCGATGGGCGGAGACGGCAGCGCCTTCACCGGCGATGCATGGCCCTCGATGAAGCCGGTCTCGCCACACCAGCCCGTCAACCACGTGCGGACGCGACCGGCACACGCGCGCAGCCCGGCGCACAGGCGCTGCTGCCAGCTGCCAGGCGGCGCATGCAACGTCAGCCGTACGGTCGGGATGCGCTCTACATGCGCGGGATGCATCGCGAGCCATGCCTGCACGGGATCAGGCAGCGTTTCAGTCAACGTGGCGATGTTCGCCTCGCCGGCGAGCACTTCGTCCAGCAGCGCGCCCTGCGGCAGCCCGCCAAGTTCGTCCGTGTGGCACGACAGCGCGAACAGCACCGGATGCGAACTGCCTGCCTGCAGCGGCGCGAACTGGTGCCAGGTGCCGCCGCCGAAGCGCACGCTGAAAAGCGCGTCCGCCGGCAGGTCGACATGGTGCAGGGCGGCGGCGAAGTGAGCGGGATCGCGCGCGAGCTGTTCGTCGGATGCGGTGGAGAAACGCAGGCGTGCGCCACCGCTGCCCGTCACCGCGGTGAACGTGCGATGCCCTGCGTGGCGATGGAAAGGATGGCCTGCGACGCCGACGGTGAAGGTATATAGCGCGCTGCGCTCGCCCGCATCGAAATCGGGTGCAGCGATGCGTACCGACGGTTCGTCGAGCGCGTCCACGAAACCCGGATGCGCGCGCTGCAGGGCGCCTGTGTCCGCATGCAGGCGATCGCCCGCGCCGGGACCCAACTGCGCCAGCAACACCACCTCCACCGGCAGCCCGCCCGAGTAGGAGCGGATGCGGGCGGTGGGGAACCCCGGGACGACATCGGCACGGCGTTGCATGGGAGGACTCCTGGAAAGTCAGCGGGGCTTGGGTGTCGCGGTCTTGCGCGCGCGCGCCTTGGCTTCGCGCTTCAGCGGGCCGGCGGTGGGGCAGACCTCGAACGCGAAACCGGTCAGCGTGTTGACCAGGTTGTCGGGCGCCAGTCGGTAGAAAACGAACTGGCTGCGCTTGTCGCTGCCGACCAGCCCGGCGGCTTCCAGCACGGACAGGTGCCGCGAGATGGCGGGCGCGCTCATGTCGAAGCGCGCGGCGATCTCGCCGGCGGTGAGTTCCTGCGCGGAGAGGTAGGCGAGAATTTCGCGACGTGGGCGGGAGGCCAGGGCGTCGAAGATGCGGTCGACCGTCATGAGTATTTAGATAATTAACGTATTTGCTAAATATCCAAGTGCAGCGCGCCACTGTCAAGCGCCGCCCGTCGGGGCGACGCCTGCGGGGCTCAGCGGGTCGGGGGCGTGCGCACCGGCAGCGGCACGTTGCACAGGTCGATATGGCCGGCCGGACGCACGTACCAGCCGTCGCGGCGGTTGCGGCGCGCTTCGGTGGCGTCGGCGAAGGTCTTCGAATCGGTGCGCAGGACCTGCAGCGGCGTACGTTCGCCTGCCGGTACGTCGCTGGCCAAGCGGATGGCGGTGATCGGCGTGCGTTCGGTGGCGTTCTCGTAGAAGCCCATGGGTTCGGGGCCGCGCGGAATCGCACTGAGCAGTTCCATGCCTTTCACCACGCGGCCGACCAGGGTGATGTTGCGGTCGAGTTGCCGCGGCGACTGCCCGGTGACCACGTAGAGTTCGCTGCCGTTGCTGCTGTCCGGCGGGCCGCCGCGGCCTGCGCCCAGCGCGCCATAGCAATGCGCCAGCCAGACCTCGTTCGTCTTCGGGTCGCGTCCCGCCGGGAAGCCATCAACGAAGCCGACTTCGGGCGCCCAGCCATCCGCGTCCGGCAGACGGGTGAAGGAAACGTCCTTACCCGTGCGCGCGAACTCGGCCGGCAGTTTCGTTTTCGCCGTGCCCAGCGATTTCGCCTTCGCAGTGTCTTCCGCATCGGCATCGCCGAACTGGACCACGAAATTGTCCTGCGAACGGTAGATTCCGAGCCCGTTCCAGAAGCCCTCGTGCGCCAGCGTGCGGATGTTGCCCGCGTGCTCGGGTGCGAAAGCGGGCGCGAGCTCGATGACCACGCGGCCGCCCGGCACGTCCATGTACAGCGTGTTCGCCGGGTCCAGCATGCGCCAGTCGGCATCGGGCGAGGCATCCAGGATCTCCTTGGCGCTGAGGTACTTCGGCGCCTCGCCCGCGCGCGCGGCGGGCAGGGCGAACAGGCAGGCGAGCAGCAGGGGCGTCAGGCGCATGGCGGATCCGGGTGGCAGGTGGCCCGATTGTAGGCAGGCCGCCGGTCCCAGTGACTACTGGCACATTCGCTATATCAAACTTCGCAATAGCATCGTCTCCAACCTAGCGGGGGTCCCGCAGAGGGGGAACGATGAACGAGCCCGACATCCATCTGAAGAAGTTCCAGAAAGAGCTCAGCGCCGGCACTGTGTCGCTGGCGTTGCTGGCGGTGCTGGCCCGCGCTGGCGAACCGCTGTACGGCTACCTGATCGCCAAACAGCTGGAGCGCGTCGGCGACGGCGTGCTCAGCGGCAAGCAGAGCGCGCTGTATCCGGTGCTGCGCAACCTGGAGGGCGGCGGCATGCTCGACAGCTTCGTCGAACCCTCGGTCGCCGGGCCGCCACGTCGTTACTACCGCATCACCGAGGCAGGGCGGGAGACCCTGCAGTCCTGGATCGCCGCCTGGCGCGCCACCCGCGATTCCGTCGATTCCGTGCTTGAGGGGATTCCTGCATGAACACCACCACCGCTGCGGGCAGCCGCCTGCCCACCACCATCCCCGAATACCTCGAACAGTTGCGCGCCGCGTTGACCGGCGCCGACAAGGCGATGATCCAGGATGCCGTCTACGACGCGGAGGAATACCTGCGTTCCGAACTGGCGGAACACCCCGGCAAGTCGGAAGCCGAGGTGATCGCATCGGTCGCCGGCAGCTACGGCGCGCCGGAAGAAGTCGCCGACATCTACCGCGAAACCGAGGTCACCGTCGCCAAGGCGCTGCGCCCACCGGTGCCGCCGAAGCGCAAATCGCTGCTGGGACGCTTCTTCGGTGTGGCAGCCGACCCGCGGACCTACGGCGCGCTGTTCTACATGCTGTTGTCGCTGGCGACCGGTACGTTCTACTTCACCTGGGTTGTCACCGGTGCCAGTCTGTCGGCAGGCCTGCTGATCCTGATCATCGGCATTCCGCTGCTGCTGCTGTTCCTGATGTCGGTACGCCTGCTGTCGCTGGTGGAGGGCCGGATGGTCGAGGTGCTGCTCGGCGAGCGCATGCCGCGCCGCCCGCTGTACACGCAGCGCGACAAGCCGTGGATGACGCGGTTGAAGGAACTGTTCACCGACGGTCGCACCTGGACGGCGATGCTGTACCTGTTGCTGATGCACCCGCTCGGCATTCTGTACTTCTCGGTCGCCATCACGTTGCTGGCGTTGTCGCTGGGCTTCATCGCGGCACCCGTCGCGTTCTTCCTGCCCTTCGACTACGTGATGAATTTCGGTGACTGGAACCTGATCACGGACGCGCCGTGGTTGCTGCCGCTGGTCTCTGTCTTCGGCTTCCTGCTGCTGTTCGCCACACTGCACCTGGCGCGCGCCGTCGGCATGTTCCATGGCTGGCTGGCCAAGCACCTGCTGGTGCGTGCGCCGGTGGTGTGAGCTCGCAAGGCACATAATGAAGAAGGCCGCCCAAGGGCGGCCTTCTTTTCGTAGAGCGGAGCCCGCTCCGCTGCTCTGACTCGGCTCTACCCGGGTTGGCGTCAGCCTGCGTACTTCGCGATGAACTCGCGCACCTGCGGATACACCTTCTCGCGCCAGCGGCGGCCGCTGAAGATGCCGTAGTGCCCGGCGCCTTCCACGGTCAGGTGTTTGTGGTGCGCCTTCGCGATGCCGGTGCACAGGTCATGCGCTGCCGCGGTCTGGCCCTGGCCGGAGATGTCGTCGAGTTCTCCTTCGATACTCATCAGCGCGGTCTTCTTGATGGCGGCCGGCTTCACGAGTTCGCCATTGACCGTCCACTCGCCACGCGGCAGCAGGAATTCCTGGAACACGGTGCGGATGGTGTCCAGGTAGTACTCGGCCGGCATGTCGAGCACCGCGTTGTACTCGTCGTAGAACTTTCGGTGCGACTCGGCGTCCTGCAGGTCGCCCTTCACCAGATCGGCATAGAAGTCCCAGTGCGACATGAAGTGGCGGCTAGGGTTCATTGCGAGGAAGCCGGCGTGCTGCAGGAAGCCGGGGTACACGCGACGCCCCTCGCCCGGGTAGGGCATCGGCACCGTGTGGATGACGTTGTGTTCGAACCACGACAGCGGGTTGCGCGTGGCCAGGCTGTTCACTTCGGTGGGGCTGCGGCGCGCATCGATCGGCCCGCCCATCATCACCAGCGAACGCGGCGTGGCTTCGCCGCGTGCGGCCATCAGCGACACCGCCGCCAGAACGGGGACCGTCGGCTGGCAGACGCTGATGACGTGAAGCTTCTCGGCGCCGATGTGGCGGATGAACTCTTCCACGTAGGCGACGTAGTCGTCGAGGCTGAAAGCGCCCTCCGACTCGGGGACCATGCGCGCGTCGACCCAGTCGGTCACGTAGACCTTGTGGTTGCGCAGCAGCGTGTGCACGGTGTCGCGCAGCAGGGTGGCGTGGTGGCCGGACAGCGGGGCCACCACCAGGACGGTGGGGTCGTCCTTCAGTTCGGCGATGGTCGCAGCATCGTCGGTGTAGCGTTTGAAGCGCAGCAGGCGGCAGAAGGGCTTCTTCAGCGATTCCAGCTCCACCACCGGCACGGTGCGGCCGTGAGCCTCGACTTCGCGGATGTCCCACGCCGGCTTCTCGTAATCCTTGCCGATGCGGTGGACGAGCTCATTGCCCGCCGCGATGCGCTCGGCGCCCGGCACGTTGGAAAGCCAGCTGGTCGGCGTTGAGAACATCCGTGCGTTGGCTTCGGCCATGTAGGCCAGCGGCGCCATCCATGCGCGTCCGAGTTCGTGCAGTTGGTACAAGGTCATGGCTGTCCGGATTCCCGCTTTTGGTGCACGGTGCTGCGCCGCAGCATACCCCAAAGGGGGTCCCGCCGCGCGTGGCCTGTTCAGGTTATCGGCCGATAATCCGCGGCCTCCAGTACCGCCACGTCGCCCGCCAGGCGCGGCCCCAGCCAGCAGTGGTTGCCGATGGACTGGAAGCCCTCTCCGTTGAGCGCCTGCCGGTACCACGCCGCCTTGCGGGGCTGGAAGCCGTCGTGGTCGCCCTCGAACGCGTCTTCCTTCGCAAACGTTTCGAGGAAGGCCACGCCTCCGCTCAATTCCGCCAGGCCTCGCAGGCCGCGCTTCAGCTCGCGCGTCGGCACGTAGTGCAGCACGTCCGAGCACACCAGCAGATCGACCGGTTCGCACGGGCGCAGGTACTCGAACTCCTCGAAGCGTGCGTAGTGCAGGTTGCGCGTACGACCGAAACGGCGAACCGCGTACTCGCTGCCGTCGAAGCCGAGGTACTGCAGCTTCGGCCGCAGCTTCAGCAGTGGCGCGCGCCACGCGCCTTCGCCGCAGCCGATGTCGAGCACCGTGCGGATCGGACGTTCCAGGTGGTATTCGGCCACGGCGACCGCCAGCGCTACCTTGCGTGCAAGCCGCGGCGCGCCGCCGATGTCGCCGTCGCGGTACCAGCGCTGGAAGTAGTCGGCGTCGTACTGCTTGGTCATGCGCGTGTCCGGGATGCGAGAAGGCGGGAAGCTTACGCGATGCGGCGCGCTATCCTATGCGCCGCACGCCATCCCGCGCAGCCAGACGGAGCCAGCCGCATGTACCTGTGGGTCAAGACCTTCCATCTCGTCTTCGTCATCGCCTGGATGGCGACCGTGTTCTACCTGCCGCGCATCCTCGTCAACCTGGCCGAAACGAGCGGTCAGGCCGACGTGCAGGCGCGGCTGCTGCTGATGGGCCGCCGACTCTATGGCTTCGGCCACACCATGTTCGGCATCGCGGTGATCCTGGGCGGCGTGCTGTGGTTCCATTTCGGCATCAGCGGCGGCTGGTTGCACGCAAAGCTGACGCTGGTCGCGCTGATCCTGGCGCACTTCATCGTCACCGGCCGCTGGCTGAAGGGTGTTGCGAAGGGCGAAGCATTGCCATCACCCACGGCGTTGAAATGGTTCAACGAACTGCCACTGATTGCGTTGATCGCGGTGGTGTGGCTGGTGTTGGCGAAGCCGTTGTGACCTGGGGTTTCAGGCGGCGGGATCCAAGTGCGCTGTCATGGCGCCAGACATGTCGCGTCTTCTTCGGCCGCCTCGGCCAAGAAACTTGCTGAGTCAATCTCCCCGCTCCATGCAGGAGCGCCCCATGGGCGCGATGCTCTTCCTCGACAGCGGGAAAAGCATCGCGGGCATGGCCCGCTCCTACAGGGGCATTGGTGATCCCGAGGGATCACTTCTTCTGGAAATCCGACGGCTTCGGCAGCTCGACAGGTACGCCATTCGCATCGCACGTGCCTGCAGCGCACAGGCGCGCGCGCAATGCGGGCGTGGCCTGCACGATGAAGTGGTAGATCGCGTTCTGTTCGACGGTGCCGCGCACGGCGTCGCTACCGGGCCCGATGGCCCAGATGCCGACGTCTTCGCCGCCGTGTGATTCCGATTTCAGGGGCACCAGCGCTTCCTGCAGGTAATCCGGATGCTCCGTGTCGACGTGGCTCAGGTCGGGCCGACCTTCCGACGGTTCGACGCTGCTGGGCGCATGCAGGAATTTCTTGGGCCCGGCTGGCTGCCGGTTGCTGGCGCCGGTGTAACCGGGACCGTTGGCATACGTCAGCGTAGTGAATGTCTGTCCATTCTGGTCGCGGGCGAGATCGCCGGGCGTGTCGTCTTCGCCTCCCTGGCCGCGCACCTTGCCGAGGATGGGATTGCCGCGCACGGGATAGCCGACGAAGTTGAGCGTGTGCGAGTGGTCGGCGGTGACCAGGATCAGCGTGTCGTCGGGCGAGGTCGCTCCGAGCGCGGCCTGCACGGCGTCGGACATCGCCACGGTCTCGTCGAGCGCGCGGTAGGCGTTGCCATAGTGGTTGGCGTGGTCGATGCGCGCGCCTTCGACCAGCAGCACGAAGCCTTCCTGGTTGCGCGACAGCGTTTGGACGGCGACGCGCGTCAGTTCGGCCAACGAAGGCTCGCCTTGTGCGTCCTTTCGGCGGTCGTGTTCGAACTGCATGTGGTCGTACTCGAACAGGCCCAGCAATTGCGGCGCGTCGGCTGCGGCCTGCAACTGCTGCGTGTTGGTGACGTAAGCACCCTGTGGATGCGATTGCTTCCACTCTGCGACGAGATTGCGACCGTCGAGGCGCTGGCCGACCTTGTCGTCCTCTTCGGGATCACGCACATCGATAGGCAGGAACTCGCCGCGACCACCACCCAGCACCACCGTGGGGCCGTGTCCGAAGCGTGCGGCGGACAGCAGCTGCTGGGCGATGTCCTTGCAGCCCGCCTCGATGGCGTCCGGCGGCAGGTCCGTGTCGTTCTCCCAGTCGCGATGCGAGACATGCGCGTAGGT
>CAMPIO010000095.1 GCA_946886405.1 uncultured Pseudoxanthomonas sp.
CCGCCCGCCCCCGCCGCGCCCCCGCAGTCATTTCCTGCGGAACCGGCCGACACCTACGCACGCACGGCCGCCGCCGACAGCAGCGAGGCGATAGCGGACGCCGTCGCGCGTGAACAGGAACTGGAGCAGCGCATCGCCGTCAAGCAACAAGAGGAACGGCGTGCACGCTACAACGAGGAGCGACGCGAGGTAGCCGCCAAGGCCGATGACAACGCCACGCTCGATACCATCGCCGTGACGGGCAGTCGGATCAAGACGCAGGAACGCCAGCTGCGGTCGCAGGACGCCGCGACGGCCTCGGCACCGGCCGCCTCGGCACCGCCGCCGCCTGCCGCCAGCGCCGGCAGCGTCCAACCGAGCGCGGCGCGCAATGCACTGCGCCGCACCGACCTGCAGGTGCCGGTCGATGCCGACACACGGCTGCCGCCGGAGGAATGGCTCGACCGCATCCGCCTGCGCCGCGATCTGGGCGACAACGCCAATGCGCTGCGCAGCCTGCAGTTGTTCGTGCAGGAACATCCGTTCCAGCGCGTGCCGGACGACCTGCGCCCGCTGCTCGGCAACCCGTGAGCGACACCCTTGCCGCGCGCGCCTCGCAGTTGCTGGAGGTGAAGCACAGCCGTTTTCTCGCACAAGGTGCGTCCGTCGCCACCGCCGATGAGGCGCTTGGCTTCCTGCGCGAGATCGGCGATCCGGCCGCGACCCACAACTGCTGGGCCTACCGGATCGGCCAGGAGTACCGCTCCAGCGACGACGGCGAACCCGCCGGTACAGCGGGGCGGCCGATCCTCGCCGCGATCGACGGCCAGGGCTTCGACCGGGTGATGGTGGTGGTGACCCGTTGGTACGGCGGCATCAAGCTGGGTGCAGGCGGGCTGGTGCGCGCCTACGGCGGCGCAGCGGCCGAATGCCTCCGGCTTGCGCCGCGTGAGGCGCTGGTCGCGCTGGCGACGCTGGATCTGGCCTGCCCGTTCGACGATCTTGGCCATGTGCACGCAGCATTGGTCGCGCACAAGGCATTGAAACAGGAAGAACACTTCGACGAGACGGGTGCATGCCTGCGCGTGCAAGTGCCTGCGGATCATGTGGATGCCTTGAAATCGCAGCTGCGCGACGCCACCCGTAACCGGGTGCGTGTTGTCGAACCGGCCTGATCGCCCTGACGGCAGGTGTTTGTGGAAGAGGCTTCAGGCTCGTCGGCCTGTCCAGGGTTGAAGCCCCTTCCACAACCGCTTTGAGTACGGATTTCCCATGAGCGCACAGATCGAGACACCGGACGACACCGCCGCCAAATCCAAGGCCAAGCTGGGCACACTGCGTGCCCTGTGGCCGTTCGTGCGCCAGCACGGTGGGCTGTTCACGGCCTGGCTGCTGGCGCTGGCGCTGGCATCGGCGGCGACGCTGAGCCTGCCGGTCGCATTCCGCCAGATGATCGACAACGGATTCACCGATGGCGCGAACATCAATCGCGCCTTCGTGTTCCTGTTCGTGGTGGCGGTCGTGCTGGCGCTGGCCAGCGCGGCCCGCTTCTATTTCGTGTCCCTGCTGGGTGAAAAGGTCGTCGCAGACCTGCGCGGCCAGCTGTATGGCCACCTGATCGGTCTCGACGCCGAGTTCCACGACCGCACGCGCAGTGGCGAACTGGTGTCGCGCCTCTCCGCCGACAGCGAACTGCTGCGCACCGTGGTCGCCACCAGCATGTCGGTCGCCCTGCGCAGCAGCGTTACCGTGATCGGCAGCCTGGCGATGCTGTTCTTCACCAGCCCACGGCTGGCTGCGTTCGCACTGGTCGGCATCCCGTTGGCGGTGCTGCCCATCGTGCTGGGTGCACGCCGGCTGGAGAAGGCCTCGCGTGCCAGCCAGGACCGCGTGGCCGATGCCAATACCTTGGCCAGTGAAACCCTCGGCGCGGTGCGCACGGTGCAGGCGCATGCGCGTGAGCCGTACGAGCGTGGTCGCTTCGGCGACGCCATCGCCACCGCCGTCGACACTGCGCGCCGTCGCATCCGAGCGCAGGCGTGGGTGACCGCCGCCGCGATCACGTTGATCTTCGGCGCCATCACGCTGGTGCTGTGGTCAGGCGCCCACGATGTCATCGACGGCACGATGAGCGCCGGCACGCTGGGCCAGTTCGTGCTGTATGCCTTGATCGGTGGCGGCTCGGTCGGTGCGCTGGCAGAAGTCTGGAACGAACTGCAGCGCGCCGCAGGCGGCATGGGACGCATCGCCGAACTGCTGGAAGAAAAATCGGCGATCGATGCACCCGCCACACCGCGCGCGTTGCCTACGCCGGTCAAGGGCGACATCCGCTTCGACAACGTGTCGTTCCACTATCCGTCCCGGCCCGACCTGCCCGCGCTGGACGCTTTCGACTTGACCGTGCACCCGGGCGAAACCGTCGCGCTGGTCGGTCCCTCCGGCGCCGGCAAGAGCACCGTGTTCTCGATGCTGCTGCGTTTCCACGATGCGCAGACCGGCAGCGTGCAGGTCGATGGCGTGGACCTGCGCGAACTGGACCCCGCGCAGCTGCGTGAACACATCGCGCTGGTGCCACAGGCGCCCACGATCTTCGCCGCCAGTGCGGCCGAGAACATCCGCTACGGCAAGCTCGACGCCACCGACGCTGAACTCCAGGCGGCGGCCGAAGCCGCTGAAGCCGACGATTTCATCCGCGAACTGCCGGGCGGCTTCGAGAGCCAGCTCGGCGAACGTGGCGCGCGCCTGTCGGGTGGCCAGCAGCAGCGCATCGCCATCGCGCGTGCGCTGCTGAAAGACGCGCCCATCCTGTTGCTGGACGAAGCCACCAGCGCGCTGGATGCGCAGAGCGAACGCGCCGTGCAGCACGCGCTGGAGCGGCTGATGGCCGGACGCACCACCCTGGTCATCGCCCACCGCCTGGCGACCGTGCTGAAGGCCGACCGGATCGTGGTGATGGACCGTGGCCGCATCGTGGCGCAGGGCACGCATGAAGCGTTGCTGGCGCAGGACGGCCTGTACGCGGAACTGGCGCGGCTGCAGTTCCTGGATTGATGCGCATCGCGAGCAGGGTCTGGCCCCTGAGCGCTGAGCCCGCCGCTCTGCAGGAGCGCCCTCGGGCGCGATGCTTTTCGACGGTGCCTGCTTAAGCTGCTGCGTCAGCCTGGACCAGCGGCACGAACTTCGGCGGCCGACTGGGGAAGGCATGCCGCACGATCCGCCAGCACACCTGGCCGAACTGCGTGAGCAGCGTGCCGGTATTGTAGTGCTGGCCATAGCGCGCGCAGATGGCGCGCACATCCCTGGCCATCTCGGCGTAGCGGTTGGCCGGGATGTCGGGGAAGAAATGATGCTCGATCTGGTGGCTCAGGTTGCCGGACAGCACGTTGATCAGGAAACCGCCGCGCAGGTTGGACGAACCACGCAACTGGCGCAGGTACCAGTGGCCGCGCGATTCGTTCTTGATGCACTCCTTCGGGAACGTCTCCGCATGGGCGGTGAAATGGCCGCAGAAGATGATCACGTAGGTCCATACGTTGCGCAGGCCGTTGGCGACCATGTTGCCCAGCAGGACCGGCAGGAAGAACGGACCCGCGAGCGCCGGATAGATCACGTAGTCCTTGGCCAGCTGCTTGCCCATCTTGCGCACCACCGGCGCCGACTTGCGGCGCAGCTGCTTGTTGGTCATCTTGCCGCTCCACCAGCGACCCAGCTTCAGGTCCTGGATGGCGATGCCCCACTGGAACAGCAGCGCGAACACCACCGCGATCACCGGCTGCATCAGGTAGAACGGACGCCACTTCTGCTCGGGGAAGATACGCAGCAGGCCATAGCCGATGTCGTCGTCCAGTCCACGCACGTTGGTGTAGGTGTGGTGGCGGAAATTGTGGGTATGCCGCCAGTTGTCGGCCGTACCGACGATGTCCCAATCGTAGGTCTTGCCATTGAGCTGCGGGTCGCCCAGCCAGTCGTACTGGCCGTGGATGACGTTGTGCCCCAGTTCCATGTTCTCCAGGATCTTGCCCAGGCCGAGGGACAATGAGCCCAGCGCCCACAGCACCCAGAACAGCCAGCCCACCGCACTGTCGGCCAGCCACAGGCCACCGGCCACCGCCGCCGCGAACAGCAGCGCGCGCCCGCCGAGATTGGTGTAGCGCACCGCCTTGACCACGTTGCGGATGTAGCGCGCATCGCGCGCACCCAGCGTCGCGACGGTCTGCGCACGCAGCGCGTCGAGTTCTTCGCCAAAGCGGTCCAGTTCGTCGGCGCTGAGCTTGCGATTGCGGGAGGCGGAAGGAATGGCCATCAGATATCCAGCTCGAGGTCGGTGGCGGCGCTGTGGATGCACAGCTTCAACGCCTGGGTGGGTTCGTGGATGAGGTCGCCACTGGGCAGGTGGCGCGTGCTGCCGGCGGACTTGCCACAGGCGCAGGTATTGCAGATGCCCATGCGGCAGCCGGACGGCGGTTTCAGGCCGTGCTGCTCCAGGGCCACCAGCAACGATTCGCCACGCGGCACCCGCAGCTTGCGCCCGCTGCGTTGCAGGCGGATGTCGACTTCGCCTTCATCCACCACCAGCACCGGCGGCGCGGTAAAGGCTTCGGCCTGGAACGCGGCGACGCGGGAGGCCAGCAGGCCGCGTGCAGCTTCCACGAATCCGCCCGGACCGCAGGCCATGACCTGCTGCGCAGAGAGGTCGCCCGCATGCGTGGCGAGCAGCGCGTCATCGATGCGACCTTCCGCCTCGTCACCGGCCGCCGCGGTGTCACGCGTCAGCAGCAGTCGCAGGCGGAAGCGCGAATGTTGAGCCGCCAGCGCGCGTAGTTCATCAAGGAAGCAGGCTTCTTCGCGCCGGCGTACCCAGTACAGCAGGGTCAGGTGGACCGGCATGACCTGCCCGGCCAGTTCGCGCACCAGCGCCATCAGGGGGGTGATGCCGCTGCCGGCGGCCAGCAGCAGCCAGGAGCCCTGGGGCGATGCCGGCAGCGTCATCTCGCCGAAGGCCTGGCCCAGGTCGACGATGTCGCCGATGCGGGCGTCACGCCCCAGGTGCTGGCTGACGCGGCCGCCTTCGATCGCCTTGACGGTGATCGGCAGCAGGCCGTCGGCGCGCGGCGGTGCGGTCAGGCTGTAGCTGCGGGTCACGCGTACGCCGTCGAGCTCGACGCCCAGGTTCACGTGCTGGCCGGCGCGGTGGCCGGCCCAGTGGCGGTTGGGCTTGAAGAGGAGTGTCACGGCGTCGGCCGAGGCGGTCTCACGCGCTACCAGCCGCGCCAGCGGACGCTCCCACGTCCATGTGCGATGCAGGCGGGTGGCCCAGAAATCGAAGATGTCCGGCTTGACCAGCGGCCGGAGCAGGCGTTTCAGGGGACCGGGCCGGCGGGGGGTCGGACGGATCTGGGCGTTCATGGCCTCACTATACCGCTGTGAAGACGCATGTGTATACACTTGTATATTAATTTACAAGGCTATGATGCCCCTACCCTTCCGTATGCCCGGCGCCCTCGCGTGATCCCGAACCCGCTACCGCAGCTCCAGGACGACCACGGCCCCGGCCGCAAGGCGTCCATCTCGCGCGAGGACCTGATGGCGGCCGCCCTGAAACTGGTCGGCCCGCATCGCAGCGTCTCCACCCTGAGCCTGCGCGAGGTCGCCCGCGAGGCCGGCATCGCGCCGAACAGCTTCTATCGCCAGTTCCGCGACATGGACGAGTTGGCGGTCGCGCTGATCGACCTGGCAGGCCGTTCGCTGCGCAAGATCATCGGCGAGGCGCGCCATCGCGCCACCAGCAGTGACCGCAGCGTGGTGCGCGGCTCGGTGGAAGCCTTCATGGAGCAGCTGCGCGCAGACGACAAGCTGCTGCACGTGCTGCTGCGTGAAGGCAACGTCGGCTCGGACGCCTTCAAGCATGCGGTGGAACTCGAACTGCAGTTCTTCGAGGAAGAACTGTGCATGGACCTGGTGCGGCTGGCCGCGCGCGACAACGCGCCCTTGCACGAGCCTGCGCTGGTCTCCAAGGCGATCACCCGCCTGGTGTTCGCGATGGGCGCCACCGCGATGGACCTGCCGCCGGAAAAAGACCCCGAGCTGATCGAACAGCTCTCGGAAATGGTCCGCCTCATCATCACCGGCTCGCGGGCCCTCGCCTCGCGCGGCGGCGGTCGCTGAGGGCGACACGTCAGGGCGCAATGCGGATCGGCGTTCCCACCGGCACGCGCTGCCAGATCGCATCCATCTCCGCGTTGGTCACCGCGATGCAACCCTCGGTCCAGTCGACGCGTGAACCGGTAGGCGTCGCGCCATGGATCATGATGTCGCCGCCCGGATCGACGCCGCGCGCCAAGGCCTGCCGCCGGTCGGCCTCGTTCGGGTAGGAGATGCGCAGTGACAGGTGGAACCGGCTGCGATCATTCCGGTACGTGATGCGGTAATCACCCTCGGGCGTGCGCTGGTCGCCCTGCTGCTGCTTGTGCCCGGCCGGCGCACCGCCCAGCACGATCCGGTAGGTCGCGATGACACGGCCATCGCGCAACAGATCCAGGCGCCGCTGGGCCTTGTAGACGTGGAGTGCGTCCGCTTGTTGCGCCGCCGGCAGCAGTGAAGGCGGCGGCGCGCCCGTCTCGTGTGCCTGCGACGTCACGCCGACAGCCCCCAGCAGGACCAGCATCCAGCGCCACCAGCTCATGCGGGCAGCGCCCGCGCCAGCAGCGCAACCATGTCCGTTCCAGCAGGCAGCGTGCCGAACGCCAGGCCGTGCTCGCCGCCCAGCCGGCTGCGGACAAACAGCGGCGCCGCCGGACTGTCGGCCCGCAGCAGCACGGCCGCTTGCAGCGCCAGCGCCAACCGCTCCACCAGACTGCGCGCGCCTGCTTCCTGCGTGGAAGGAAGCTCGACCAGCAGCCGTTCAACGAAACCGTCATACGTCGCATCCCTGCCCGAGGCGGCGCCGAATTCGCGTGTGATGGCATCAAGCGCACCGGCGTCGCGCGCCAGCGCCCGCAGCACATCGAGGCACTGGATGTTGCCGCTGCCCTCCCAGATCGAATTCAGCGGCGCCTGCCGGTACAGTCTTGGCAGGATCGACTCCTCCACGTACCCCGCACCCCCCAGGCATTCCTGCGCTTCGTTGACGAATGCCGGCACGCGCTTGCATATCCAGTATTTGCCTGTCGCAGTGGCGACACGCGCGAAAGCCGCTTCGTGCGCATCGCATGGCGCTGCATCGACCGCACCTGCCACGCGCAGCGCGAAGGCAGTGGCGGCTTCGGACTCCAGCGCCAGATCGGCCAGCACGTTGCGCATCAGCGGGTGCTCGGCCAGCGGCTTTCCGAATGCCACGCGATGACGCGCATGGTGCAGCGCCTGCGCCAGCGCCATGCGCATCTCGGCGGCGGAACCCAGCATGCAGTCCAGCCGCGTCAGCATCACCATCTCGATGATGGTCGCCACGCCGCGGCCTTCGTCGCCCACGCGCCACGCACGTGCTCCGGCGAATTCGACTTCGCTGGAGGCGTTGGCCCAGTCGCCCAGTTTGTCCTTCAGCCGCATCAATCGGAATGCATTCTTCCCACCGTCGTCCAGGCGGCGCGGCATGAGGAAACAGGTCAGCCCGCCGGGCGCCTGCGCCAGCACCAAGAAGCCGTCGCTCATCGGCGCGGAGAAGAACCACTTGTGGCCGACAAGGGCGTAGGTGCCGTCGGCGGCAGGCGTGGCCGTGGTGGCGTTCGTCCGCACGTCGGAGCCGCCCTGTTTTTCGGTCATGCCCATGCCCAGCGTGATGCCGGCCTTGTCGGCGATCGGCAGGTCGCGCGGATCGTAGTGCGGCGCCGCCGCCTTGGCGGCCCACGCGTGCAAGCCGGGTTCGCGCTGCAGGACCGGCACGGCGGCATGCGTCATCGTCAGCGGGCAACTGGTGCCGGCCTCCGCCTGATGGTGCAGATAACTCAATGCTGCCCTCGCCACATGCGCGCCGGGTGTCGGCTCGTGCCACGACAGGCCGGCGACGCCGTGCGTCTTTGCCGCCTCCATCAGCCGGTGATAGGCGGGGTGGAACTCGACCGTGTCGATGCGCTTGCCGGTGCGGTCGTGCGTGCGCAGGCGTGGACGGTCACGGTTGGCGTCGAAGCCGAGCCGGTACAGCTCGTCGCCTGCCAGCACCCCGTAGGCCGCAAGCCGCGGCACGAAGTCGGCGGCGCCCTCGTGGAGGACGCCTTCGCGCAGTACCGCATCGTCCGCCCACAAGTCACGCGATTCGAACGGCGGCGGCTGGTTGTCCACACGATGCGTTTCGAACGGAGGAAGATCGTCCACTCACGGCTCCCACGGCGTACGGTCGCCGACGATTGTGCCCGATGAACGGGCGCGGGCCCGCATCACAGTGCGGCGAGAAAATCGGGCTTCAGCTTCAAGGTTCCGAAGAATCCGTGCTGCGTGCCGCTCAGTACCCGCAGCATGTGACCGCGTCCGCCCGGCATTCGGCCCGCAGGCAGGAAGGCGACATCGCGCGCGTGAGCGACCCAATCCAGGTCGGACTGGAAGATCGGCGTCAGCCAGCGGCTCCAGAACTGGTAGACGCCCACGTGCGCTTGGCGCTCCTGTTGATACGCGCTCAATGCCGCCGGGATGGCGGACGGCAAGCGCAGTGCATCCCGCAGGGCCAGCGCATCCATCAGCGCCATGTTGACGCCCTGCCCCAGTTGCGGACTCATGCCGTGCGCGGCATCGCCGAGTACCACCAGGCGGTCGCGATGCCACTGGCGCAGGGTGACGTCGCGATAGCTGGCGCGCGCCAGCTGGTCCGGGAACGCCGTATCGGCGAGGCAGGCATCCACCTCGGGCCATAGCCGGGCTATCTCGTCGCGCCACGCCGGCAGTCCGCGCGTCCGCCAGGCATCGAAGTCGGCCACCGGCAAGCTCCAGAAGAAGCTGAGCTGCGGCGTGTCATCGCCGGGCCGCGTCCCGACCGGCAGCAGGCCGATCATCTTCCGTGCCGCCACGTAGCGTTGTCGTAGCTCGTCGCCCCACGCCCAATCGCCCTGCGGCACCAGCCGCCACAACGCACCCCAGGGATAGACGGCCTCGCGCTTCACCGCGCCGGTGAACGCGCGCAGCCGCGACGCGGATCCGTCTGCGGCGATCACGAGGTCGAACGGACCATGCCAGCGACCGTGTTGATCACGGATACGGCGGGTGTCGTCGCTGACCGCGTCGATCGTGTGGCCACGATGCACGTCGCCATATCCCGCCCATGCATTCGCCAGCAGCGCGAATAGCGCACCGCGCTGCATGCCCAGGCCAAACAGCCGTGCATCCAGTCCGGCATAGCGCATGTCCATCACGGCCCGGCCGCAGGGCGTTTCGCCGTACAGGCGGTTCACCCGACGGCCGTGCGTCAGCACGTCAGGCAGCAGGCCCAGTTCCCACAGCACCTGCAGGCCGGTCGGCTGCAACAGGAACCCCGCACCCACGGGCCCGAGTTCCGGCGCACGCTCGAACACCTCCACCCGGTGTCCATCGCGTGCCAGCAGCAGCGCCACCGCCTGGCCGGCGGTGCCGTAGCCGATGATCGCGATGTGCCGGGATTGCATGGCGTCGGGCATTCCTTCGTCGTGTGGTCAGTCTATCCAGCGGAAACGACAGGCATTAAAAAACCCCGCCGAAGCGGGGTTCAAGAAAATCGTCGTGGATCAGGCTGCAGGCTCGATGTTGGAGGCCTGTGCACCCTTCGGGCCCTGGGTCAGCTCATAGCTGACGCGCTGGCCTTCCTGCAGGCTGCGGAAGCCCTTGGAATTGATGGCAGTGTGGTGCGCAAAGACATCGGCGCTGCCATCTTCTGGCGCGATGAATCCGAAGCCTTTGGCATCGTTGAACCATTTCACGGTACCGTACGGCATAGCGCTTGTATTTCCTTTTCTGGATGCGGGTGGAATGTGTGGCGTTGACGTCACACCCGCCGAGTATGCAAAGCCCGGCGCGCGTTGACAATCACCTTGGCGCCAACGCGGCCACCAGGGCCGGGATGCCGGCGGAGGCAGCGGCCACGTTCGCCAGCACCTCCTCCATGGTGATCTCCTCATCGGTGCCGCAGCCTGCGGCCCAGTTCGCGACGATGGCGAGGCAGGCGTATTCCAGGCCCATTTCCCGTGCGAGGCCGGCTTCCGGCATGCCGGTCATGCCGACCAGGTCGCAGCCGTCGCGGCGCATCCGGCGGATCTCCGCACGCGTCTCCAGGCGCGGGCCCTGGGTGGCACCGTAACAGCCCCCATCGACCAGTTCGACACCCGCCTCACGCGCGGCCGCGAGGATCTGCTGGCGTAGTAAATGCGTGTATGGATCGCCGAAGTCGACATGCAGCACGTCGCTGCCCGGCTCCTCACAGATCGTGGAGATGCGACCCCACGTGTAGTCGATCAGCTGGTCCGGGCAGGCCAGCACACGCGGACCGCAATGGTCGGTAATGCCACCGACGGTGTTGAGCGCGAGCACGCGGGTGGCGCCCAGGTCCTTCAGCGCCTGCAGGTTGGCGCGGTAGTTGACCTGGTGCGGCGGCACCGAATGGCCTTCGCCATGGCGCGCGAGGAAGGCCACCCGCCGTCCGCCCAGCGTGCCGATGCGAACCGGGCCGGACGGCGCACCGAAGCGCGTGTCCAGTTCGCGGGACTCGACATCCTGCAAGTCGGCCAGCTTGTAGACGCCGGTACCGCCGATGACGGCGAGCGCGATGTCGGCCACGGTCATTCCTTCAACGCGTAGATGCCGGGCAGGTTGCGACCCTGCTCGTGGTAGTCCATGCCGAAACCGAAAACGTAGCGGTCCGCGACCTGCATGCCCACGTAGTCCGCGCAGATGCCCGCCACGCCACGGTCGTGCTGCTTGGTGGTCAGCGCGGCGATGCGGACGTCGGTGGCACCCTGCTCCAGGCACCATTGCTTGACCGCCAGCAGCGTATGGCCTTCGTCGAGGATGTCGTCCACCAGCAGCACGCGGCGGCCGTACAACGCGGTCGCCGGCCGGTGCTTCCACACCAGCTCGCCGCCGGTGGTCTCGCCGCGGTAGCGGGTGGCGTGCAGGTAGTCGAACTCGAGGTCCAGCCCCAACGCGCCCAGCTCCAGCGACAGCTGGCCGGCGAACGGCAATGCGCCGTGCATGATGGTGAGGTAGACCGGCACTTCGCCGGCGTAGTCGCGCGCGATCGGCGCCGCCATCGTCGTGATGGCACGGTCGATCGTCGCGCGGTCGACCAGCAGGTCGGCGTTGGCCAAGGCGTCGGCCAGTTTCGGTCGCGGATTGCCCAGCGATTCCATCAAACCACTCCCTTCAGATTGTCGATCACATGTGTCTGTGCGTCGCCGTAGCGCGCATCGGCGATCAGGCCATCCCAGCCCAGTGCGCCACGGCCCAACACGCCGAGCACGGCGGCGGTATTCAGCGCGCGGCCTTCCACGGCCTTCAGCGATTCATCCACCAGCTTCGGCGAGCAGACCAGCACGACGTCGCAGCCCGCGTCCAGGTGGTCGTGGATGCGCTGCTTCACGCCGCCCGCCGAGAACGCGGCGGCCATGCCGATGTCGTCGGAGAACACCACCCCGCGGAAGCCCATCTCTTCGCGCAGGATCTTCTGGATCCAGAACGGCGAGTAGCCTGCCGGTTCCGGGGCGACGGCCGGATACTTCACATGGCCCATCATCACCGCATCGGCCCTGGCTTCGATGCCGGCGACGAACGGGACCAGATCCTCGGCACGCAGCACGTCCAGCGATCGCGGATCGACCGCGTCGTCGAAGTGCGTGTCTTCCAGCACCGTGCCGTGTCCGGGGAAATGCTTCAGCGTAGCGGCCATGCCGGCCGCATGCATGCCGCGTATGTAGGCTCGGGTGAACTCGGCGACGATCTGCGGATCGGCATCGAACGCACGATTGCCGATGGCGCGGTTGCCGCGCGCCAGGTCGACGACCGGGGCGAAGCTCAGGTCCACGCCACTGGCGATGATCTCGCTGGCCATCAGCCAGGCGTGCTCTTCGGCGCGCTGCAGCGCGGCCTGCGGATCCTGCGCGTAGAGCTTGCCGAACACCTCCAGCGCCGGCAGGTCGCTGTAGCCGTCGCGGAAGCGCTGCACGCGGCCGCCCTCCTGGTCCACGCAGACCAGCTGCGGACGCGGCGCAGCGGCGCGAATGGCCTGCGACAGTTCAGCGACCTGCGTGCGCGAAGCGAAGTTGCGGGTGAACAGGATGACGCCCGCGACGGCGTCGTGCTGCAGCCAGTCGCGCTCCTGCGCGGTGAGTTCGGTGCCGGCGATGCCGATGACGAGCATTTCGGGGAGTCCTCAGGGAATGTCGGTGGCGGCGCGTTCGTCGTCCGACCACTGCGTGTACGGCCACGATGCCAAGGCCAGATTGTAATAGCGGGAGGCGTCGGTGACCTGTTTGCCGGCCCAGGCCGGTTTCACGAAGGCTTCATCGGTGCGGCCCAGCTCGATCTCCGCCACCACCAGCCCGGCGTTGTCGCCGAGGAACTCGTCGACTTCCCACAGATGACCCTCATGCCGCACGTAGTGGCGGCGCTTGTCGATCACGCCGCCCACGCACAGCGCAAGCAGTGCGCGCGCATCAGCGACGGGAATGGGGTAATCGAACTCCTGGCGAGTCGCGCCCAGCTCGCGCGACTTCAGGTTGAGGAACGCCGCATCGCCCTGGATGCGCACGCGTACCGACGCCTTCTGCCCGCCGCGATCCATGGCGGCCATATCGTTGATGTAGCCCTGCGCCATCGGGATGACATCGTGCGCGGTCTCGCGCCAGCCATCGCCGGTGACCAGGAACTTGCGTTCGATCTCTATGCCCATCAGCGTCTCTCGAACAAGGCGATGGACTCGACGTGCGCCGTATGGGGAAACATGTCCATGACGCCCGCCGACACCAGCGTATAGCCCTGTTCGTTCACCAGATATCCGGCATCGCGCGCCAGCGAGCCGGGGTGGCAACTGACGTAGACGATACGGTCGAACTGTTTCAGCGGCAGTTGCTGCAGCACCTCGATCGCACCGGAGCGCGGTGGATCCAGCAGCAGCTTGTCGAAGCCTGTCCGGAGCCCTGTCGAGGGGCCCTGCCGCATCCACGCGGTGCCGCGCTGATCCTGGGTCAGGTCGGCGGCATGGAACTGCGCATTCGCCAACC
>CAMPIO010000096.1 GCA_946886405.1 uncultured Pseudoxanthomonas sp.
CCCCAACCACTACCCCCTAATCCGCCCCAGCCACCGTGGCGCGCGTACCGCCCGGAGGAGACCGCGATCAGGCCGTAGAGCAGGCCCATGACGCCCGCGAAAGCGGCCAACGGAATGATGGACGACAGCAACAGCGCCACCCCGCCGGCCGCGCCGCCCGTGAACAGGCCGCGCAACAGTCTGGGTGCCTTGCCGAACACTCCGCGGACCAGTGTGGCGATGAAGAACGCTGCGACCAGGGCGAACAAGCCGCCACTACCCGCAGGCTCACGACCCTCGCGGTTGTCGCTCACCGGCTCGGGCAGGGACTCGCCCTCGACCAGCCGGGCCAGTTGTGCCGTGCCATCGACTATGCCGCCGGCATAGTCGCCCGCGCGGAACCGGGGTACCAGGTACTCCTGGATGACGCGGTTGGCGATGGCGTCGGGAATCGCGCCTTCCAGTCCGTAGCCCGGCTGGATGCGCACGCGACGGTCGTCCTTCGCCACCAGCAACAGGACGCCGTCATCCACGCCCTTGCGGCCGAGCTTCCACTGGTCGAACACGCGTTGCGCGTACTGCTCGATGGTTTCCGGCTGGGTGGTGGAGACGATCAGCACCTGCAGCTGGCTGCCCTTGCGCTGCTGCAACGCCAACGACTGCTGCTCCAACTGCTGCTTCTGCGCCGCATCCAGCGTGCCGGTGGTATCGACCACTGGCGAATCGAGCACAGGAATCGTCGCCAACGACTGCGCCCAGGCGGGCGCGACGATCAGCAGCAGGCAGAACGCCAGCGCGCGCAGCATGGCAGCGACGCGATGCGGCTCAGTTGCCGGGAGATGGCGGCGGAGGCGGCGTGGGCGCCTGCGGTGCGGCCGGCGCCGGCGTGCCGAAGTCCACGGCCGGGGCCTCGGAAATCGCCGCCTCGTTCTCGACGGTGAAGTTGGGTTTTTCCTTCGCTCCGGTGACTTTGGCGGTGATCACCTGCGGGAACTGCCGGATGTAGGTGTTGTAGTCCTGCACAGTCTGGATGTAGCGGCCACGCGCAACGGTGATCCGGTTCTCGGTGCCTTCCAGCTGCGCCTGCAGATCGCGGAACGACTGGTCGGATTTCAGGTTCGGGTAGTTCTCCGTCACCACCAGCAGGCGCGACAGCGCGCCGGACAATTCACCCTGCGCCTGCTGGAACTGCTGCAGCGAAGCGGCATCGTCGGCGTTGACCTGGATCTGCCCGACACGGGCGCGTGCATTGGTCACGTCGGTCAGCACCTGGCGCTCCTGCTGGGCGTAGCCCTGCACGGTCTTGACCAGGTTGGGAATCAGGTCGGCGCGGCGCTTGTACTGGTTGAGCACCTCGGACCAGCCGGCCTTCACCGCTTCGTCCTTCTGCTGGATGGTGTTGTAACCGCAGCCGGACAACAGCACGGTCAACACGACGAGCAACCACAGACGCGACACCTGGCGCATGGCACGGTACTCCCTCGAACGGACGCGCCGATTGCAGCACCTCGCCCGTGACGGCGCAAGCGCTGCACCGCGTAGCGCCGACCGCACGCCCGGTTGTTACCGGCTCGTGAAAGACGAAGGGCTCCCGACGGGAGCCCTTCGTGATGCCGCTTCGCGGTGTGCTTACTCGCGCAGCATGCGCTGGTTGGCGCGCTTCTTAGCCCACAGGTTGAGGCACTCGACCAGCGCGGAGAAGCCCATCGCGCCGTACAGGTAGCCCTTCTCGATGTGCAGCTCGAAGCCGTCCAGCAGCAGGTACGCGCCCACCGCCACGATGAAGGCCAGCGCCAGCATCTTGATGGTCGGGTTGTTGTCGATGAAGTGACCCAGCGGCTTGGCCGCCAGCAGCATCACCGCCACCGCCAGCAGGATCGCGGCCACCATCACCGGGGTGTGGTTGGCCATGCCGACGGCCGCGATCACCGAGTCCAGCGAGAACACGATGTCGATCACCGCGATCTGCGCGATCACGCCGGCGAACGACACGGCCGGACGCGTGTGCACGTCTTCAGAATCCGGCTCGCCCTTCACCAGTTCCAGGATTTCCTTGGTGCCCTTCACCAGCAGGAACACACCACCCAGGATCAGCACCAGGTCGCGCACCGAGATGCCTTGCCCGAACAGCGTGAACAGGTCGGCGGTCAGGCCGGCCAGCCAGGCCAGCGTCAACAGCAGCAGGATGCGGGTGATGCACGCCACCGCGATACCGAACTTGCGTGCGACTTCGCGCTGGTGCGGCGGCAGCTTGCTGACCGCGATGGAGATGAAGACCAGGTTGTCGATGCCCAGCACGATCTCGATCGCACTCAGCGTGACCAGCGTGATCCACACCTGCGGATCGGTAAGCAGTTCCATCATCGGGGAGTACCTTGGTTCAGATCAGAAATCAGAGATAGCGGGGCGCGAGGATCAGGCCCCAGCACAGCAGTACGTTCATCATCAGCACGAAGACGGCGGCGGAGCCCATGTCCTTCGCTCGACCGGCGAGTTCGTGATGCTCGGGGCCGTAGCGTTCGATCACGGCTTCTACGGCGGAGTTCAGCAGCTCGGCCGCCAGCACCAGCAGACAGCTGCCGATCATCAGCGCCCGCTCCAGCCCGGTCTCCCCCAGCCACAACGCCAGCGGCGCCAGCACGACCAGCAGGTAGACCTCCAGGCGGAAGGAGGATTCGTGCATCCACGCCGCGCGCAGGCCCTGGAAGGACCAGACGGTCGCCTTGAGGATGCGGCCGGGGCCGCGGGGAAGATGTCCGGTTTCGTCAGCCATGGGCAGGTCGATGCGAAGAAGGCCCCGCATCGTCTCCGTCCGGTCAGGCAGGGCCTGGGCCGGCGGAAAGTCGGATCGGGTGGCGCAGGTCCTGCACCAAGGCCGCGATTTTGCCACAAGGCGCCCCCTTGCCGCCCTGCACGGGTTTGCATCGCCCGTCGGGGGCTGGTCCACTGGCTGTCTGTCCGCTGCCAAGGAGCCTTCCCCCGTGTCTTTCCTGAATACGCTTCGTCAGCCGGTTTTCGCCGCCGCCCTGATCATCGTGCTGGCTGGCTGCGCGGGAAGCCCGCCTGCGACCACGACGCCGGAAGCCGCCGCATCTGCGAAGACCGCTCCCCGCATCCCGGAGCAGGTATCGAACGCGGCCTGGGAGACCGACATGCAGCGCTTCGCGACCGAAGACGCGCAATCGCCGCCACCCCGCAACGGGGTCGTGTTCACCGGAAGTTCGTCGATCCGCCTGTGGGCCACGCTGGCGCAGGATTTCCCGGACGTGCCGGTGATCAACCGCGGCTTCGGCGGTTCCGAACTGCGCGACAGCACCTGGTATGTGGACCGCACCATCGTGCCGTATGCGCCCCGCCAGATCCTGATCTATGCCGGCGACAACGACCTCAACGCCGGACGCACGCCCCAGCAGCTGCGCGCGGATTTCATCGCGTTCGTCGAACGCGTGCGCCGCGACCTGCCGAAAACGAAGATCGCCTACATCAGTACCAAGCCCAGTCCGTCGCGCGCACAACTGCTTTCCGTGCAGCGCGAGGCCAATGCACTGATCCAGGCGGAGGCCAAGCGCCTGGGCGTGGACTACATCGATATCTTCACGCCCATGCTTGACGCCGGTGGCCAGCCCAACGAAACCCTCTTCGTCGAAGACCGGCTGCACATGAATGCCGCCGGCTACGTCATCTGGCAACGGGTCATTGCGCCTTACGTGAAGTAAAGACCTGGCGCAAAAAAGAAGCCCGGCGATGCCGGGCTTCTTCGTTCATGCTCGCGTTGCGTCAGAAGCCGCTGACGTTGAGTCGTCCGCCGGTGACCGTCTTGCCCTGCAGCGACGGCGTCGGCACGGTGGCGTTGAGGATGGCGGCCTTGACCTGTGCGGCCGTCACGCCCGGGCGGGTCGACGCGTACAGGGCCGCAGCACCGGTCACGTGCGGCGTCGCCATCGACGTGCCGCTGTAGCTGGCGTAACCGGACACCACGCTGCCCTTGGATGCCTTGGGCACCGTCGACCAGATGCCATAGCCGGGCGCGCCCAGGTCCACGGTCGTGACGCCGTAGTTGTAGACCAGTGCGCCCGTGGATCGGATCGCCGCCACCGACAGGATGCCGGCGTTGGGATAGGCCGCCGGATAGCACGCACCCGACGTGTTGCCTTCACAATTGACGCTGTCGTTACCGGCCGCGACGACCGTGAGGATCTCGGCCTGGCTGGCGCGATCGATGGCATCGCTCAGGGCCTGCGAATAACCACCGCCGCCCCACGAATTGTTGGTGGCCACCAGGTTCAGGCCATGGCGGGTCTTGAGGTCGGTGAAGTAGTCCAGCGCCTTGACCGCGTTGGCGGTGTTGCCACCACGACGGCCGAGGAACTTGCCGCTGATCAGCTTCACGCCGCTCCAGCACACGCCGGCCACGCCCTTGCCGTTGCCACCGACGCCGGCGATGGTGCCGGCCACGTGGGTGCCATGGTCGTCGTTGGCGCCGCCGGAGTTGATGTTGTTGCTGTTGCCATCGAAGTCCCAGCCGCGCACGTCATCGACGTAGCCGTTGCCGTCGTTGTCCACGCCGTCGACCGGGTCGTACGGATTGGCCCAGATGTTGGCCGTCAGGTCTTCGTGGTTGAAGTAGATGCCTTCGTCGATCACGCCGACGACGACATTGCCGCAACTGGTGTGGCCGGCAGCCCATGCTTCGGACGCCTGCGAGCCGTACGCGTTTGCGGGCGTGCCCGCATCACCGTACATGCCCCACAGCGAACCGTTGGTGGAATACGTGTCGTTGGAGACCGCGTTGTGCTGGTAGGTCCAGTTCGGTTCGGCGTACTCGACGGCAGGATCGGCACTGAGCACCTGCACGGCCGCCGACAGGTCCACGTTGCCCGGCAGCTTGAGCAGGGCGATTTCACCGTTGCGGCCGTTGCCGCGGCGCACGGTTTCCAGCTTCTGCGCGCCCAAGCCCTGCACCACCGCGTCACGATCGCCAGACGCCGCGCCATCGCGGTACTTCACCAGCAGTTCGCCACTGACGTGGGGCTGGCCTGCCTTCAATCCCTTGATCACCAGATCCGGCCTGCCACCCGCGTTGGCGGCCTGCGCCGCGCCCATCGTCACGAGTGCCAAACCCACCCACATCGCCATGCGATTCTTCTTCATAAGCCGATCCGACTCCGAATGTTGTGATTGCCGCGCGGGACAGCGCAGTGGGTCGAATCTAGCTTGTAATTTTCGTTCTAGATATGGATTTTCAGCTCACATTTTTCCTCTGCCGCGCGCTGGCGAAATGCCACCGGTAGCCATGGGAATCGTTCGCATCAGTCCGGCGAAAACGCGGGCGATCATCGCCGCCGCGGCGCGCCCTCGTTCTGGTGCAGGCTCAGTACGTTGCCGTCGGGGTCGAGAAAATCCAGCGACAACCCGCCGTCGGGCGACTCGCTGACCGGCACCACGATCTCCACCCCTTTCGCAGCCAGCGCTTCCGCATGATCGTCGATGCCGCCATCCAGACTGAAGACGACGACCGGCGATTCGCCGGCGCGTGCCGGACGCGGAATGAGCACCAGCGCGAGTTCGCCGACGTCGCCCATCGCGAACGGTCCGTCATGACCGTCAAGCGCAGCGATGGGCAGGCCCAGGGTGTCGCGATAGAACGCCACCGACCGGGCGAGGTCGGAGACGAAGAATACGATGGCGCCTACTTTGCAGTGCGTGAGCATGGGATGTACTCCTGTGTGATTCCCTTCTTTACGTTGCCGCGGGAAGGCAATGTGTGAGCGCCGGCATCGATCAGGATCAGATGGCCGTCCGGATCATGCGTCCCCAGCCCCTCGCCCGCCCGCATGGCGGCCTTCAGCGCGCGCCGGGCCAGGCCGAAGGAGATATCCACGCTGCGCACCGGGTCGCGCAGGTGCGCGAGCGCGATGCTTTCCGCGCGCGTGGCGGGCGACTGCGCCGCAAGTGCCTTGCGGATGCGGGTCAGGCGCTGGCGGAAGGCGGTGGGTTCGATGCGCAGGATCCAGCGGATCTCGTCCGCCGACAGGCCGTGCAGCGCGAGTACCGCCACGCGGCGCGCGGACGGTGGCAATGCTGCCAGCCAGGGCGGACACGTGGACCGGTCAGGGAGGTCGTCGGGCGGCGGCGTACCTTCGGTCGCGTCGACTGCCCACGTTCCCGCCTCCGCTTCACGCCGGCGTCGGCGCACAGCAGTGCGTGCCGTCATCGCGGCATGGTGACGAAGTACGCCCGACAGCCAGGGCAGGTCATGGCGGCCGGCAAGCAGGCCCGCGAGCAATGTGTCCTGCACCAGGTCCTCTGCCTCGTCCGCACGCCTGCACAGCCGCAATGCCTGGGCACGGAGGGTGCGATGGACCGCCAACGTCAGTGCGGCCTCATTTTCACCTCGCGACGCCATTCACGCGTCCTGGTAGATCGCAGTGCCACGGGTACCATCCGGCCGCACCCAGCCCCGGTACATGCCGCGCGTGTTGAGCACGAGCGACACGTTGCCGTCGGTATCGACGGCGATGGCGCCACCATCGCCGCCATGCTGCGGCACCTCGCCGAGGATGACGTCTTCCACCGCATCTCGAAGGCGGTCGCCACGGTAGGCGACGCGCGCGGCGATGTCGTGCGCCACTGCGTTGCGGATGTAGAACTCGCCCCAGCCACTGCACGACACGGCGCAGCGCGCATCAGCCCAGGTGCCCGCGCCGATCACCGGCGAATCACCCACGCGGCCCCAGCGTTTGTTGGTCATGCCACCGGTAGACGTGGCAGCCGCCACATGCCCGCGATTGTCCAGCGCCACTGCACCGACCGTACCGAAGTACTGTCCACGCAGATCGTCGTTACCGCTCCACGCCTGCTGCTCGCGCTGCTGCGCGTCGCGCAGTTGCGCACGCCGCGCCTCGGTCGAGAACCAGCCATTCGGCACGCGTTCGATGCCGGGCTGCGTGTCGGCGAACTGCTCGGCCCCATCGCCGATCAAGAAGACGTGCGGCGAATCCTCCAGCACGCGCCGCGCCAACCGCACGGGATGGCGCACGGTCATCACACCGGCGACGGCCCCCGCGCGGCGATGGCGTCCGTCCATGATGGAGGCGTCGAGTTCGTGCCGGCCTTCGGCGGTGAACACCGCACCACGCCCGGCGTTGAAGTACGGGGAATCCTCGAGGACGGTCACCGCGGCTTCCACCGCATCCAGGGCGCTGCCGCCGGTCGCGAGGATGGCGTGCCCGACATCGAGCGCCCGTGCGAGGTCGGCATGGATCGCCGTTTCCACTTCGGCACCGAGGCTGCCGCGTTCGATCACGCCGGCCCCTCCATGGATCGCCAATGCAAGCGGCCGGCGGGAGGAATGCGGGCTCATGGCGCGGGACCGGTGGGCACGACGGGCGTCCAGCATACTCCCGCCATCGCACTGCACCAGCCCCGCCGGTGGCCTATTGCGAGCGCAGTGCCTCGATCGGATCGAGCTGCGATGCCTTGCGTGCCGGGTAGTAGCCGAAGAACAGGCCGGTGGCGATCGAGAAGCCCGCGGCCAGGCCGATCACCTGCCCGTTCAAGGCCACCGGCAGTTCGCTGAACTGGCCGACCAGCAACGCGCCGGCGACCCCGATGAAGATGCCCAGCACACCGCCGCCCAGCGACAGCAGCATCGCCTCGGCAAGGAACTGCCGGCGCACGTCGCCCGGTCCCGCACCGACGGCCATGCGCAGGCCGATCTCGCGGATGCGTTCGGTCACCGACACCAGCATGATGTTCATGATGCCGATGCCGCCGACGATCAGCGAAATGGTGGCGACCGCACCCAGCAGCAACGACATGAGTTTGGTCGTGGCCGTTCGCGTGGCGACGATCTCGGAGATGTTGCGGACGTTGAAGTCGTCCTCTTCGCCCGGATTGATCTTGTGCCGCTGGCGCAGCAGCGCTTCCACTTCGCCCTGTACGTAGCTCAGGTCCTTGGCATCGGCCACGGTCAGCGCGACCTGCTGCACGGCGCCAGGCGGCAGCCCCATCGAGCCCATCAGGCGGCGGCGCGCGGTCTCCAGCGGCACCATCATCACGTCGTCCTGGTCCTGGCCGAAACCGCCCTGCCCTTTCGGCGCCAGCGTGCCCACCACGGTGAACGGCACGCGCCCCAGGCGCACGGTCTGGCCGACGCCGCTGTCCTCGCCGAACAGCGTGCGCCGCACCGTCTCGCCGAGGATCACGACCTTGCCCGCACTGGAATAGTCCTGCGCATCGAAGCCTTCGCCAGTGGCGATGACCCAGCCGTTGATGTCGAAGAAGTCGGATTGCACCCCCTGCCAGCTGGTCGAGGCGTTGTTCTCGGCGAACACGATCTGCGTGTTGCCTCGCAATGCACCGGCTACGTACTGCACCTCCGGGATCTCGTTGCGGATCGCCTCCACATCGCCCTCCTTGAGCGTGTAGAAGCTGCCGGAACTCATGCGCACGCCACCGCCTCCGGGACCCCGGCCGGCGCCCGGGCTGATGTCCAGACGCTGCGAGCCCAGGCCCGACACCAGCTTGTCGATCTCGGCCTGCGTGCCCTGGCCCACCGACACCATGACGATGACGGCGGCGATGCCGATGATCACGCCCAGCGAGGTCAGCGCGCTGCGCATCCAGTTGCCGCGCAGGGCATGCAACGCGGTGCGCAGAATGTCGGAGAACTTCATGCCCGGCCTCCCGCGTGGTCCAGGTCTTCGTGCAGTTCGCCGTCGCGCATCACCAGGATGCGGTCGGCATGCGCGGCGACTTCGGCGTCGTGGGTGATGAGGATGACGGTGTGGCCGTCGTCGCGCAGGCGTTTGAACAGCGACAGGATTTCTTCGCCGGTCTTGCTGTCGAGCGCACCGGTCGGCTCGTCGGCCAGCAGGATCGGCGGCTGGTTGATCAGCGCGCGCGCGATCGCCACGCGCTGCTGCTGCCCACCCGACAGTTCACTGGGACGATGCCCGGCGCGTTCGCCCAGTCCGACCGCAGCCAGCGCCTGGCGCGCGCGCTCGGTGCGTTCGGCCGGCGGCACCTGCGCGTAGCCAAGCGGCATCGCGACGTTCTCCAGCGCGGTCATGCGCGGCAACAGATGGAAGCCCTGGAACACGAAGCCGATCTTCTCGCGGCGCAGGATCGCCAACTGCTCGGCGTCCAGCGTGGCGACGTCGATGCCGTCGCACAGGTAGTGCCCGTCGCTCGGCGTATCCAGGCAGCCGATCAGGTTCATCAGCGTCGACTTGCCCGAGCCGGACGGACCCATGATCGCGACGAAATCGCCGCGGTCCACACGCATGTCCACACCGCGCAGCGCGACCACTTCGGCCTCGGTGCCCGCCGAATAGACCTTGCCCAGCGCGTGCGTCTGGATGACCGGCACGCGGTCGCCGGCATTCGCTGACGGCATGCTCATTCCTTCGCGCGCTCGCCCACGACCACCACGTCGCCTTCCTTCACCGGACCGGACACCTCGGTGCTGGTGCCATCACTGGCGCCCACGCGCACCTGCACCATCTCCGGCTTGCCGTCGACCAGTTTGTAGACCGGCGCTCGCTTGGCCGCGAGCAGTGTGCGCAACTCGCCATCCCAGCGCTGCTTCTGCTGATCGTCCAGCGTAGCGCGGAACGGCGCGAAATCCTGCTGCATGCGTTCGGCCATGCGCTGGCGCATCTGCGCCTGCATCGCGCCGCCGCCGGCATTGCCACCGGAGCGCGGACCGCCGCCGGGACCACCGAACATGCTCGCCCCGCCGCGCTGTTGCGCCTGCGCCATGCGCGCTGCCTGGCGCTCGCGAAGCGCCTCCAGCGCTGCATCGAAGGCGGCCTGCTGCTCGGGCTTCAACTGCAGGCTGCCGGCAACGCGCGCGAGGTCGTCACTGACGCCGCTGCCGCGGTTCTGCCCACCCTGCGGCGCAGCCTGCGCGGTCGCGGCTGCAGTGGCCTGGTCCCCGGTCGGCTTGTACCGCAACGCCGCGTTGGAGATTTTCAGGATGCCGTCACGCTTGCTGACCTCGATTTCGGCGTTGACGGTCAGGCCCGGCAGGAGCGTGCCATCGCTGTTGTCCACGCTGACCACCACCGGGTACGTCACCACGTTGCTGGTGGTGGTGGCGGACAACCGCACCTGCTGTACCTCGCCACGGAACTGGCGATCGGCGAACGCATCCACGGTGAACGACACCGCCTGTCCCACCTTGACCTGGCCGATGTCGGCTTCGTCGACGGCCAGCTCGATCTTCATCTTCGACAGATCTTCGGCGATGGTGAACAGTTCAGGCGCCTGCAGGCTGGCCGCCACGGTCTGCCCGGGCTCGATGGTGCGCGTCAGCACCACACCGTCCACCGGCGAGCGGATGACGGTGCGATCGAGGTTGACGCGCGTGGTCTGGGTGGACGCGGTCTGCTGGCGGATCTGCGCCTGCGCCGCATTGACCTGCGCGCGCGCCTGGTCGCGCGAAGCGCGCGCCAGGTCCACGTCGCTCTGCGCAACCAGCTTCTGCCGGCCCAGGTCGGCCTTGCGGGTGTAGTCGAGTTCGGCGTTCGCCAGCGTCGCCTGCGCCTGCCGCAGGCTGGCCTGTGCGTTGGCGATCTGCGCATTGCCTTGTTCTATCTGCGCCTCGTAGGTGCTCGGATCAATGCGCGCGAGCACCTCGCCCTTCTTGACCTCGCTGTTGTAGTCCACGAGCACGTCGGTGACCTGGCCGGAGATCTGGCTGCCGACAGTAACGGTGGAAATGGCGCTGAGCGTGCCGGTGGCCGAGATCGCGACGCGGATGTCGCCGCGCTCGACGGTGGCGGTGCGATAGGCGCTCTCGGCGCCGTCGGCCTTGCGCGCGGCCCAGTACCAGGCACCCGCGCCGACGATGCCGATGAGGGCGACCGCGAGCAGGATCTTGGGCAACGGGGAAGTCTTGCGGGGGGCAGTAGTGCGTGCAGGCTGGCTCATGCAGTGAGTCGGCTCGGAAGGTGGGGAGTCGGGAAGGGGAACGCGCCGGAGGCCGCAGCGTTGACAGGCTGCGGTCCCGGTCAGTTCCCGTATAGATTACGGAACGAAGCGGATCGTTGCGGTGGTGCCGCGCCCGAGCTCACTGTCGAGTTCGATCTTCCAGCCGAAGCGTTCGCACAGCCGGCTGACGATGGACAGGCCCAGGCCGCTGCCATGGGGGCGCGAGGGATCGGCGCGATAGAACGGTTCGAAGACCCGGGTCATCGATTCGGCCGACATGCCGATGCCGCTGTCCCGCACGACCACGCGGTCCGGCTCCAGCAGCACATCGATGCGGCCACGGTCGGTGTAGGCGCAGGCGTTGCGCAGCAGGTTGCTGACCACGACCTGGAACACGCGCGGTGGCGCGTGCAGGCGCGGACGCGCATGCAGCGTCACTTCCAGGTCGACCGGCTTGTTGAGCAGCAGCGTGCGGGCATTCTCGGCCTCGTCCATGACGATGTCGGCCACGTCGAAGTCCTCGCTCTGCGGCTCCACTTCGGCTTCGCGCGCGAGGATCAGGAAGGCGTCGATGACCGCCTCCATGTCGCGGCCGGCACGCTGGATGCGCTGCAGGGCGCGTGCGACCCGTGGCGGCGAGTCTTCGGCCATGCCCATGTCGGTAGCCACGCGGATGACGGTCAGCGGCGTACGCAGTTCGTGGCTGGCGTCACGGGTGAAATCGCGCTCGCGCGCGACGTGCGCGGTCACGCGCTGGGCCAGACCGTGCAGGGCCGACGCCAGCTGGCGCGCTTCGCCCTGGACGTCGGTCGGCAGGCGTTCCGGGGCGAGCGCGCTGACATCGGGACGGCGCGGATCCCATTCCGCGACCTGCCGTGCCAGCCAGCTGACCGGCGATACCAGTCGCTTGGAAGCACGGTAGGTCAGCCACGACACCAGGTAGATCGCCACCAGCGTCATGATGATCGGCACGGTGCCGAAGTAGAACGCCAACCGTTCGGCCTGCGAGCGCAGGAACACCAGGTAAAGGCGACCCTGCGGCTGTTCGTCGACGAGGACCAGCAGGTCGTCGGCCTTCAACTCGTGGAAGCCGGGTTTCAGCTCGCGCAGGTTTTCCGGCAGCACCAGGTTGGAATGCCCCTTCACCACCAGGTAGCCGCGCAGGTTGAACGTGTTCGGCGGCGGCTGCGCGGTGCTGGCGGCGTAAAGTTCCCAGAAGTGTGCAGCCTCTTCCTGCAGTGCGGTGTTCATCAGGCTGTGCTTGATGACCGCCGAGATCACGTACACGCCCAGCACGATGGCCAGACTGACCATGACGGCCTGCAGGATGAACGCGATCCTGAGTTTTCGGGGCAGTCCGTGGCGCATGGGCGGTCGTCGGGCGAAGGCAGGAGTATGCCGTGCGCCGACGGTCGGGTCAGCCGATATCGGCGATGCGGTAGCCCGCGCTCTGCACGGTGTGCAAGAGCGGCTTGTCGAACGGCTTGTCGATCACCTTGCGCAGGTTGTACAGGTGACTGCGCAGCGTGTCCGAATCCGGCAGGCCATTGCCCCAGATCTCGCGCTCGATTTCCTGGCGCGTCACCACGCGCGGCGATTCGCGCATCAGGATGGTCAGCAGGCGCAGGCCGATGGGCGACAGCATCAGTTCGGTGCCGCCGCGGGTGGCGCGCATGCTGACCGGGTCCAGCACCAGGTCGGCGACCTTCAGCACCTCGGCACCGACCTGGCGACGCTCGCGGCGGATCAGGGCGCGCAGGCGTGCTTCCAGTTCCTGGATGGCGAAGGGCTTGGTCAGGTAATCGTCGGCGCCCGAGCTCAGGCCCGTCAGCTTGTCGTCCAGGGTGTCGCGCGCGGTCAGCATCAGCACGGGCGTGGACTTGCGCGCTTCGGTCCGCAGGCGCTTGCAGACTTCCATGCCGTCCAGACGCGGCAGCATCAGGTCCAGCACCAGCACGTCGTAGCTGTTCTCCACCGCCAGGCGGTAACCGTCCAGGCCGTCGGTAGCGTAGTCGACTTCAAAGCCGCGGCCTTCGAGATACTCTCCGATCATCTCGGAAATGTTGCGGTTGTCTTCCACCACCAGCACCAGACCCGCCGTTTCCTGACTGTGTCGCATGACAACTCCTTGAGAGGCTTCAGGTTTGTGAAGCTACCGGGCTACCGGTAGACACCGCGTGAAGATGCCCCCTCCATTC
>CAMPIO010000097.1 GCA_946886405.1 uncultured Pseudoxanthomonas sp.
CCAGCGCCACCCAGATCACCAGCACGCTGCCGCCGGCCAGCACGAGCATCGGGGGAACAAGCCACGGGGCGGTACGACGCAGGGCGGGGGACATGGAGACTCCGGCAAGGCCGCCAAGGATACGGCCTGAACGCGGTCGCCGGGGTGCGAGGGCTACAATAGGCCGCCTTGCAGCGCCCCACGCGCGTCCCCATCTGGTCTTGCATGTATTCCCGCAGCAGCGAACCCGTCCAATTCTCCCGCGACTGCGCCGCCGTGCTGGTGCCACAGGGCGAACTCGTCACCCTGCCGGCCGGCAGCTACGGCTACATCACGCAGGCGCTCGGCGGCAGCTACACCGTGTTCGTGGAAGGCAATCTGATGCGCATCGCCGGCAAGGACGCGGATGCCATCGGCAAGGAACCCTCCGAGCCGCTGTCGCTGCCCGAGAACGCCAGCGATGAAGAAGTCGAGGCGCTGGTCTGGAACCAGCTGCGCACCTGCTTCGATCCCGAAATCCCGTTCAACATCGTCGACCTCGGCCTGGTCTACGAAGCCAACCTCAGCACCCGCGACGACGGCCAGCGCGGCGTCGACGTGAAGATGACGCTGACCGCGCCCGGCTGCGGCATGGGCGAGATCCTGGTCGACGACGTGCGCAGCAAGCTGGAGATGATCCCCACCGTCGCCGAAGCCGATGTCGAACTGGTGTTCGACCCGCCGTGGGGCCGCCACATGATGTCCGAAGCCGCCAAGCTGGAAACCGGCATGCTCTGAGCCGCCGGCTCACCCGAAGCAGAACCCGTCAGGAAGGAAGAGATGAACGTGATGAACGCCGCCCCGTTGACCTACCGTGTGAGCCGCAGCGAGAAGGCCCGCACGGCCGCCGAGCGGGACGCCATCCTCGCCAGCCCCGGGTTCGGCCTGCACTTCACCGATCACATGGTCGCCATCACCTGGGACAAGGCGCAGGGCTGGCACGACGCCGAAGTGCGCGCCTACGGCCCGCTGTCGCTCGATCCGGCGGCGTCGGTGCTGCATTACGGCCAGGAGATTTTCGAAGGCATCAAGGCGTACCGCCATGCCGACGGTTCCATCTGGACCTTCCGTCCCGACGCCAACGGGGCGCGCCTGCAACGCTCCGCAGCGCGCCTGGCGTTGCCGCAGCTGCCGGTGAACGAGTTCGTCGAGTCGCTGCGCCAGTTGGTCGCTATCGACGGCGACTGGGTGCCGTCGGCGCCCGAGACCAGCCTGTACTTCCGTCCCTTCATGATCGCCACCGAAGCCTTCCTCGGTGTGCGCGCCGCACACCAAGCCGGCTACTACGTCATTGCCAGCCCGGCCGGCGCGTACTTCGCCAAGGGCGTGGCGCCGGTGTCGATCTGGCTGTCGGAAGACTATGCGCGTGCGGCCAAGGGTGGCACCGGCGCCGCCAAGTGCGGTGGCAACTACGCCGCCTCGCTGCTGCCGCAGCAGGAAGCGCAGGCGCAGGGCTGCTCGCAGGTGCTGTTCCTCGATCCGGTGGAAGGCAAGTACCTGGAAGAACTGGGTGGCATGAACGTCTTCCTGGTGTACAAGGACGGCCGCATCGTCACGCCGGAACTGTCGGGCAGCATCCTGGAAGGCATCACCCGCTCCAGCATCCTGCAGATCGCACGCGATCGCGGCCACGCGGTGGAAGAGCGCAAGGTCGCCATCGACGAATGGAAGCAGGGCGTGGCGTCCGGCGAGATCAGCGAAGTGTTTGCCTGCGGCACCGCCGCCGTCATCACCCCCATCGGCCAGCTGAAGGGCAAGGGCTTCGAAGTGGGCGACATCAACGCACCCGCGGGCGAGGTGACGATGGGCATCCGCAAGGAACTCACCGACATCCAGTACGGCCGTATCCCCGACCGTCATGGCTGGTTGGTGAAGTTGCGCGACTGATCGTGCGCCTGATTGATGCGGGCCGATGAAGTGCGGCCCGCATCGCATGTCCTCCCGACTGCCGGAGTGGGCTGCGACTCGGCGTCGCAGCGCCTGCAGCACTCACTCCCGCGGTTTCGCAGGCCGATACCGGCGCTTTTCGCCATGCGGGCGTGCCGCAGGATCGATGTTCACGCAGATGCGTCCATCACAGAGCATCGCGTCAGATGCCGCATAGGCCTGCAGGATGGGAATGGCTTGTTCATGACGCTGCAGCTCCGTCTGCACCGCGCCGAGTTCACGTCGATAGTACCCAAGGGTCAACCACCCCACGAGCAGGAAGAGCAGCGAAGCAGCGCCTGCAAGTGCGAAAGCGAGCGAAATCGTCTTCTGTGCCGCATGAAGCCGCGTGCATGTGTTCTCCACTGTCCGGCTGTACTTCATCGCGGCGGGGGCGAGCGCCAACCGGGTTTGTTCGTGCAGCGTCCGCATCTGCTGGTCGAATCTGTCGATCATCTGCCTGTCGCGCTGCTCAAGCTTGGCCATGAGGGCCGCTTGCAATCTGATGCTGTTCTGCAATGAAGCGAGTAAACCTTCCGTGTCGCCGTGCGTCATGTCCACGTCCTTATCGTCAGGGCTACATCGTTCTCGCAGAGGCGCCCTGATCAGCCCGCAGTCCCGGCGCTGTCGGCTCTGCATCCTGGGCTGACCGACTCAGGGACATCGCGTCCTGGGGAGGCAAGGACGCAGCGATGCGTTCACAGGCGATCGAGATGGATCGCTCATCACCGGACAGCAGCGCATCGGCCAAGTGGTCGAGGTCCGCGGCTCCGGTTTCCCTTGAGCCCGTCCTGCGTCCATTGATCGGGGGAGCCAGCTCCTCCGGCAATGTCGGACGATGATCGGGATGACTGGGATGACCGGGCGCCAGAGGTCCAGGGACAGGGAGATCGCCGGGGAGCGCATCGCGTCCACGAAGACCTGGGTCGAAGGGTGGCGGTGCATGTCGCACATCAGGGGGAGCAAAGCGCGATGTCGCGATATCAATGTCGCCTGTTTGTGGAATGCCGTGAGCGCGCTGGAAGTCCAGGACGGCGCCTTGCATCGAAGCCCGATACACGCCGTCTTGAGGCAATGCACCACCTCCCTGGCTGCGATATCCTTCAATGTCCATCACGCGCTGCAGATCGAGAACGCGAGTGCCCGACTCGCCGAGACGCAGCGTGCCATCCTCGACGACGGGGCGCGCCTGCACGTTCTCCCGGTGTTCGGCCTGGACGGGGAGCCGTCCGCTGATCAGATCCCCCAGGTAGTTCTCATACTCCTGGTAGTAGCGGGTATCCACCTCCATGTGCACATGGATCGCGCCGGTCTGCTGTCTCCCCTGGGTTCCCAGCGTTTCGCCATAGGCGACGGTCTGTCCTTCTGAAACGGAGATCGGATGCATGTGCCTGACACGTGCGATGACCTCCCCCTCCAGCCTGTCATAAATATCAACGAGTCCCTGGTGCTGATTGACGCGACCCACGTAACCCGCGACAGGCGACGGAACATCCACCGATCGCGCGGCGACGGACATGTGGGGCTGCTCAGGATCTTCCAGGATGAAGTCCTTCTTCAGAAGTACTTGGTCCGGCGCCAGTCCGCGCGTCCTTCCCGCCTGACCGATATCCACTTCTTCGATCTCGCCACCCACGATCGCGAAGGTGCGGCCGGCCTCGCCGTTGACCACCACACCCTCTTGCATCCGTGCATGACGGTTGGCGCGTGGGTGGTGTGTCACCAGGCCATCGAAGTCGGCGACGGCTTCGTTCGCCTGATGGCCATTCGGTTCGCGCGGTGCGCCCAGCTGTATGACCCGGTAGGTGGACGGAGTCCTTGCATTCGTCACGACGCAGCCTCCCCGGTCTTTCCGTCACTTGCGGAATGACGGTAGTTCGGCCTGACAGCACCGCATCTGACGTAGGTTGATGCTGGTTGACTAGGGTCTGTCAAAGCCCGCCATTGGAGCTTTCCTGCTCGAAGCGAAAGCCGCGATACCACACGTTGCTCCCCTGATGAGTCGTCGGGGATGGAATCAATGCCGAGCCGCGTGGTGATGCGCCATGCGTCGCCGTCCGCCGGTTCGACGACCTCGACGGCATGGAAGTTACCCTCGCCGTATTCCGCGACTTCGTGAATCAGGTTAGAGGTTACAACCAGGCTGCCAACCAGGACGATCACCGCTTCGTCCGTCTCCCCGGCACCGCCGGGTAACGCCCGGTATCTATCGCATTTCGATGCGCCCTCCGTGTCGTCCCGATACCAGACACCCATCAGCGTGTCCGGAAGCCGGCGCGAGACCCTTGCTCCATTCTCTTGCGGTAGCGTCTTGACCTCGATTCCACCCGGTACCTCGACGCGTGTCGACTCGCGACATCCCGTGAACAAAGCGATCAGCATCAGCAACAGACATGGCAGCTTGCCTCCTTTCATCTCGCGTACTCCTTCGCAGGCCATAA
Source organism: uncultured Pseudoxanthomonas sp. (assembly GCA_946886405.1). Next base: position 4,386 of record CAMPIO010000097.1, read on the forward strand.
AAGCGTGCATGCAAGCAAAACACGCCCCAGTCCCGTTGGCGAGTCACAAATGCGGCGAGCATCTTCACGGCGATCACACGTAAATGAATCTACCAACGCATGTCCACCGGTAGCTTCGCTACATGCGTTTATTCCGACGATTACGTTTGCAACATGTCGCTGCGAAGTGTGTCTTTCATCGCTGATTCATCTCCGTGCTCTCCGTTAGCGTCGTCGTTGCGTCGTGCGTTGCACGACGTGCACCTGGTCGAACGCAGCCGCCCCGTCCTTCCCCTCCCGTAGCACCCTTGCGCCCTCGACCGGGCCATTGCCGCATTGGCGGCTTTTCATTTCATCTTTGAGGGAGAGTCTGATGTCTGGAATTGCAAAGCGTGGTTCGCGTGTGCGCCTGCTGTGCCTGTCGTCCGCCGTGCTCGCATCGCTGTACGCGTTGCCGGCGATGGCCGGTCGCGTGGACATGAGTGGCCTGCAGGTGGAAGAACCGGGCGGCTACGACCGCTTCATCGTGAAGTACCGCGACGGCAGCACGGAGAGTGCCGATGCGGCACAGTTGCAGCGCTCGCTCAGCACGGCCGCCAGCACCGGTGTGGCCAAGCGCGGTGGTCGCGCGCTGGGTCTGCAGAAGCTGCGCCGGCTCGCCGCCGGTGGCGCCGACGTGGTGCGCGCCGACCGCAAGCTGGACCGCATCGAAGCCGAATCGCTGATGCGCCAGCTGGCGGCGGATCCCAATGTCGAATACGTGGAAGTCGACCAGCGCATGTACGCCGTGCTGACGCCGAACGACACGCGCCTGTCCGAGCAGTGGGGCTTCGGCACCACCGCGTCCGGCATCAACGTGCGTCCGGCGTGGGACAAGTCCACCGGTGCGGGTGTGGTGGTGGCGGTCATCGACACCGGCATCACCAACCATGCCGACCTCAATGCCAACATCCTGCCGGGTTACGACTTCATCAGCGACACGTTCGTCTCGCGCGACGGCAACGGCCGCGACTCCAACCCGAACGACGAGGGCGACTGGAACCCGGTGGCGAACGAGTGCTACAGCGGTTCGCCGGTCAGCAATTCCAGCTGGCACGGCACGCACGTGGCCGGCACCGTCGCGGCGGTCACCAACAACAGCACCGGCGTGGCCGGTACCGCGTTCGGCGCCAAGGTGGTGCCGGTGCGCGTGCTGGGCCGCTGCGGTGGCCTGACCTCCGACATCGCCGACGCGATCACCTGGGCCTCCGGCGGCACGGTCAGTGGCGTACCCGCCAATGCCAACCCGGCGGAAGTCATCAACATGTCGCTGGGTGGTGGCGGTACGTGTTCCACCACCTACCAGAATGCGATCAACGGCGCGGTCGGTCGCGGCACCGCGGTCGTGGTCGCAGCAGGCAACAGCAATACCAACGTGTCCAGTGCGGTCCCGGCGAACTGCCCGAACGTCATCGCCGTGGCGGCGACGACCTCGAGCGGCTCGCGCGCCAGCTTCTCCAACTACGGCACGGGCATCGACATCTCCGGCCCGGGTGCGAGCATCCTGTCCACGCTCAACACCGGCACCACCACGCCGGGCAGCGCCAGCTATGCGTCGTACAACGGTACGTCGATGGCGGCACCGCACGTGGCGGGCGTGGTCGCGCTGATGCAGGCGGCAGCCCCGTCACCGCTGACGCCGGCGCAGGTCGAGACCATCCTGAAGAACACGGCGCGTCCGTTGCCGGGTACGTGTTCGGGTGGATGCGGCGCAGGCATCGCCAACGCGGACGCGGCGGTGGTCGCCGCGCAGGGTGGCACGCCCCCGGGTGGCGGCACGCAGACCTACACCAACGGCACCGATGTCAGCATTCCCGACAACAACACGACGGGCGTGACCAGCACCATCGCGGTGTCGGGTCGCACCGGCAATGCGCCGAGCAATGCGCAGGTGGCGGTGGCCATCGTGCATACCTACATCGGCGACCTGATCGTGGATGTGCTGGCGCCGGATGGTTCGGTGTACGTGCTGCACAACCGCAGCGGCGGCAGTGCGGACAACATCAACCAGACCTACACGGTCAACCTGTCCAGCGAAGCCCTCAACGGCAGCTGGCGCCTGCGCGTCCGCGACCGCGCAGGCGCGGACGTGGGCTACATCAACAGCTGGAGCATCACCTTCTGAGAACTACCCGATGAGTCGCAGGGATGTGTAGGGAGAACCCCGGCCTTGGCCGGGGTTTTTTTTGGTGGATAGCGAGTCGCGGCCGCGCTGTGGTGAGTGACTTTCACATTCGTAATGACCGACGCGTACGGGAGTCTGGCGTTGGTGCGCTTTGTAAATGCGTTTCCCATCTGTGCGGTGTAGAGAGTTACGGGTGGTGATCGCACCTGTGATGCCGTGGGGAGCATCAATGCGGTATGTGTGGAAGCAGACATTCGAAAGGAGGCTTGGGGATATGCAAGGGAAGCGGCACTGGTTCACTGCTCGGGTTCGCGGTAACGGCGTGGGATTCGCTCCGGTCGATCTACGTACGGTGTTCACGCTGCGAGGTGGGTATGTCCGGGTGTCAGGAACGCGGTGCAAATACTTGCTGTCCATTGTCGGGCTTTCTTTTGCGCTGCTTTCGGGTTGTCACGGCGGGCAGAAGTTGCGCTCTGGCGACATTGCGCAGTCGTCGGTTGAGTCTTACGTGTCATCTGATTCAGATTCTGTCGCTTCGCAGGTCGGCCTGACGCCGTTCGTGACGGAGGATAAGAATCACGATCGTCTCGAATCGTCCGGCTTCGCCATGGAGAGAGACGCGGACTGTGACAGTAGCGCTATTACAGAGCCGCCCCTTGCGGACATCGCGTGCTCGGGCGAGTTACCTGAGCATATGGCTTGGTTCGTCAGGAACATGCCTGACACCCATCTTTTCCTGACTGCTTCGGAACGGGAAGAGATCGCCCGATCACGGCAAAGCTTCAAAGTGGTGAATGGGCTTGGAAGACGCCAGGACGTAGTCACGGTGATCTCCCATTACAGCCTTTTCTGGGTCCGGTCTTTTGAAGGGCCAGATCCCGACGTAACCATCTACCTCGTGTACGGACCTGATTGCGGCGCTTCATCGGCATTCGCGACCGGCCCCACCAAGAAGAAGTGTCGTTCTGCCGATAGCTATCTTCGCGACTTCAGCTTGTATCGTGTTGTCAAAGGAACGATGCCTGAGAACGTAACTAGCAAGCTGATGCCTCCGCTTCCGCGCATGAGCGAAACGGAGCGCCGCAGATATGGGATTTATCTGCGTTCTAAGGGTGAAGCGAGTGACGCGGATATCAAGCTGGATGTCAGTAGGCTCGTCCGTACTCCAGTACTTCGCTGGGTAGTTCGCCCTGTGCAGGAGGGCGACTACGAGCCGCCTGACATGCCTGCATCCGATCCGCGCGCGTTCATAGACTATGAGTGGGGAAACAGAAACGTCGCTCACTTCGGTTTCTTGGTCTGGAACGGACGGCGCATGGAGTTGCGCGAAACCGTGCCGTACGTCCTGTGGCCGTGCCGTAGGCGTGGATCCGGCCCGCGCGATTGTGCCCCCGGGTATGACAGTCGCGCGGACCGCTATCTGACCCCTGTCACTGGTGAGCGGCCAGGAGGGCCACATGACGAACCCACATCCCACGAATGAAACGGACATCGATATCCGCGCGGCAGCGGATAGGGTGATCGAACATTTTCGGCAGAGACGTTACATGGAGGCATTGCAAGTCCTTGAGCAGGAGCGCACGGATGAGCGGCCGGTGGTGCAAGAGTCGCTGGATCGCTACGTTTCAGCCGGTGCACGCTCTGAGCTTGATCAGGCGCGACACGTGTTGGCGGCTGACGCGTTCCCGGCGCTCGAGCGCCTGCATCAGGCGAACCGTCCACCGCGAATACCTGAATACAACGGCAGGGACGCGAGTGCAGCCAATGAGCTGGTGGGATTGACGCCGGAACAGAGGCACGACGTCTACGCTTCGATCGTGGAGGTGCGTGGCAACCGGGCAGCCATCGAGGCTTTACATGACGAGCAGAGCGTGATCCTTGGACTTCGGAGGGAAACTTCGACAGTCTCGTCCATGGACGATCCGCGCATCCCGGGCAGTCATGAGCGGGAATTGCGGCGCGGTACGGGGGTGTATGACGACCATATCGTGGTGCTGCGGAGAGATGAAGACGGCAGTCGTCATTGGTTCATCGCTGATCGCGCCAATACGGAACCCACCGCGCAGTACGATGCGCATGCGCGGCCCGTGGCGGGCAGAGAAACCACGCCATATGCGCATGTCCAATGGAGAAGACCGCAGGGAGAGCGCGCGGACGGTGACGCGATTCCAGACTTGGGTCGAATGGCGGAAGGCTCTTTTGAGATGCTACGTACCACGCATTCTGCCAGGGGCGACGCCAACGATTACTCACTCAGGCCAACGCCCGAACAGGCGAGAGAGCCCCGCAGCAACAATCTGGTCCAACGGGACACCAATGGGGATGGTTGGTTCACCCAGAATGACATCGATGGCGTTCAGCAACTGAACAATTCTTTCAAGATTCATGCGGGCTCGCCCTACAACACGGACTCGGCAGGTTGCCAAACCATTCACCCTGGCGAGTACGACGGTTTCATTACCGCTGTCGAGGCAAATCCTCAGCAGACCCGCTGGCAGTACGTGCTCACGTCGACAGAAGGTGGCTTGTTTCATGACGTGAACCGGGGCAATGAGCAAGCGCCTCAGCCCCATGAACGGCAGCCCCGGCAGAGACCCGATGCTCCTGCTGAGCACGGGCAACACCAGCGACCCCCACAGGCGGGATATCTGAGCGATCCCGCTGTAGACCGCTACCTTGCCGCCGTCATGTCCGGCGACGGCGACGCGGCCGATCGTGCAGCGACTGAATTCGCGCGCTCCACAGAAGGCAGGCACATGGCAGCACAGGGAGACCAGTGGCTCGCTCAGCACCAGCGAGCCGAGCAAGAGCACGAGCGCCAGATGGCGCGCTAGCCGACCCTCTGAAAATCCCATCCACACGGAAGTCGAGACAAAGGAGGTGTCATGGATGACGTCAATGCAGTACCCGCTAACGCACCCCCGACCGATGCCGTCAAGGCACTGATGATGCTGCGCGCCGACCTGGTCCAGCGCGAGGCGCGTATGAGTGCGGCGATCAACGAACAGGTGCAGTCGTTGCGGCAGGAGACGGGCGCGTTCCGTCGCGAACTGGCCGCGATGGTGGAAGGGGCGGGTGTACAGATTGCGCAGAATGCCCGCGAAGCGGTTTCTCCCGTGGCCGCCGAGTACGGTCAGGCCGTATCGGTCGCATCCAGGCAACTGCGCAGCGTCGGCAGGACGGCGTGGCTGTGGTTGGGCGTCGTCGGCGCGACCCTGCTGTTGGCGCTCCTCGTCGCCTGGGCGGTTCTGGGCTATTACCGCCGCGAACTCGCCGCAACGAAGGAGGAACTCCAGCGTCATGAAGATGCCGTGCCGGTGGTGCAGGCCTTCTACGCATCGGACGCGGTGATATGCGGCGACGTTATCTGCACCAACGTCGATCCCAGCGCGCCACGTGTCGGTGACAAGAAGCAGTACCGGGCAGCCAAAGTCAGGGCGGTGCGTTGAGCGAGCCGCCGTTTGGCGGCGCGCATCTGCAAGGGTTTCGGGCGCTTGGTGAGGGGGGACTTGCCGCAAACGGCGATTTGATACGAGACATCAAGTTTCGCGGACTTTTGGTAACCCATCGTCCTCGAGCGGGTCGCAAAGTATCCCTGCCGGCCAAGCCGCCGCACACCCACCAACGCCCGAGGATACGACCATGTTCAAGCTGATCCCTGCCGTGCTCGCTGCCGCCCTGGCGGCCACCCTGTCCCCCGCTGTGCAGGCGCGCGACGCCGCGTCCGCTCATTCCGATCCCATCAAGAACGTCGTGCTGGTGCACGGTGCCTTTGCCGACGGTGCCGGCTGGCGCCCGGTCTACGACGACCTGACCGCGCGCGGTTACCGCGTCTCGATCGTGCAGAACCCGCTGACCTCGCTCGCCGACGACGTGCAGGCCACCCGCCGCGTGCTGGACCGCCAGGACGGCCCCGCCATCCTCGTCGGCCATTCGTGGGGCGGCACCGTCATCACCGAGGCCGGCGTCCACGACAAGGTGGCCGGCCTGGTCTACGTGTCCGCGCTGGCGCCGGACGCCGGAGAAACCACGGCCCAGCAGTACACCGGCTTCGCGCCCACGCCCGAGTTCGTGATCGATACCTCCAGCGACGGGTTCGGCTTCATCCGTGGGGACAAGTTCAAGGCCGGCTTCGCCCACGACACCACGGATGTCGATGCGGCCTTCCTGCGCGATTCGCAGGTGCCCATCAACATGTCCGCCTTCGGCACCGTGCTGACGAACGCGGCGTGGCGCAGCAAGCCCAGCTGGGCCGTGATCGCCACCGAAGACAAGGCCTTCGACCAGGCCATGCTGATCCACATGGCCGAGCGCATCAACGCGCGCATCACCAAGGTGTCCGCCAGCCACGCCGTCTTCATGACGCAGCCCAAGGTGGTCGCCGACACGATCGATCGTGCGGCACGCGAAGCAGGCCAAGCGGCCGAGTAACCGAATCCGACCACGACGGCCCTGCGATGCGGGGCCGTTGCTGTTTGCGAAGCGGGCGCGAGCAGCCAAGCCGGGATGTCGATCCGGCACCCGCTGCTTCGTCGAACAGGCAAGGGAAGGTCAGGGCGCCAACGTGGCGGCCACTGCTTGCCCGACTGCCAGGAGCGATGCATGACGACGAACGAGAAGGTGAAAGGCCCGGCTTCCTACTTCCCCTCGATAGAGAAGCAGTACGGAAAGCCGGTGGAACACTGGTTCAAGATCCTCGACGCGGTCAGCGACGGGAATCACATGGAGCAGGTGGCCCTGCTGAAGGCGGAACACAAGCTGGGTCATGGTCATGCGAATGCGCTGGTGGCGTATCACAAGGCGAAACGTGGCGGGTAAGACGGCTGTCGAAACGGTACGCTGAGCGCTATTCGCACACGATAGCGACCACGCTAGCGACAGGAGTGCACGTGCAGGTGCCTGAGTTCCATGCTGACCTTGAGCTCGCCCCCTTGTTGGGCTCGACGATAGACGCCTATGCCCAGGACGACGGGTACTGGCATCTGTTCGTCGCCTTGCGGATCGTCGGAGACGCCTATTTTTTCTTCAGGACTGAAGAGCGTTCGGCAGGCGCTCGGTTTGATGTCTTTCCGATCTGCGGACGCCGCGAGGGCGATGCAAGACCCGCGTGGCGCGAGTTGGTTCGGCCCTTCGTCATCGAGCGGGCGATTCCTCTGTGGAGAGTCGAGTGGACCGAGCGGGGAGCAGCGTGGCCTACCGTGGGGTCGGATCCGTATACCCATTTCGCAGGTCGAGGTCCTGCCTCTCCACAGGCAGCCAACCATGCGCGCGTTCTGGCGGGGGTACTCCTTCAGAGCGCGAATGGAGAAGGAGTCGTCGTTGCGGCTTCAGATTCCACCCCATTCAATGTCGACATCTTTTTGGCTGCTGATGCGGAAAAGGGGTTGGAGGGCTTCGAACTGCCTGCGCATAGAGTTGGGTGAACTGGCGAACCCAAAAAGGCCCGCAAGATGACGTGGCTTGAACTCTCGGCACATGCGCAGATTGGCCTGCCCCCGTGGATGCCTCCGTGCAGATTAGAGTGAGGGCGTTGGGGTTCGCTGCGCTCACCCCAACTTCGGCATGTCGGTGCCGCGCGTCACCAACACATGCTGGGTCGGCTCAGCGGCGATGGTCGCGCGGATCCGCTTGGAAAGGTACTCTGGCCACCGTTTCCGACCCCTTGGCCCCCGTTGCCCTGGCCGCCAAGCGGTCCGGCATGACACAGGTGTTCGGCCATAGCAGACAAGTAGAAAAGCATTGAAAGCAAGCCCTCTCCAATGGAAAACAGACTGGCGCTTCGAAGAGAGCGAGCAGCGGCGGCACTACGTCATCGAGCCGTGGCTTGATGGCCGCCGGGTAGGGCGTGCGCATGGCTGGTTCGAGCCGGGCGGTAGCTTCGTGCTGGAGAAGATCGAGATTGATTCCAGGCAGCGGTCGCGCGGCTATGGAAGTACGGTGATCGAGCAGCTGCGACAGAAAGCACGCGACAAGGGCTGCCACGAGCTTGTGATCAACAACGTGCGGTCCAGCAACCACCGGGCTATCGCGCTCTATGAGGCCATGGGCGCAAAGGCCGTCCCGCTGTCGGTAAGCCTCAGCGCCTTTGTCATTTCGCCGCCGTAGATACTTTCCGCTCACAGGGCGAATCGGTCGGCGTAGTGCGCAGACCTTGAAGGTCACCAGGCGCATGTTGGTCGCAGTCCAAGGGCTTGACTGAGCGGCTGTTCGCTGCAGCCGCGAGGGGGTATGAAGACGGCAGATGAGATTCATATGCCAAGAATGAGTGGAAGGCTGCTGGTACTGCTCTTGAGGCTTGCGTCACTTCTGGTGGTCTTTGTCGTGGCATGTAAGTGATTCATGAGAACGCGCTGCGTTCCGGGCTGGACCGGCCAGCCTTTCGTAGACATCCGGTTGCCATAATTGATGGCAATGACCG
>CAMPIO010000098.1 GCA_946886405.1 uncultured Pseudoxanthomonas sp.
TGGCCGGCAGCAGCGTCTTCGCTTTCCATCCCGACACCGACGGCAGTTTGTGGCTGGGCACCAGCGTGGGCATCGTGCGTATCCGCGACGGCAAGGTGACGCGTTACCTCGAGCGCGCCGGCTTCCATGGCGATGCGGTGTTCGCGTTGCTGGACGACGGTCGCGGCCACCTCTGGTTCAGTTCGAACCGCGGCATCGGACGGCTGGCCAGGGCCGGTTTCGCCGCACTGGACCGGGGCGAAGTACAGCAACTCGCCCCGCACTGGTACGGCACCAGCGACGGCATGCTCAACGCGCAGGGCAACGGTGCATCGCAGACGCCGGCGGACCACAGCGACGATGGCAGGCTGTGGTTCGGCACGGCGAAAGGCGTGGTCATCGTCGACCCGGACCGCATGCAGGGAAATCCGCAACCACCGCCGGTCTCCATCGAGCGCCTGCTGGTGGACGGCGTGGACGTGGACCCGCAGGCGGCCGTCCGGCTGGGGCCGGGCGTGGAGCGGCTGGAGCTGCATTTCGCGGCCATGAGTTACGTGGCTCCGTCGGCCGTGCGCTACCGCTACCGGCTGGAAGGCTTCGACCGTGCGTGGAGCGAGCCCGGCATCGGCCGTGCCGCGTACTACACCAACCTGCCGCCCGGCGACTACGTGTTCCGGGTGATGGCCAGCAACAACGATGGCGTGTGGAACGAAGACGGCGCGCAGCTGCGCTTCACCCTGTTGCCTCAATGGCACCAGACGTGGTGGCTGCGCACGCTGGCGGCCCTGGCCGCGCTGGGACTGCTGGCCACGCTGGTGCGGTTGCGCCTGCGCACGGCACGCGAGCGCGAGCGCGCACTGACCCGCGAAGTCGCCCAGCGCACCGACGCGCTGCGCGAGGCCAACGAACGCCTCCAGCATCTGGCGGCCAGCGATGCGCTGACCGGCATCGCCAACCGGCGCGAATTCACCCGTCGCCTGCGGCTGGCGTGGGACGACCACGCAGCCCGCGACGCCGCGCTGGCAGTGCTGCTGATCGACGTGGACGACTTCAAGGCCTACAACGACAGCTACGGCCACCTGGGCGGCGATGCCGCGCTGGCGACGCTGGCAGCCGCCCTGGCCGCCAGCCTGCGTGGCGGCGACGACCTGGCGGCACGCTATGGCGGTGAAGAATTCGCCGTGCTGCTGCCGGACTGCGACGCCGACACCGCGCTCGCGCTCGCCCAGCGGTTGGTGGAGGACATGCAACGCCTCGCCCTGCCCCACCGCGCGTCGAGCGTCGCGGACGTCATCACCGTCAGCATCGGCGCGGCCAGCCAGCGTCCGGCGCGCGGGAGCAATCCGGATGCCCTGCTGCACGCGGCCGACGCCGCGCTGTACCGCGCCAAGGCCGAGGGAAGGAACCGCGCGTTGCCGGCGGCGTGATCGACGGGCGCGCGCCGCCTTCCTAGGGCGGGGCCCGACCCGCCATCACGCATCACGAGTGGTGGGCCAGGGCCGACCCTACGATAGCGTCGCGACCCGAGATGCAGGACCAGCGCACGCCGCACGCGTTCGGCGTAATCGCGTGAACCGAAACGTCCCGCATCGAAGACGCCACCCGCATCGGCGACGGCGGCCAGGCCGGAGACCGTCGGCGTCGGCACGATGGCGCGTCATCGTGGTCGGCGCACTTCGACCGCCGCCACGTTGGCGATGCCCAGGCGGGTGGTGGTCTTGCCGCGCCATCACGTAACGTTTCCGCAACGCTTGCACGCCACCGCACCGTGACCTCTGCGCCATGTCGGTAACAGGGCGCTATGTATACTCGGTCACGGTTGGCGGGTGCCCTTACCCGCCCACGAATCACGGAGTGATGTCATGGGTCTTGTACAGGCGGTGGTGGGTGCGGTCGGTGGTGTGCTGGGCGACCAGTGGAAGGATTTCTACACGGTGCCGGCGGGCCTGCCGGCGACGGCGGCGCTGTTCGCCGCGGTACCGCAGGGCACCAATGCCGGTCGCGGCTCCAACACCAGCGGTTCGAACAACATCATCACCAACGGCTCGAAGATCGTCGTGCCCGAGGGCTACGGCTTGCTGCTGATGCAGGACGGCGCGATCACCGCGTTCGTCGCCGAGCCGGGCGGCTACGAGTGGCGTTCGGACGACATCAACTCCAAGTCGATCTTCGCCGGCGATGGCATCGTCTCGACCTTCATCACCCAGAGCTGGGAGCGCTTCAAGTTCGGCGGCCAGCCGGGCTCGCAGCAGGCGGCGTTCTTCGTCTCGCTGAAGGAACTGCCGGACAACCGCTTCGGCACGCAGTCCGAGATCTACTGGGACGACGGTTTCCTCAACACCCAGGTCGGCGCGGTCACGCGCGGCTCGTACACGCTGAAGATCGTCGACCCCATCCTGTTCGTGAAGAACTTCGTTCCAGCGTCGTACCTGCAGCCGGGCAAGGTGTTCGACTTCACCGACCTGGACAACGCCGCCGCCACCCAGCTGTTCAACGAAGTGGTGGGTTCGCTGGCGCCGGCCTTCAGCCTGTACACGAACGATCCGTCCAAGGGCAACCGCATCACCAAGCTGCAGCAGGATTCGCTGGGCTTCGCGCAGAGCCTGTCGGCCGCCGTCGAACAGGGCTACCAGTGGAGCTCCAGCCGCGGCCTGGCCATCGTCAAGACCGCCATCGTCTCCATCGAGTACGACGCCAACACGCGTGAACTGCTGAAGACCGTGCAGCGCGCCGATGCGCTGTCCGGTTCGCGCGGCAATTCCAACCTGCAGGCCAGCGTCGCACAGGGCATCCAGTCCGCTGGCGAGAACGGTGGCGCGGCCGGCCTGATGGGTATCGGCATGGCGTCGGGAATGATGGGCGTGGGCGGCCTGCAACAGCCAGCCACGCCGGCCGCACCTGCGGCCGACGATCCGGTCGCCAGGCTGAAGAAGGCCAAGGAAATGCTCGACCTCGGCCTGATCACGCAGTCCGACTACGACGCGTTGAAGGCGAAGGCACTGGGCCTGTAAGCGGAAGCACGCATGTCCACCCCGAACCGTCCGGCGCCACCGCCGTTGCCGCCGGTTCCTCCTGCGTTGGGCCCCGGCTCGCCGCAGGAGGTTCCGCCGTTGCCCGGGAGTTTTCCGGTCGACCCGTCCACCCTGCCCGACGCGATCCGCGAGGAAATCGAAGCGCCCGATCCGGTCGCCATCGACACGGCCGCAGCGGAGCTGAAGGACGGCCTGAACCGCTGCCCGAAGTGCGGCGCCACCGACATCCGCCACAAGCTGGGCAGCGACGTGCTGGTCTGCCTGTACTGCCGCAATGAATGGGTGGGCGCGCGGGTCGAGGAGGAATTCGGCCTGGGCGTGGGCCTGGATGAACTGCGCGGCACGGTCATCGCCGGCGGCGCGCGCGCCATCGACGCCGGCACCACCAGCCTGATGACCTTCAAGTGCACGGGCTGCGGTGCCGAAGTCACGGTGAACACCGAGAACGCGATGACGGCGCGCTGCCACTGGTGCCGCCACGTGTTCGGCGTCAACGAGCAGATCAGCAATGGCGCAGTGCCGGATGCGGTGCTGCCGTTCCATATCAGGAAAGATGATGCGGTCGCGCGCATCCGCCAGTTCGTCGGCAAGCGCAAGCTGTTCGCACTGAAGGCGTTCAAGGAGCAGTTCTCGCCGGAGAATGTGGTCGGCGTGTACCTTCCCTACATGATCGTCGACGGCAACGCGAGCGCGGAGGTCGCAGGCAAGGGCGAGATCCTGACGCGCACCTACACGCGCGGCACCGACAAGAACAAGAAGACCTACTACGACGCCGACGTGTACCAGGTGGAACGCCAGGTCGACTTCACCGTGGACGACCTGCCGCTGGAATCCTCCGCCGAGCGCGGCAATTTCGATACCAAGGTCAACACGCAGAACATCATCAACACCATCCTGCCGTTCGACACCAAGAACGCGGTGAAGTGGAACGCGTCGTACCTGTCGGGCTTCACTTCCGAGAAGCGCGACACCGACGTGGAGCAGTTGCACCCGCGGCTGGAAGACCAGTTGCTGTCCATCGCGCGCGCGCAGGTGGAAGGCTCTGTGGGCCGCTACGACCGCGGCGTGCGCTGGGAACAGGAACGCCTGGACGTGCACGGCACGCGCTGGGTGTCGATGTACCTGCCGGTGTGGCTGTACTCGTACCACCAGCCGGGCAGCAACGGCGGGATGCTGCATTACATCGCGGTCAACGGCCGCACCGGCGAGACGATGGGCAGCGTGCCCGTGCAGCAGTGGAAGCTGCTGCTGACCGCACTGACCGTGGGCACGTTCCTGGAGGGCATCGCCCTCTGGATCATCTGGGCAGGATCATGAGCGACGACAGTGGCATGTGGCTGCTGGCGCTGGGGCCCACCGGGGCCGCCGCGCTGTACTGGGCCATCTACCGGTATTACCGCAACACCGACAAGTCGCATGCGTTCGAGCGCGAGACCGACGTGGTGGCCAAGCCCGTGACCGGCTCCGACCGCAAGGTCGACGAGGTCAAGGGCACCCAGCGCACCCGCATCAACGGCGACAACGTGCAGGCCTATCGCCAACGGGTGGAGCGCATCCGCAGCGGTGACGGCTGACCCCGCTCTGGCTTGCATCCTTCTTACGGCACTGCGGATAGAAGTAGGCCCGCGGCACCCCCATCTCCCCGCAAGCGGGGAGATGGTGACACACCGATCTCTCGCTTCCCGCGACACGGACAGATGAAGACACGCGCTGTTCCCTTCTCCCCGTAACACGGGGAGAAGGTGCCGAAGGCGGATGAGGGGCGCTTTACCGTCCGCGCATGCGAGGCGCAAACGCGCACTGGACCCGGCACCTGCGTCACTGTCCTATCACCCTGCGTGCCCTGCACTCACCCGGGCTACCCAAACAACGTCTTCGCCTCAGACCACCAGTGCCGGGCGCCGCTCGATTTCAGCAATCACACCGGGCAAGGCGACCGCATCCACCGGCGGCGAGAACCAGTACCCCTGCGCAGCGAAGCAGTGCATCTTGCGCAAGGCTGCGGCGGTATCGGCATCCTCGACGCCTTCGGCCACCACCTGCATACCGAGTTTGCGCGCCAGACGGATCGTCGACCCCACGATGGCCGCGCTGGCTTGCTGCCGCAGCAGTTTGCCGATGAAACTCTTGTCCAGCTTCAGCTCCTGCACCGGCATTTCCTGCAGGTAAGCCAGCGAACTGTGGCCGGTGCCATAGTCGTCGATCGACAGATGCACGCCCGACGCCGACAGCGCGCGTAGCGTCGCAAGGCTCGCGGCCGGGTCGGACATCGCGGCGGACTCGGTGATCTCCAGCGCGAGCTGTCGCGGCGACACCTTCGCCCGCGCCAGCTGCCGCCCCACGTCGGCCGGCAGCGCCGCATCCAGCAGGCTGCACGTGGACAGGTTAACCGCAACCGTCAGCCCCATGCCGCCGCGCTGCCAGGCCGCACACTGCTTCAGCGCCATGCCCAGCACATGCCGGGTCAGGTCCGGCATCAGCTCGGTGCGCTCCACCAGCGGAATGAACTCGCCCGGCGGCACCAGGCCGTTGACCGGATGCTGCCAGCGCAGCAGCGCCTCCACGCCGATCACGCGCATGTCGCGCAACCTGACCTTCGGCTGGTACTGCAAGCGCAGTTGCCCCTCGGCCAGCGCATCACGCAGGTCGTTGAGCAACAGCAGCGTGCGCGGATCCTCGCGCCTGAGGGCGGGGGTGAAGCGCACCACCTTGCCCGGCTGCTGTTGCGCGTGCCGCATGGCCAGGGTCGCCTTCTGCACCAGGCGCCACGGATCGCTTCCATCCTGCGGCCCCAGCGCCAGCCCCATGCTCGCCGAGGCCTTCAACGTACCGCCATCGATGTGGACAGGCGTGTCCAGCGCATGCTGCAGGCGCTGCGCATCCGCCAGCGCCTGCGCCTCTCCCGCGATCGACGGCATCACCACGCAGAACGCGTCCGCACCGAGATGGGCGATGGCGTCGCCCGCCGGCAGGCTCGCACGCCACCGTGCCGCCAGTTCGCTCAGCACCGCGTCACCGACGCGATGCCCGTAGGCGTCGTTCACCGCTCCGAAGCGGTCGATGTCGATGACCAGCACACCGACCTGCGTGCCGGTGTCGATTGCGTCGCCGATGAGTTCCTGCAGCCGCCGCCGGTTGGGCAACCCGGTCACGGGGTCGGTCTCCGCCACCAGCGTCAGCGCATCGCGCTGGTGGTCCTCCCAGGCACGCAGCCCGCGCAGGCGCCACCACAGCAGCAAAGCGGCCACGCCAGTGACCAGCGTCGCGGCAATCGTCGCGGTGAGCGCATCCGGACGCGACGGCGCCAGCAGGCTGACCGGCGTGGCCAGCAGCGCCAGCGCGACCAGCGACAGCCGGCCCGCCGTCCCGTGCACGCGCGCGGCATCGCGGATGGCGAGCAGCCGATGGCGCGACGGATGCAGCGCCGCCGCACCCCAGCTGACGTAGGCGAACAGCCACATCAGCAACAAGGGTTGTGCCGGCGTCTCCACCCCGAAACTCATCGCGTGGTACAGCGCATCGCCCGCCGTCCAGAACACCAGTCCCAGCACCAGCAGCGTGAGCGAGGGCGAACGCGTTTCCGGCGCGCTGGCCAGCCACGCGACCAGCGCCAGCAGCGCAAGGTCGGCCACCGGGTACAGCATGCGGAAGCGTTGCGGCGACGGAAAGGCCGGGGCCAGTTCCAGCGTGGGCTGGACGAACAACCACCACCCCACCAACCCGGCGCACAGCAGGATCACCGCACCATCCAGCGCGCCCCGCCACGGAATGACGCCACTGCGCCGGTCACGTATGAAGCCCAGCAACCCCCAGGCGAACATGCCGGTCGCGAGCGTGTAGAACAGGTCGGCCGCCGTCAGAGCCGCGGCCGACGTACCGGCCGCATCCGCCCGCGACTGCACGAACGCCCCCGCTGCGAACAACGCATGCGCGACAGCGAGGCTCCACCAGGGTCCCCAACGCCGTCCATGTACCTGCGCGGCACCCATGGCCATGGCGGCAGTACTTCCCCACACCAGCATCCGGCCGAACCACGGCCATTGCAGCAGCCCCAGCACGATGGCGACGAGGATGAACATCCACCATGCATGTCCGAAGATTCCCGACGCAAGGGGAAACCACGCATGCAGGCGGGCACGCATCGCGCGCGCGATGCCCTGCATGATCAACACGAGCACGTTCCGTCGGCGCGGGAACGCGTGGCGACGACCGTCGCGGCCAAGTAATCCGGATCCATCCCTCATTCCCTGAAGCGATTGTCCCCCGCGCAAAATCTAGCATGCGCACGGGCACAAACACGGCGCGCTCAAGTCACGCTTGCAGGTACGAATGTGAGACCAAACGCGCGCATGCAAGGCACGCGACTACACCTGCGACTGCGTCGGGCTTCATGCACCCCGCCGCGGCCCGAGCTTTGTGGAGACCGCGGCCATGGCCGCCCTATCTTCCGAACATCCTTTGCGCATTGCCGGTGCGGATCTTCGCTTTCTCTTCGTCGCTCAAGTCGAGGCGATCCAGTGCCTTCACCGTCGCCTCCAGACTGATCTGCGGGTAGTCCGAGCCCAGCAGCACGTGGTCCATGCCGACGTTGCGCAACGTCCACAGGAATTCTTCTTCGACCGGGGAATCGGCCACCACCAGCACGGTGGCGGAAATGTCGAAGTAGAGGTTCTCGAAGCCGAAGCCGTCGGCGGTGCGCGCGAGGGCGAGGATGTTCCAGAAGCGGAAGTTCAGGCCGCCGATGTGGGCCAGGATGAATTTCGTCTTCGGCACGCGTACGACCAGGTTGAACAGTTTTTCGCTGTCGCCGGGTAGGATGTTGGCGTTGTCCATCAGCACGGTGATGCCGAGCTCGCCGGCGCGGCGCGCGAGGGTTTCGAGGCGGGGGTCGGATACGTCGAAGCCCTGGGTGTGGGCGTGGATCTTCAGCACCTTCACGCCGGCCGCAGCGACGCGGGCGAGTTCGGCCAGGGCGGCGTCGCCGTCGTAGGGGTGGACGGTGGCGATGGGCAGCACGTCGCGATGCTTGGCGGCCAGGGCGATGACGCGGTCATTGCCGGCGCGGATCTTCGCCAGGTCGCCCTGCCGGGCCTGGTGCGGGCCACCGAACCACATCACGCCGATGCCGGAGAGTTGCAAGCCGGCGGCGCGGACGTCGTCGCGGTACTGCTGCAGCGAGGTCTCGCCATCGCGCAGGTGCACGTGGACGTCGAACACCGGGGTGGCGGCGAAGACCGCAGGAGATATCAGGCACAGCAACAGGACCAAGGCACGCAGCATGCGTCGTCTCACAACAAGGGAATGCGTGCATGGTGCCATGCACTGTCCCGACGAGCGGCGATTGACACATTTTGATATTTAGCTAACTATCGCATCATGAGCCAGGTCTTCCGCGCCCTTTCCGATCCCACCCGTCGCCAGGTGCTGCAGTTGCTGCGCCAGGGGCCGCTCAGCGCAGGCGAGTTGAGCGACCAGTTCGATGTGTCCAAGCCGACGATGTCGGCGCACTTCGCGGTGTTGAAAGAGGCCGACCTGGTGCACGCGGAAAAGGTCGGCAAGTCCGTGATCTATCACTTGAAGCTGTCGGTGCTGGAAGACGCACTGCTCGGCTTCGTCCACTCGTTCGGTGCGGGTAAGGCGGCGCCGAAATCCAAGAAGGAGTCTGCGCGATGAACAGAGAAGTGCTTACCAGTCTGGCGTGGGGCGTCGGCATCGTGGTGCTGGCGCTGTGCGCGACGTTTGCCCGCTCGCGGGGGTATATCGACAGCGAGATGGTCGATCGCATCGTGATGGGCGCCATCGGCTTGATGGTGGCATGGTTCGGCAACCAGATGCCCAAGCGGTTCGTGCCCAGTGCGCGGGCACGGCAGGCGCAGCGCGTGGCCGGTTGGTCGATGGCGCTCAGCGGCCTGGTCTATGCGGGCTTCTGGATCGCGGCGCCGAAGGATGTGGCGGTCATCGGCGGTTCGCTGGCGATCCTGATCGGGATTGCGGCGACAGCGGGCTATTGCCTGTCGCTGCGGAACAAGGCGCGAGTGTCGGGCGCCTGAGCCGGCGCACCCGTCGCTTCCTTCTCCCCGTGCAACGGGGAGAAGGAGACAAGCATGGCTGTGTGCCCTTCCCTTCTCCCCGTACCACGGGGAGAAGGTGCCGAAGGCGGATGAGGGGCGCTTTTGCCTTCCGCGCACGCGACACCTTGCGTAGCCCGGGCAAGGCCGCAGGCCGCACCCGGGGCGATGCATCAACCTTCACGACGTCCCGGATGCGCTTCGCTTACCCGGGCTACGGGATGGGCGCGTCAGTCACCTGCGCCCGACAGGCAGTCCTCCATCCACGGTTCCGCTAGCAGTGCATCGCGCTGGTCTTTAGCCATGCGCACGGCTCGGTAGTCGCCGAAGCAGGAGCCGTCCGCACGCATCAGGTCGGAAAGCTTGCCATCACATATCTGCAGCGGCTTATCGATACGCTGCCATCCTTCGTCGCATTCGGTATTCGTCTCGGAGCCAGGCCGACCGCACACATGCGTGCGCCGCGCCTCCGTGGGCGAGTCCGCGCGCGCAACGATCCTGCCTGTGTACGCTTTTCCGGTTGCAAAATAGAACCAGGTACCGCAAATGCGGCCGCCACGTTGCAGCAACAGGTAACGGCCGCATTCCTCCGGCGCGGTCGTGCCTTGGCACGCTTCCCATTCACCGGTGAAAGGGCCATTTGTTGGCGTCGCAAGACTGCCTTGCTGCACAGGCGGCGCGGATGCGCCCACTTCGGTACCCGCCTGCTCAGTGCCGAGTCCGGCACACCCTCCCAGACTCAACATCGCAGCCATCGTCCACATACGCATCCAGAATCCCTCCCGACGAGCGTTGTCCCATGCTACGGCGCGATTCGGTCACTCACAACACGATCAATAGTGAGAAGGCAGAGCCGCCTTGTCATGCCTGCCCTGCCGTTATCGCGTCCGCCAGCCGCGGGAACAGCGGCCGGAAGCCGAGATCTTCGCGCAGGCGGCGCCCGTCCATGACGGCGCCGAATGCTTTCGCGCGTTCGGGGTCGGTGCCATCCGGCGGCGGCTGTCCCACCGAAGCGAACAGCGTCGCCAGATCGAGGGCTTCATCATCCACCACGTTGTAGATGCGATGCGCGGGCGATGCACTGTCCAGCAACCGGACCACGGCCTGCGCCACGTCCGCGTGGTGGCCAATCGACATGCGTTGCGCGGGCGGGAAGGTGCGCATGAACGGCACCACGTCCTGGATGTGCGGATCGCCATCGCCGTAGACGAACGGCAGGCGCAGGATGCGCACGTCCAGACCGTCGATGGCCAGCAGCATGCGTTCGGCGGTGAGCTTGCTCTGCGGGTAGGCATCCACGGGGGCGCAATCATCGTCTTCCTGCGCCAGGGCCCCGCCGTTGGGTCCATAGACCAGGCCGGTACTCATGAACGCGAATCGCCCCACCGCTGCCTCGCGGGCGGCATGCGCCAGGTGCTGCGTGCCCAGGTTGTTCACGGCGTGCGCTTCTTCCGGGGTGGCGCCGCGGAAGAACGCCGCGCAATGCACGACGATATCCACGCCCTGCACCGCCGCCGGCAGCGCGTCCGGCTGCATCAGGTCGCCGGTGACCAGGTGGATGCCGTGGTCCGACAGGTCGGTCGCACGGGCGGGGTCGCGCACCAGGGCACGCACGGTGTGTCCGTGCTGCACCAGTCGCTTGGCGAGTCTGCTGCCTACTTTTCCGGTCGCGCCGGTCACGAGTATGTTCATGCGGCCACGGTAGCCGCTGCGTGCGCGATGGCATTGGAAAAAACGGCCATGCACCGGCGGGTTGCAGCGCGGCGGAACGGCCCACCACAATGCAGGCATGCCCGCCGATCCTGCCCGCCACACCGTGATGCCTGCCCGTGGCGCATTGCGTCCGATCCTCGCGATGGCGACCAGCCATTACGCAACCGACCGGCAACGCGTGGCGGTGCCGCAGGTGGAGGCGCAGGTGGTGGTGCGTTTCGGGCCGTCGATTCCGGGCGGCGTCGATATCCATGCGATGGGCGCAAGGAGCCGGGTGCACCGGAAGCTGATCCGTGGCGGGCACCGCGCGGTGCTGGCGCGGTTGCAGCCGGGGACGTACGAGGCCGTGCTGGGTGTGTCCGCGTCGGAACTGTCGGGCCGCACGGTGCCACTCGAAGCCCTGTGGGGGCCTGCGAGCGCGCAGCGTTTGCGCGAGCAGCTTGCTGAAGCGCCCGATGCACGTGCGGCGGGTGGATTGCTGGAAGCGTCGGTCATGGAGCGCATGGCGGGTGGCAAGGTGGCCGGCGCAGTGCCAGCGTTCCTGCCGATCGCATTGGAGAAGCTGCAGGTGGCCAGCGTCGGCACGGTGGCGCGCGAGCTGGGAATCAGTGAGCGCCATCTGCGACGCGTGCTGCACGACGTGCTGGGTGTCGGCCCCAAGACGTATGCGCGGTTGAAGCGGTTCGACAAGGCGGTGCGCGCGGCGCAGTGGGGGGAAGACATCAACTGGTCAGCGATCGCGGCGGATGTGGGGTATTACGACCAGGCGCATCTGATCGCGGACTTCCAGGCGATGGCGGGGTGTACGCCGCGGAGTCTGCTGGCGGAGTTGCGGGAGACCTCCGTCGCGTCGTAGGGCGGGCCCTGGCCCGCCTTGCGGGTGTGCTGCAGGCGGATGGACACCCTGCCCGGCGCGGATGTTCAGGCCTTTTCGATCGAGCGTTGCGTCTTTTTCGCTCTCGCGTGGATCTTTTCCGGTGTCCCGACACCCTTTTCGGCTATCGCGAGGACCTTAATGAGAGAAGAGAGACCCGTAGAGGGTGTCGCGCCAGGCTTTTTCGGTATCGCGACACCCTTTTTGGTGGAACGTTGGACCTCAGTGAGAGACGAGAGACTCTTTTCGGCCGAACGTTGGACCTTGCTGTGAGAAGAAAGACTCTTTTTGGGTGTCGCGAGACCGTCAGTGAGAGAAGAGAGACCCGTCGGGGGTCTCGCGGACGCGCAGGGCGGGCTCAAGCCCGCCTTACGGGTCTACAGCCGCCCTGCCGGCCGCCGCGCCCTCCGACCGTCAGCGGCACACGAAGAAGCACCCCAGCATCGACTTGTCCAGGCTCACCTGCAGGGTTTCGCCGTCCTTGAGGTGCACGGTCTTGGAGAAGGTGGTGGTCTTCCTGACGTCCTCGAACCAGTAGGCGACCTGGTCGTTGGAGCCGATGTGCTGGTTGCCGACAAACACGTCGGCGCGGCCGGTCACTTCGCTGCGGGTCACGGTCTCCTTGTAGGAGAAGTCGGCGATCAGCAGGTACTCGCCGGGCGGCAGCTTGGTGAAGCGGAAGCTGCCCTGGTCGTCGAGGATGGTGGCGAACATGAAGTGCTTGGCGATGCGTTCGGGAATCTGGTCGGGCATCTTCTGGCTTTGCTTGACCGTCTCGAACCACTGCTTGAACTCATCGCTCATGTGGATCAGGCCCACCCGCTGGCTGCCCTTCGGCGGGTACTGCTTCTTGGCCAGCACCGCGCCCTTGTAAAAGGCGGTGCCGGCGATGGCGCCGGTGCCCATCAGGCGGATCTCCGCGGTCGCCTCGGCCAAGCTCTTGCCGCCGGTGAAGGGCTTGCCGGCCAGGCAGTCGAGCATGGCGCTGCGCGCCTGGTCCAGGCCGTCGTAGGACAGGCCGAACACGTCCACGCCGCCGACCCGGACCTTCATGCCGGTTTCCTTGGGGCGCGTGGAGGCCATGGTCTGTTTGAGGTCGCCGACGGGGACCATCAGGAAGCCGCCGCCCTTGGCGCCGCTGGCCGGCATCAGGGCGCCACGCATGGTCGCGGGCGGCAGGCCGTCCTGCTGCAGTTCGAGGGTGACTTCCTGCGCGGCCGGGGGTGTGGTGATGCGGGGGCCGTGCATCAGGAT
>CAMPIO010000099.1 GCA_946886405.1 uncultured Pseudoxanthomonas sp.
CGAGGTCAAGGGCGGCGACGCCGAACTGGCCCGTGGCCTGGCGATGCACATCGCCGCGATGAATCCGCCGCACAACAAGGCCGCCGACGTGCCGGCCGAGTTCGTCGCGAAGGAAAAGGAAATCGAGCTGGCGAAGATGTCGGACAAGGACAAGGCCAAGCCGGCCGACATCCTGGAGAAGATCATCTCCGGCAAGATCAACAAGATCGTCAACGAAGTCACCCTGTACGGCCAGCCGTACGTGCTGGACAGCGACAAGTCGGTCGAGCAGGTGGTCAAGGCCGCCGGCGCCGACGTGGTCGGCTTCCAGCGCCTGGTGGTCGGCGAAGGCATCGAGAAGGTGGTGGAAGACTACGCCGCCGAAGTGATGAAGCAGGCCGGCCTGGCGTAAGCCATCCGCCTCGCTTCACCGGAAAAGCCGCAGGAAACTGCGGCTTTTTTGTTGCCTTTGATATCGACGAACGCATCGACGACCTCGCGGCCATTCGTCGCGCGCGACTAAAGTTTGACGCTGCCGTGCCGAAACTGTTTACAAAGCTGACATTCCGTCACGCTTTGCTGGCATGCTGCCGGCCACTTTCCTCCAGCGTAGTGCGCGCCCGGATGCGTCCCGAACTCGAATCCCAGCTCTCGAACTGCCGCAACCTGCCCAGCCCGCCGGGCGTGGCCTTGCGCATCATCGAGTTGGCGCAGGATCCCGAGGTGGTGATGGCGACGGCCGCTGACGCGATCGGCCTGGACGCCGCGCTGAGCGCACGCATGCTGCGCATCGCCAATTCCCCGCTCTACGCGAGCCGGCGTCGCGTGGAAAACCTGTCGCAGGCGCTGACCGTGCTCGGCCTCAATGCCACACTGACGCTGGCACTCGGCTTCTCGCTGGCGCGCTGCGGCAACGGCAACCATCCGGTGGCGCAGGAGCGCGTCTGGCGCCGCAGCGTGATCGCCGCCCTCGCCTGCCGCCTGCTGGGCCAGCACGCCGGCATGCGCAAGGCGGAGGAACTGATGCTGGCCGGCCTGCTGCAAGACATCGGCATGCTGGCCTTGCTGGAAGTGCTGGGCGATGACTACGCACAGCTCGTCGAGCGCACCGAAGACAATGCGACCCTGCTCGCGGCCGAGCGCGACTGGCTGGGCTGCGACCACGCCACCGTCGGCGGCTGGCTGGCGCGGCAATGGAACCTTCCCGCGCTGCTGCGGGAAGCGATCATGGAAAGCGAAGCCCCGGGCTCCGATACGACTTTCAATGCGTGCGTGGCCGTATCCGGCCATGTCGCGGACATCTGGCTGGCGGGCGCCGACGAAGCGCGCACCGAAGAAGCCCATCGACAGGCCGCCCTGCAGGCCGCGACGCGGCTCGGATTGGACTACGCCGCATTCCTCGCACTGACCGAAGACATGATCGCGGCCCTGCCAGAGGTCTGCGCCATGTTCGACGTGCCGCCTGCGCCGCCCGCCCGCATCCAGGCCCTGCTAGACCAGGCCCGCGAGTTGCTTGTCGTGCGCAACCTGCGCGAGATCCAGGAAGCCGCGCGTGCCCGCAAGGAAGCCGACGAGCACGAAGACCGCGCACGCCGGCTGGCAGAGGAAGTCCGTCGCGATCCGTTGACCGGCGCCTACAACCGCAGCCAGTTGGAAGAAGTCCTCGAGAAGGAATTCGATGCCGCCACCCGCCACGGCTGGCCGCTGTCGATCGCCTTCATCGACCTCGACGACTTCAAGCAGGTCAACGACCGCTGGGGTCACCTGGTCGGCGACGAAGTACTGCGCAATTTCGCCAAGTCGCTGATGCGGCACGTGCGCAGCAGCGATATCGTCGCCCGCTACGGCGGCGAGGAATTCCTGGTCGTGCTGCCCGGCATCAACGAGGAAGCGGCCGCGCATGTCGTGCGACGCATCCTGTCGGAGGTGGCTGGCGCCGCCATGGCCCATGTCAACGGCCAGCCACTGCACATCACCTTCTCCGCCGGCCTCGCCACGCAGGGGGCGCTGGAACAGTTCCGCCACGTCGACGACCTGCTGCGCGCGGCAGACGACGCGTTGTACGGCGCCAAGCGCGAGGGGCGCAACCGCGTCTCGGTGGGCGCCGGCGCCTGAGTCCGTACAGAGACCGCCCGATGGTGCCGGGTGGTCGGCCCACCAGCTATTCCCTGCCGAGGCGTTCCCGCAACGGCGCCAGATACGACTCATAGGCACGCCACTTCGGAACGTCCCGCACATGGATGCGGTCGCGCACCTGCACGGCGCTGGCCGTAACGACGCCCCGCGTACGCGACTGCATGCCAAGCATCTGCGGCTCGAATGCGATGCCAATGAAATCGCAGACCCGACGGACCACCTGCTCCGGCTCACGGGTCAGTTGCGCGTAGTCCACGTCCAGAATCCGCCCTGGATAGCGGGCATGCCAGTGGACCATCAGCTTGCGGTAGTGTGCATGGAAGTCGGCCAGCTCGAGCTGGTCGTAGCTGTAGGGATTGGCATCCGAGAACAATTCCCGCAGGTTGGAGAAACACGTCTCCATGGGATCGCGCACCATGTGCAGGATCTTCGCCTGCGGCAATGACTCGCAGATGAACCCTGCGTTGAGGAAATTCGAAGGAAGCTTGTCGGTGAAATGACCCTCGCCGGCCAGCCGCCATGCGGTGCCCTCCAGGTAACGCTGGCCGACCATGTCGAAGTCGACGGCCGGAGCCCTTTCAACGATCTCCGCATCGATCACGCCCGCGCAATGATGATCGGTGCCATACCGCATGGCGCTGGTGAAATCGTAGAGCTCGCCCAAACCACACACATCGGAATGTCCATCGAGCAGTTGCTCGATCAACGTCGTGCCGGAGCGATGCATGCCCACGATGAAGACCGGTACGGCACGAGTGCCGGACCGCGCCCGTGCGGGTGAAACGCGGGGCTCGAAATGCAATAACCGCTCGAAAAGCGCTGCATTACGCGCAGCGTCGTAGCGTAGCGATGACCGCTTGCTGGCGCATCCTTCCTGGAGCGCACGCGAGGCTTCGTCATGACGACCGAGATCGTCCAGTTCCTTGTGCAGCGCGAAGGCAAGCAATGCGCGATCCTGCGCGCTCCGCTGCGGTGCCCGCAGCTGCGCCCTGATCCGGGCGAGGTGACTCTCGCCAGCATCCTGCCTGCGGACCTGGGACAGCAACCAATAGCCCTGCGCGACATGCGGCGCGCGCGCAATGGCCCGGGAGGCATCTTCCGCGGCGTCGGCGAATCGGCCGAGGAACATCAGCACGTGGGCCCGCGACAACAAGGTCGGCGGGTAATCCGGATCCGCGCGCCGGGCTTCGTCCAGGAACTTGATCGCCTGCTGCGGAAGCCCTGCGTAGGTCAGTTGTGCGGCGATGGCAATCAGCGAAGGGATCGGAATCCGGGACATCGGCAACATGCGCTCGATGCACGCCAGCATGGCCGGGATTTCATTGAAGGTACGCAGCCTTGCGAGCAACTCTTTCACGACCTCGACCCGCTGTGCATCGTACTGGCTTGCCTGAAGCGCATAGCCGTGCGCAGCACGGAAGTGACCTGCGAGAGACTCCATGTACGACAGTTGCAACAGGATGTCGGGATCACCTGGCGACAGCGCGAGCGCCTGCAGGTAGCCTTCGATCGCCGCGCCGAAATCCTTCGCGACGGCCTGCCCCTGCGCGCGGGCCATCAACGCGGCCACGCGAACGGAAATCGACTCAGTCGCCATGCCCTTTCCCTTGCGCTTCCAGCATCAGGCGGAGCGGCTCCAATGGCGAGGCGTATCGCCTCCATGCCCCTATGCTGCGGTCGTGGATGGGTGAACGGACCTGCGAACTGCTGGCGGTGGACACGGGCGCCGCATTGGCGGTGATGTCGAGCATGTCCATGGCGGGCGCCAGCCCGCAGAACACCAGCAACTCGCGCAAGGTTTCCTCGCCGCGTCGCACCAACGCCTCGTAGTCCAGGACATGCATCGCCCCCCGCGAATCCGCCATCCAGTGCGCCATCAGCTTTTCGAATCCCCGATGATGTGCGGCCAGGTCTTCGAACGCATAGCTGTAGGGATATGCACCGCCCTCGAACAATTCCTTCAGGTTCGAGAAGCAGGTATCCATCGGATCGCGTCGAACGCAGATGATGCGTGCCTGCGGGAGCGCCCGCAGTATCAGCCCGACATTGAAGAAATTCCGGGGATTCTTGTCGATGAAGCAGCGATGCCCCGCGATGATCGGCGCCAGGCGCTCGAGATAACGCGCACCGACGGCGACTGGATCGATTCCCTGGAGCTTGTCCCAGCGCGATTCCCTCAATCCGCCGGGGTAGAAATGGTCGGACACCTCGCTTGTCGCCGCCTCCAGATCGTTGCGCTCGCCCAGCGAGACGACCTCGGGATGATTGCCCAACACCCGATCCAGCAGCGTCGTACCGGTGCGTGGCATGCCAACGATGAAGATCGGCACGGGCCCGGACGATGCGTGATCCACGGGCACCGGCGTCTCCCATGGACTGGATTGCAGTAGCCGCTCGAAGGCTCGCTCCTCCTCTCCCGGATCGTGCCGCAGCGTGCGCCGCACCATGGCCGCGCCCTCCCGCAACGCGTCCCAGGCAGCCGCCGTCTGCCCCGCATCATCCAGCTCCTTGAACAGCGCATAGCGCAGCTGTGCACGCTCGGCAGACCCCTCTGCATGTTGCACGCATGCCGCCTCGATCCTCGGCGCGCGGCTACCTGCAGGCTTCGCGACCTGATGGAACGCCAGGGCCCGATGCACGTAGGCGTTATCCGGATCCAGCCGCAGTGCGTATTCGTAGTATTCCGTGGCTTCGTCAAGCCTGCCCAGCGACCTGAGTACGTTGGCGCGGGTATGGCAGAGGAGCGGATCGGGTCGGACCCGGGCGGCCGCATGCGCCAGGAACTCGAGTGCGAGCTCGTGGCGATCGACCAGCCACAGATGCTGGGCGAGCACGGCCGCTTGTCGCAGGACTTCCACATGGGACCAGTCCATGGACTGGATGAGGCGGACGATTTCCGCATCTTCGGCAAAGGCAAGCAGGCGCAGGCTGACGAAACCGACCGCCTTGGCGTCCCGGATTTCAGCGCATATCCGACCGGCCTGCAGGGCGTGGCGACGCGCATCGACATAACGATCAACGACCTGTGCAAGCCGTGAAAGACGCAGGTGCGGCGCCACCAGGTTGGGCTCTATCGCCAGCATCGCCTCGTAACATGCGCGAGCCGCCGACGGGTCCTTGGCGGCTTCGTGGTGATTCGCCTCGTTCCAGTGGCGCTGCAGCGCTCCGTTCATGGTCGCCATCGGGATGGAGTTCGCTCAAGCATATCCGCAACACGATTGCCGCAGGCAGGGACACTCAAGAAAAGGCCGCCCGAAGGCGGCCGAGATGAGAGCATGGATCGTTGTTCTTGTTTGAACAGCTGCCGGATCAGAAGTCGTACTGGACCATGAAGCGGACCGAGCGAGGTGCCTGGTAGGAGCGCGGCAGCAGGTAGGTGCTCAGGGGATTACCCGTTGCCGAATCCTCCGCTACTTCGCTCACCGCCGTGACCTTCTGCGAATTGAAGACATTGAACACGTCCATCTTGAACTGCAGCCCCGACGCCCAGGCAGGACGGTAGGCCAGATTCAAGTCGAGCGTGGTCGTGGTCGGCAGACGGCCCGCAGTGCCGCGCGGCACCGCGCTCACCGTGGAGTCGTCCGACGCGCCGTTCTCCGAGTCGCTGCAACGCATGAAGCCTGAACCGTACGGGTGCGGGTTGTAGTTGGTGACCGTACCGACGGGCTCCAGCGGGTTGCGGTCCAGGACGCCAAGGCAGTTGATCGGACGCCCGGTCTGCACGAGGACGTTGGCGCCGAGCGACCACTGATCGCTGAAGTCGTAGTTGCCGAACACCTTCAGCGCGTGACGGCGATCGTTGGGCAGGTAGCCGTACGTATCGACTGTCAGCTCGATGTAGTCGAAGTCCTGCGTGGTGTTGGTGTCGCCCTGGCCGATATCGGACTTCACGCCACCTTCGGTGTTGCCCTTGTTGTAGCCCAGCGTGTACGAGGCCTGGAAGAAGAACTTGTCCCAGCTACCGTCCAGGAAGAGCTCCAGCGCCTTGTAAGAACGCTTGGCTGGCGGACTGAGGCGCGCGCCGTCAACGGTATAGGTGGTGTAGATGCCGTCGCCGTTGAGGTCGGTGACCAGCACGGCGTCCTCACCCGGGTTGAACAGGCGGCAATACGGGAAGCCGGGGTTGGGCACCGTGTAGTCGAGCCCGTCGGCATCGGCGAGCTCGGTGATGGCGGTGTAGTCGCAGTTGTCGTCGATGGCCGCCTTCAGCTTGCGGTAGATGCCACGCGCACCGACATTGAGATGGTCGGTCAACGTGGTCTGGAAACCGAGGATGAATTCATCCTGATACATGGGATCCAGGTTCTTGCTGGCAATCGTGTTCGGGTCGTGCGCGCTGCCGTCTTCGCCATTGATCAAGCCCAACGGATTGAGCGGCCCGACCAGGATGGGCGCACCGGTGACGGGATCGACGCCGGAGAAGCGATTGTTGTTGCTGCGCTGGTAGATGGAAGCGCTGGAACCACGCACCGCGACGCTCGGCGTGAGAGGCAGCGCATAGCGGCCTGCGTTACCGTAGATCTTCAGCGAAGAGTCTCCCTTCACGTCCCAGGAGAAGCCCAGGCGGGGACCAAACTGGTTGTCGATCTTGACGAACGCGCGTCCGTCGGAGCCCAGGTTCTCGAAGGTATCCCAGCGCGCGCCGAGATACGCAAGGAAGTTGTCGGTGATCTTCCACGTGTCTTCGATGTAGTAGGCACGCTGTTTGACTTCGATGGTGGTTCCGCGCGCGGTGGTCTGACGACGGACGACGTCGAACTCGTCACCCGTGTTGGCCAACCCGTCCGGACCATTGTTGGTGGAATAGCGCCACAGCCAGCCGCCCACGTTGGCCTCGCCCGCCACCGATTCGTAATTGTCCACGTCCACGCCGAAGCGCAGCTGGTGCGAGCCGAGGATCCACTCGGCGTCGATACGGTACTGGTCGCGGGTATCCTTGTTGTTCGATGCCTGCAACAAGGCACCGTCGGTGAGATGGCAATAGCTGCCATAGGAACCGGTGATGTCCTTGCGATAGCCGGGACGCACGTCGAGGATGGCCGGGCAGCCGCCCAGTGTCGTGGTGCCCGTGATGCTGGTGGTATAGGCGTCTTCGATGTTGCCGCTGTAGCTGACGATGGAGCCGTCCGGATTCTGCAGGCGCTGCTGGCGCTTGAACTCGCCATGGCCATACAACGCGGTCAGGGTGAAGTTGTCGGTCAAATAACCCGTGTACTTGAGAACGTAGTTCGCACCGCCCTGCTCGTCGAATACGGTACCGGCATACGCGCCGCGTTCGGTTACACCCGGCGTATTGGCATAGACCCTTGTTTCCGTTTCCTGCTTGTCCGAAAAGGCGGTCAGTTCCAGTTTGTTGCTGTCGTTGATGTTCCAGTCGAACTTGGCCAGCCAAGTGGGGTTCTTGATCGCGCCGTCGCGATTGGTGAATGCATCCGTATTGCCGAAGCCGACGGTATCGGTCCTGCCGTACGACAAGAGGCCGTAGGCGAACAACTTGTCCTGGATCAACGCACCACCGGCCCACACGGCGCCGATCAGCTCGTCAAACTCGTCGTTGCCGTTGTCTTCGGCCACCTCTCCGAAATCCCCCGGCACGCGCGGGTTGGAGAATCGGTAGTCATCCACTTCCGAGCGCAACGAGTTCGGCGACCAGAAGATATTGGCACCCGCCTTGAACTCGTTGGTACCCCGCTTGGTGATCTGATTGACCACGCCGCCCAACGAACGGCCGAACTCGGCGCCGTAGCCGCCGGTCTTGATCTGTTGCTCCGCAATGGCTTCGAACGGCACCTTCGAGAAATTGAGACTACGGAAAGAATTCGTGATGTTGAAGCCGTTGATGAAGTACTGGTTTTCGGCAACCGACGAACCGCCGAAGGAGGCCAGGTTTCCGAATGCGGCGTCGCCACGCACTGTGCCAGGCGCAAGCAGCGCCACCGAGGTGGTGTCGCGCGGCACGGGGATACGGGCGAGCTGCTCGGCGGTCAGGATGGTCGTGGACTCGACGGATGAGACGTCGATCGGATTGACAAGCTGGGAGCCGGTGACCGTGACCGTGCCCAGCGTGGTGGCGCCACTTCCAGTACTTGCCGCGCCGAAGTTGACGGCCGTGCCAGTACCCACGTTGACCGAAACTTCGCGCGTCGACGTCGTGCCATCCGCGCGCTGCAGCGTTACGCGATAGGTGCCGGGCGAAAGCGCGGAGACGCGGTAGGTGCCGTCAGCGCCGATCGCGATTTCACGGCTGAAGCCGGTGGCCGGATTCTGGACCAGGACTTTCTCGCCTGCCGAGGCCTGGCCAAAGACCGCGCCAGAGGTATTGGATTGGGCATGGACCGAAGAGGTGAAGCAGACGCCGAGTGCGACGGTAAGGGCGCTGCGCTTGAATGTTCGATTGAACGTACGCTTGGACACTGTGCGACTCCCTGCTGCAGGTTGATTCACATGAGCGTCCGGACAGGCCCGCCCTCTCCGAGAACGTGCAGCGCGCCCCTTCGGGCGGGCCACGGGCCTTAATAACAGGTTAATCAAATGTTGGAATTAGGTTACGCAACACTCGCGCAATATTGCCAATCCCATCACAAAACCGCGTGTAGTTTTGCCCCCCCTGAGTGGCATTTTCCTGGCGCCGGGAAAGGTAATCGCGGCAACGGAATGCGTACGACGCACGCGACGACCACGACGCCGGCACCGGGTTTCCGGACTGCTTTGTCGATGACGTCCGCGCCGCAGCGCGCCTGACCAGCCCACTGGCCATGCGCCTACGCGTACAGGGTGGTCCGGAAAGGGCCAACGCCCGGGCGGTGTGTCCGCACTTCCGCCATCGCATCGTCGAAAGCCGCGACGGCAAGGCGCCGGCGAGTAACGCCGGGACAGAGACGCGCCGGACGCTTATTGCCTCGGCTGGTACGCGACTTCTTCATAGGGCTGCACCACCACCCAGCCCTCGCCCGCAAACCGAAGCTGCACGCTTTCCCCGGATCCGCGACCGAGCAACGTACCCAGCGAGATGTCGGTGATGATTTCCGGCGTCAGCCCGCCCGACCA
The DNA here is from genome assembly GCA_946886405.1 of uncultured Pseudoxanthomonas sp. The sequence continues at coordinate 9,163 of CAMPIO010000099.1, forward strand.
CGCCACCGTGGCGTTGGGATCGGTGAACACCGGTCCCGTCTGCGCGTTCACGGGCAGTGTCAGCGGTTCGTAGTGCGACGTGATGGCGACGATGCCGTGGCCGCTCAGGCGCACGTTGAACAGCCCGCCCGACAGCATGCCGGCGACCTTGCGCATCATCGTGATGCGGCTCTCGATACCCGATTCCACTGCGAGCACGTCGTTGCCGTTGACGAAGATGGCCTCTCCCGCCAGGCGCAACAGCGTGATCCGCTTGCCGGCATCGGCCAGGTAGACGCGTCCCTGTCCCTCGATCTTCATCAGCTGCATGCCTTCACCGCTGACGGCCTTCTTCAGCAGGTTGCCCAGGCCCTGCTCCAGCACGCCCTGGCGGGTGAATTTCACCGCGCCCTTGCGCGCGACCATGGCGCCGGCCTTGGCCCACACCAGTCCGTCCAGCCGCACCTCCAGCAGGTGTGGGCTCTCCAGTTCGAAGGCTTCCGGACTGGCGTCCTTCTCGCGTGACGAAGCGAGGAATTCCTGCAGGGTGCGCACGCTCATGACCGTTCCTTGATGGCTGCCGAAGAGAAGGAACATCATAGTCGCCCCGACCCCAGGTGCCGCCCATGCCCCACATCGTTGCCGTATCGCACACGCCGGATGACGCCACGCGCGCGCCGGTCGCGGCCGAGCGCCTGATCGAGGGCGCACCGCTCCAGGCGGTCGCCAATGCGTATTCCTCGCAGGACGCGCGCTTCCACTGCGGGGTCTGGGAGGGTGGCGTCGGCGCCTGGCGCGTGCACTACACCGAACACGAGTTCTGCCACCTGTTGAGCGGGCGCGTGCGCCTGTGCGGTGACGACGGCAGCGAGGCGCTGCTGGTAGCAGGCCAGAGCTTCGTCGTGCCGGCGGGCTTCACCGGCACCTGGGAGGTGCTGGAACCCGCTCGAAAGCTCTACGCGATCTACGAACCCGGCGACTGAAACCGGGGCACTCGGCTAGAATTGCCTTGTTTGCCCCCACGCCGAGACCCCCCATGCCCGCTCCCCTCGTTTATCGCCGCATCCTGCTCAAACTGTCCGGCGAGGCGCTGATGGGGGCCGAGGATTACGGCATCGATCCCGCCGTCATCACCCGCATCGCCCGCGAAATCATCGAAGCGCGCGACGCCGGGGCCGAGGTGGGCCTGGTGATCGGTGGCGGCAACATCTTCCGCGGCGCCGGCCTCGCCGCCGGCGGCATGGACCGGGTCACCGGCGACCAGATGGGCATGCTGGCGACGGTCATCAATGCGCTGGCCATGCAGGATGCGCTGGAGAAGCTCGGCGCCAAGTGCCGCGTGATGAGCGCCATCAAGATCAACGACGTGTGCGAGGACTACATCCGCCGCCGCGCCATCCGCCACCTGGAGAAGGGCCGCATCGCGATCTTCGCCGCGGGCACCGGCAACCCCTTCTTCACCACCGACTCCGGCGCCGCCCTGCGCGCGATCGAGATCGGCGCGGACCTGCTGTTGAAGGCCACCAAGGTGGACGGTGTCTACGACAAGGACCCGAGCAAGCACACCGATGCCGTCCGCTACGACCAGCTGACCTACGACGACGTCATCGCCCGTGACCTGCAGGTGATGGATACCGCTGCGTTCGCGCTGTGCCGCGACAGCGACGTGCCGCTGCGCATCTACGATCTGTCCGTTCCCGGCAACCTGATGCGCATCCTGCGCGGCGAGCACATCGGCACGCTGGTGAAGGGCCGCAACTGACGGAGGGGATACCGTCACCGCAGGAGCGCCCCACGGGCGCGATGCTTCTCCGCCAAGGGTGCGCAGAGCATCGCGGGCATGGCCCGCTCCTACAGACGGTCGGCAGGCGAAAGGCAGGGTTTCGTGTGCCCGCTTGCGCCCTGTAATAGTGTTCGACGACGCCCGCAGGCACCCTAGCTCGCCATGGCACATGGACACCACCACGGGCACGGGGCTCATGCCCATCCGCAGGCATCGGCCACGCGTACCTTTGCGTGGGTCACCCTGATCAACCTCGCCTACACCGCCGTCGAGGCGGGCTACGGTTTCCACACCAATTCGCTGGCGCTGCTGTCGGACGCGCTGCACAACCTCGGCGATGTACTCGGGCTCGCGCTGGCCTGGGGTGCCGCCGCGCTGGCCGGACGCCCGCCTCGCGGGCGCCACACCTACGGCTGGCGCCGCGCGACCCTGCTGTCGCCGCTGGCCAACGCGGTCCTGCTGGTGGTTTTTTCCGGTGCGCTGGGCTGGGAAGCCCTGCGTCGCTTCAGCGCGCCGCCCGAGATTCCCGCCACGCCGGTCATCGTCATCGCCTCGCTGGGCATCCTGGTCAATCTCGGTGCCGCGTGGTTGGTGAAGGACGGCCATGCGCACGACCTCAACAGGCGGGGTGCCTTCCTGCACCTGATGGCCGATGCCGCCGTGTCGCTGGCTGCCGTGCTGGCCGGTGTCGGCATGGCGACCCTGGGCTGGGCCTGGCTGGACCCCGCCACCGCGTTGCTGATCGCGGTGGTGGTCGCCGTCGGATCATGGGGCCTGTTGCGTGCCAGCTTCGACGCCGCCATGGATGCCGTGCCGGGTCACGTGGATCCCGACCAGGTCCGCACGTTCCTGCAGGAACAGCCCGGCGTGTCGGCCGTGCACCACCTGCACATCTGGTCGCTGGGCGCCAACGAGACCGCGCTGACCGCGCATCTGGTGCGGGCGCGGGACGACGACCACGACGCCTTCATCGATGCCACCGTGCATGCGCTGGATGATCGCTTCGGCATCAATCACGCCACCCTGCAGATCGAACGGGGCGCCGGTTGCGGCCATGACCTGCACGATGCGGCACCGCATCATTCGCACTGAACCCGACGTCGACGGTCGGCAACGGCGCCGAATCGCCCTATAATCCGTCGTTTACAGGCTTTGCAACGGAAAGGGCGATGCTCAACGACATCAAGAAAGACGCGCAGGCGCGCATGACCAAGAGCATCGAAGCGCTCCGCCACACGCTGGTCAAGGTCCGCACCGGCCGTGCGTCCACGGCCCTCGTGGAACACCTGAAGGTCAACTACTACGGCTCTGACATGCCCCTGAGCCAGGTCGCGACGGTGACGATCTCCGATTCCCGCTCGCTGACGATCACCCCGTGGGAAAAGCAGATGGTGAGCGCGGTGGAGAAGGCCATTCTCGCCTCCGACCTGGGGCTGACGCCGAACACCGCCGGCACCACGATCCGCCTGAACCTGCCCGCCCTCACCGAGGAGCGCCGCAAGGAGCTTTCCAAGGTGGTGCACGGCGAAGGCGAAGATACGAAGGTCGCCATCCGCAACATCCGCCGCGATGCCAACCAGCAGGTCAAGGACTTGCTGAAGGACAAGCAGATCACCGAAGACGAAGAGCGCAAGACGGAAGACGAGATCCAGAAGCTCACCGACAAGTCCATCAAGGACGTCGAAGACGTGGTGAAGGCCAAGGAACAGGAATTGATGGCGGTCTGAGGA
>CAMPIO010000100.1 GCA_946886405.1 uncultured Pseudoxanthomonas sp.
GGCACGTTGCCATGCCCGCCGCGGGACGTTCTCAGAAATCCCACCGGCCGGTGATGGACAGCGGCACCGAGACGCGGCTGCCGGTATCGTTGATGGCCGCCAGGCCGAGTCCGGCGATCGCGGAATCGTCGTCGGAGAGATCGCCGATGTAGTTCACTCCTGCGGCGAGCGTCATGCTGAAGTGCTCGGTGAACGAGATCTGCGCACCGGCTTCGAGCCCGCCGCTCAGCGCCCAGTCCTTCTCGTAGAACGGCGCATTCGGGATCGTGATCGCGGCATCGGGAATCTCGAAGGTGGCCCGGATGACATCGGTTTCGGTCGCACCCAGTCGCGCCGCGATGAATGGCCTGACCCGGCCACCGTCTCGAAAGAAGTGCCGGTAACCCACCTCCCACGTGTACGCGTCATAGTCCGAGAACCGGCCGAAGACGTCGAGCTCGGTATCGAGCGCCGGCACGTAGGCGGCACCGACGCGCACGCGCCCCTCATCGGCGCTGGTCTCCCTGGCCTGGATGAATACTTCGCTCCGGTTGCTCAGTCCATAGGCCGCTTCCAGGCCCAACGACCTGGCCGTGCCGTAGATCTGGTCGTGGCTCCGGGAGCGAATGCGCAATTCCGCGCTGACGCCTGCCAGCGCGGGATTCAATGGACCGAGATCCGGCACCGGCGCCACGGCGCCGGAATGGACGTCACCGCTGACCGGCATGTCGACGCCGCCCAACACCGACATCGAGAATTTTCCCTGCTCGGGACCCGTTGCGAACGCCGGTCCTGCCACCATCAGCAAGGCAGCGCCAAGAAGTTTGATCTGCATGTCCCTCTCCCATCAGAACGGATGACGCCTACCGACTGTAGGCACGTGCGTTACGCAGGAGTGGTCGAAGTGGATTCAACCAGGCGCCGGACGTAAGCGCCCCTTCAGAGCTCCTCACGCCGTGTCCACGTTGCTGTACGCGCTTACCGTTCGGTGGCGCCACCACGAAGAGCGGCGCCACCGCGACACCCTGCGTGCATGACCGATACTGGGCGCGCGTGGATTCGACCCACGGGGAGACGTGTCGATGAAAGTCGTCATCAACGGAGCGGGCATCGCGGGCACTGCTCTCGCGTACTGGCTGGACAGGCTCGGCCATGACGTGACGCTGGTGGAGCGCGCGCCCCGGCTGCGCACCGGCGGGTTCGTCATCAACCTCTGGGGCATCGGCTACGACGCGCTGGAAAAGATGGGCTTGCTGCCCGCGCTGCTGGACCAGCAGCACGTGGCCGACGCGTTGCGCATGGTGGATGGCGCCGGGCGTACCCGCGGCGGGTATCCGTCCAGCGTGCTGGTGAAGCTCGCCAAGGGGCGCATGGCCACGCTGGCGCGGTCCGACATCGCGGCGGCCATCTACGGCGCCCTCGATCGCCGGGTGGACACCCGGTTCGGCGACAGCGTCGCCACCCTCGACGATGACGGGGCACGGGTACGCGTCGGCTTCGAGCACGGGGCGCCGCTGGAGGCGGACCTGGTGATCGGCGCCGATGGCCTGCACTCGCGCGTCCGCCAGCTCGCGTTCGGCCCCGACGCCCGCTTCGAGTACCCGATGGGATGCCATGTCGCGTCGTTCGAGGCCGCCGGCTATCGGCCGCGCAACGGCAATGCCTACGTGGCATACACCGCGCCCGGCCGCTACGTGGCCCGCTTTCCGATGCGCGACGATCGCATGCTCTTCTTCGTGCTGCTGCGGGATGAATACCTCGAACAAACCACGCCGGCCGACCTGGCAGGACGCAAGGCTGCGCTGACACGTGCACTCGCCGGCATCGGGTGGGAATCCACGGCCATCCTGTCCGCACTCGAAGCAGCGGACGAGCTCTACGTCGACAGCATCAGCCAGATCCGCATGGATACATGGACCAAGGGCAAGGTCGCCCTGATCGGCGATGCCGCCGCGTGCCCTTCCCTCATCGCGGGAGAAGGCGCCGGCTTCGCGTTGGCGGAAGCCTACGTACTCGCCGGAGAGCTGCATCGTCACGGCGACGACACAGGTGCAGCGCTGGCGGCCTACCAGGCACGACTGCATGCCGTTGTCGCGCGCAAGCAGAAGCATGCGGAAAGCCTGGCGGCCTCGTTCGTCCCGAAGACGGCGCTGGGCGTGCGCCTTCGCGACTACGCGACGCTGCTGATGCGGCTGCCCGTCTTCCCCACGCTCCTGATGGGGCGCTACTTCCACGACGAAGCGACGTTGCCGGATTACGGCATCTGACGCACGCGCTCAGCGCTCAGCGCGCGGCCGCCGCCACGGCATCAGCACCTGCAGGAAAGCGCAATCGCCCGCCGGTATCGTGGACCGCGGCCCACACCGCCTGCGCGACGTCGGCTTCCGAGGTGAAGGCACTGGCATCGGCGAAGCCGGCGAACACGTCCTGCGCGTAACGCCCATAGGCCTCGGGCACCAGCCCGCGCATGCGCTCCTCACCGTTCGCCGCGAAGCGCGTGGTGGGTGCATAGCCGGGCTCGACCAGCCGCACCGCCACGTCGAACGCGCCCAGTTCGTGCGCGAGCGATGCGGTGAACCCTTCGATCGCCGTCTTGCTGGCGGTGTAAGCGGCCACCAGCGGCATCGGCGCCAGGGTGGCGCTGGACGTGACGTTGACGATGGTGCCTGCGCGCCGCGCACGGAACGCGGGAATCACCGCCTGCGCCATCGCCATCGTGCCAAACGTGTTGGTCTCGAAAATCTCGCGCACGGTCGACATCGGTGTCGCCTCGAACGCGCCGAACAGGCCGAGCCCGGCGTTGTTCACCAGTACGTCCAGCGGGCCCGCCGCTTCCAGCGCAGCGGCGATGCTGTCGGGCCGGGTGACATCCAGCGGCAGCACGCGCAGGCGCTCGTCGGTGGGCAACAGCTCGGGGCGCGGGGTGCGCATCGTGGCGATCACGCGCCAGCCCTGGGCGTGGAAATGACGGGCGGTTTCCAGGCCATAGCCTGAGGAACAGCCAGTGATGAGGACGGTCTTCATGGGAACTCCGGGGTCATTGATCGGGAGGCCACGATAGGCGAGCATCACCGGACGCTCTATCGCTCCACGTCCACATTTCTTGTTGGATCGTCCACATGTCCGACCCGCTCTCCGACATCGTCCGCCTGCTCCGGCCCCAGGCCGCCTTCTCCAAGGGCATCACCGCCGCCGGGGCGTGGGCCGTTCGTTACCGCCCGTTCGGCGAGCCCAGCTTCTGCATCGTCCAGGCCGGCCAGTGCGTGCTGGCCGTCGATGGCCATGCCCCGGTGGTGCTGGAAACCGGCGATTTCGTACTGCTGCCGGCGACGCCGGGGTTCCTGCTGTCGGATGGACGCACCCGGTTGCCCGACCACATCGACCCGGTCCGCGACCCGCCCCCGGACCAGGCGATCCGCCATGGCCGTCAGGACGGGCCGCCGGACGTGCGCCTGCTGGGTGGCTGGTTCCGTTTCGACGCGCACGAGCCGGCACTGCTGGCCACCCTGCTGCCCGCGCTGGTGCATGTGCGCGGCGTGCCCAGGTTCTCGCAGCTGATGACGCTGCTCGGCGACGAAGCCGACGACGACCGCCCAGGCCGCGAGGTGGTGTTGTCGCGGCTGGTGGATCTGTTGCTGGTGGAAGCCCTGCGCGCTACGACCGCAGCCGCCACGCCGCCGGGCCTGCTGCGCGGACTCGCCGACCCGCGCCTCGCGCCGTCGCTGCGCGAACTGCACGCACGGCCCGCGCATGCGTGGACAGTCACCCAGCTGGCACGCCATGCCGCGCTGTCGCGCTCGGCGTACTTCGAACGCTTCAGCCGCGCGCTCGGTATCGCACCCATGGCCTACCTGCTCGGCTGGCGCATGGCGCTGGCCCGCGAACTGCTGCGCCAAGGCCGCGTCAGCGTGGCAGAAGCCGCCGAACAGGTCGGCTACCGCTCGCCCGCCACCTTCAGCACCGCGTTCCTCCGTCATACCGGCCTGCCGCCCCGCCGCTACGCCAACCAGCATCGTGCTCCACGCGCGGCGCACGGTTAACATCGCCGCCGATGACCCCGCTCACCGCGCTCGCCGTCGATGCCCTGATCTTCGTCGGTCTCGCCTGGACCACCTGGCGTGCATTGGGGCGTTCGATCCCCATCGCGGTCATTCCCATCATCATCGGCCTGCTGCTGGCGGCCACCGGCATGGTACCCGCCAGTTGGGGCGTGCCATCGAAGCTCGGCGACCAGATCGGTTTCGTCGGCGTGCTGCTGCTCGCCTTCACCGCTGGCCTGGAAACGCGCGAATCCGCGCACCTGCCCAGCGCGCCTGACGCCGCACCGCTATCGAGATCGCAGGCGTTGCGCTTCATGGCCAGCGCCGGCATGGCGCTACTGCTGCCGTTCGTCGCCGGCACGCTGGCGGCGCATTACTACTTCACCACGCTGCCGGGCTGGGCGGCACCGAAGGGCGGCGCGTGGATGGGCTCGCTGGCGATCGGCCTGTGCATCGCGGTCAGCGCGCTGCCGGTACTGATAGGCATCATCCGCGAACTCGGCCCGTTGCATCGCCCGCTCACCCAGATCGCCCTGCGCATCGCGGTGATCGACGATGCGGTGCTCTGGACGGGCCTCGCGCTGCTGTTGCTCGCTGCCGAGGGCGGTTCGTTGCTCGCCGGCGCATCGTCGGTCACCGCGCTCGCGATCGGCGTGCTCGTGGTGCTCGCCTTTGCGGGCCGATGGGCGCAGCGCGCGCAGGTGGCATTGCCGGCGTGGGCCGTGTGGATCGCCTTGCCGGTCTTCCTCGTCGCCGGAGCGTGGGCGAGTTCGCAGTTGGGGCTGCATGCGCTGCTCGGCGCGTATTTCGGCGGCGCGATGGTGCCCTCCGCCTGGTCGCGCCGTGTGCCGGTGGAACGCCTCGGCCAGATCGCCCTGATCGGCATCGCCCCGCTGTTCTTCGGCCACAGCGGCCTGAAGATCGAGGGCAGCGTACTGGGCTGGGCTTCGCTGCAGGCCTCGCTCGCGCTGCTGGTGGTGGCCGTGGCCGCCAAACTCGTCGCCGTGCTCGCCTGCCCGCCGTCATCGACACTGACGCGCCGCGATGCGCTCGCTGTCGGCGCGCTGCTGCAATGCAAGGGCCTGATGGAAATCGTCGCGGCGACCATCCTGCGCGACAAGGGCCTGCTGTCCGAACACGCTTTCGCTGCGCTGGTCACGCTGGCCGTACTGTCGACGCTGCTCACCGGCCCCTTCTTCCGTGCGCTGGTGAAACGCCGCGCGCAGGCCGACACCGGCAATCGCCAGACCGCGTAGCGTGCGTCATGCGCACGTCCGCTTCCATCACGCATCCAGATAGGGACGCGTCGTCTCCGTCAGCCACGCCATGAACGCCTGCACGCGCTGCGGCAGATGGCGACGATGCGCATACAGCAGCGTGACCGGCATCGGCTCGGCGGCGTACGTCGGCAACACTTCCGCCAGCAAGCCCTGATCCATCAACGTGCGCAGGCCCGCGACCGGCGCCTGGATCAGCCCAAGTCCTGCGATGCACGCCGCTTCGTAGGCATCCGAACTGTTGACCGTCAGCGCGCCTTCCATCGGCACACTGGCGTAGCGGGTACCGTCCCAGTACTCCCAGCCATCGGGTTTGCCGCCGAACTGGCTGGCGTAGTGGATCAGCCGATGCGCATGCAGGTCGTCCGGCGATTGCGGCACGCCATGCCGCTGCAGATACGCCGGGCTGGCGCAGGTCACCACGCGCAACTGGCCCAGCGGTCGCGCGATCAGGCTGGTGTCGGCCAGCGTGCCCACGCGCAGCACGCAGTCGAAGCCCTCGCGCACCACGTCGACACGCCGGTCGGTGCAACTCAGTTCCAGCGCGAGTTGCGGATGGTCATGCAGGAACGCCGGCAGGTGCGGCAGCACGAAGTGCCGCGCGAAGCGCGCCGGCATGTCCACGCGCAGGCGCCCGCGCAGCGCCTGTGGCGAGCGCGCGAACAGGTGCTGCACCTCGTCCATGTCGGCCAGCAGATCCTGGCAGCGCTCGTAGAACGCCTGTCCATCCTGGGTCAGCTGCACGCGCCGCGTGGTCCGGTGCAGCAGTTGCGTGCCCAGCCAGGCTTCCAACTGCTGCACGGCGGTGGACACGCTGGCCTTGGGCAGGCCCAGGCTCTCGGCCGCACGAGTGAAGCTGGCCATCTCGGCGACCCGGACGAAGGCCTGCATGGCATCGAGGCGGTTCATGGAGCGTCCGACGATTGTTCGCCATATGCGAACGGTCCAATCAGTCTAAGCCGATTTATCCGCCTGTTCCCACCCAATACAGTGCCTCCACGGTGAATCCACCGCCTTCCCCGACCGGAGACCTGCCATGACCCCGACCTCATCCCCCCTCACCCTGATCACCGGCGGAAGCCGCGGCCTGGGCCGCAACATGGCCCTCGCCGTCGCCCGCCAGGGCCACGACGTGCTGATTACCTACCGCAGCCAGCAGGCCGAAGCGGCGGCGGTCGTCGCCGAGATCGAAGCGCTCGGCCAGCGCGCCGCATCCCTGCCGCTGGACGTGGGCCAGAGTGAGAGCTTCGACGCTTTCGCCGACGCGGTGCGCGCGCAACTCGCCGCGTGGGGCCGTGACCGCTTCGACCATCTGGTCAACAACGCCGGCATGGGCGTGCACGCCGGCTTCGCCGAGACCACGCGCGCGCAGTTCGATGCGCTGGTCGATGTGCACCTGAAGGGACCGTTCTTCCTCACCCAGACGCTGCTGCCGCTGCTCGCCGATGGCGGCCGCATCATCAACATCTCGTCCGGCCTGGCGCGTTTCGCCCTGCCCGGCTATGCGGCGTACGCGGCGATGAAGGGCGCGATGGAAGTGCTGACGCGCTACCAGGCGAAGGAACTCGGTGCGCGCGGCATCGCCGTGAACATCGTCGCGCCGGGCGCGATCGAAACCGACTTCGGTGGCGGCGCCGTGCGCGACAACGCGCAACTCAACGCCTTCGTCGCTTCGCAGACCGCGCTCGGCCGCGTGGGCATGCCCGACGACATCGGTGGCGTGGTCGCGTCGCTGCTCTCGCCGGCCAACCGCTGGGTCAATGCGCAGCGCATCGAGGCGTCGGGCGGGATGTTTCTGTAAGCAGTAGTCCCTTCTCCCCGCTCGGCGGGGAGAAGGTGCCCGGAGAGCCTGCCCCGTACTTGATACGGGGGCGGATGAGGGGCGAGCGCGAACGCGGAGGTGCTGCGGCGCTCACGTCCCCTGACTTCGTTCGCCCCTCACCCGCCTTCGGCACCCTCTCCCCGCTTGCGCAGGGAGAGGGGAGCGTCCGTCAGAACTCCACCTTCACCGACGCCGCACTGCGTTTCGCTTCGCCGTGATACACCGCTTCGATGTTGTTCCCGTCCGGGTCAATCACGAACGCACCGTAGTAGCCGGGGTGGTAATCGCGCAGTCCCGGTGCGCCGTTGTCCGTTCCGCCATGCGCGAGCGCGACCTCGTGGAAGCGATCGACCATCGCGCGATCCTGCGCCTGGAACGCCAGGTGGTGGCGACCGGTGAGCTTGCCGTCTGCCGCTTCACTGCCAGCGGTGGAGACGAACAGCTCATCCGCCCAGAAGTAACCCTCCGATTCGCCGCCCATCGGCACGCCGAGCACGTCGAACACCGCGCCGTAGAAGGTCTTGCTGGCCTGCAGGTCGCGCACGACCAACTGGATGTGGTCGATCAGGCGGCCGCGATGCAGTTCGTTCGTTTCCATTGCGTCATCTCCCAGGGGTAAGGCGACAGTGATGCCATCGGATGCGGACAGCCAGTGTCCGCGACCGCTTGTCGGTCCGACGTCAACGCCTCCTAACGCGCCCTCCACGCGGCGACGCCGATGATGAAGCGTGCCAAGGCCCTCCACCACGGAGTGCCCCCACGCCGTCCAGGAGATCCCCCCATGGCTGCGCGCAAATCCCCCGCGAAATCCTCCCCTCGTCCCACCGCCGACAACGCGGCGCGCGGCGAGGGCGGCGAACTCCACTTCAGCGCGGGCGGCAAGCATCCGCCGCTGACCACCAACCAGGGCATCCCGGTCAGCGACAACCAGAACTCGCTGCGCGCGCACGACCGCGGGCCGACGCTGCTGGAAGACTTCATCCTGCGCGAGAAGATCACCCACTTCGACCACGAGCGCATCCCCGAGCGCATCGTGCATGCGCGTGGCTCCGGTGCGCACGGTTACTTCGAGTTGACGAAGTCGCTGAAGAAATACACCACTGCGCGCGTGCTGACCGAGAGCGGTGTGCGCACGCCGGTGTTCTGCCGCTTTTCCACGGTGGCCGGTGGTGCCGGCTCGGTCGACACGCCGCGCGACGTGCGCGGCTTCGCCGTGAAGTTCTACACGCAGGAGGGCAACTGGGACCTGGTGGGCAACAACATCCCCGTGTTCTTCATCCAGGATGCGATGAAGTTCCCCGACCTGGTGCACTCGGTGAAGATGGAACCGGACCGTGCCTATCCGCAGGCCGGCAGCGCGCACGACACCTTCTGGGATTTCATCTCGCTGACGCCGGAAGCCTTCCACATGATCATGTGGGCGATGAGCGACCGCACCATTCCGCGTTCGCTGCGCATGATCGAAGGCTTCGGCGTGCACAGCTTCCGGCTGCTCGATGCGAAGGGCAACAGCACCTTCGTCAAGTTCCACTGGCGGCCGATGCTCGGCATCCAGTCGACGGTGTGGGACGAAGCGGTGAAACTGCAGGCCGCCGACAACGACTTCCATCGCCGCGACCTGTTCGAGGCCATCCAGAAGGGCGACTTCCCGGAATGGGAGCTCGCCGTGCAGCTGTTCACCGAGGAACAGGCCGAAGCCTTCCCGTTCGATCATCTGGATCCCACCAAGCTGATCCCCGAAGAGCTGGTTCCGCTGACGGTGATCGGCCGCATGGTGCTGGACCGCTGGCCGGACAACTTCTTCGCCGAGACCGAACAGGTCGCCTACTGCCCGGCCAACATCGTGCCCGGCATCGACTTCAGCAACGATCCGCTGCTGCAGGGTCGGCTGTTCTCGTACCTGGACACGCAGCTGTCGCGCCTGGGCGGGCCCAACTTCCACCAGATCCCGGTGAATGCGCCGAAGTGTCCCTTCGCCAACCTGCAGCGCGACGGCCACATGCAGATGCAGGTGCCCAAGGGCCGCGTGAACTACGAGCCCAGCAGCCTGCAGGGCGACACCCCGCGCGAAACGCCCGCCGGTTTCCGCAGCCACGCGAGCCTGGCCGACGGCCGCAAGGGACGCGTGCGGCCGGAGAGCTTCGCTGACCACTACAGCCAGGCGCGGTTGTTCTTCCGCAGCCAGACCGCGCCGGAGCAGGCGCACATGGCGGGCGCGCTGGTGTTCGAACTGTCGAAGGTGGAAACCCCGCACGTGCGCGAGGCCATTGTCGGCCACCTACGCCATATCGATGCGGACCTGGCCAAGCGCGTCGCCGACGGTCTCGGCCTGGAAGCGCTGCCGCCCGCACCACCCACGACGGTGAAGCCCAAGGACATGCCGCCGTCGCCCGCGCTGCAGATCATCGGCAAGATGAAGCCGACCCTGCGGGGCCGTTGCGTGGGCATTCTGGTGGACGAGGGTTCGGACGCGGCGACGATCGCCGCGCTGCGCAAGGCAGCGGAAGCCGACGGCGCACAGGTCAAGATCGTTGCACCGAAAATCGGCGGTGCAAAACTCGGCAACGGCAAGCAACTGCCGGCGGACGGACAACTCGCCGGCACGCCGTCGATGGTGTTCGACGCCGTGGCCGTGGTGCTGTCGGACGCCGCAGGCAAGGCCATGGCGACCGAGGCCGCCGCGGTCGACTGGGTGCGCGATGCGTTCGGGCACCTGAAGGCGATCGCCCATGACGATGGCGCGTCCGCCGTCATCAAGGCCGCCGGTATCGGCAAGGACGCGGGCGTGGTCAAGGCGTCGGAGACGGCCGCCTTCATCAAGGCCGCACGCACCCGCCAGTACGCGCGCGAACCCAAGGTGCGTACCCTGCCCTGACCGTTCCCCCGCTACGAGCCCTTCGCCAGGACACTGTCCATGCCAGAAACCATCTACGACGCGCTGCACGAAAGCCATGAAGCGCAGCGCTCGCTGTGCCGCCGCCTGCTGCGGTCGAAACCGGGCACGCGCGAGCGGCTGGACCTGTTCACCGCCCTGCGCATCGAACTGGCGGCGCACGCGGCGGCGGAGGAGCGCTTCCTCTACGTGCCGATCCTGATGGACGACCGAGGCCTGAATTCCTCGCGGCACGCGCTGCACGAGCACCACGAGATCGATGAGCTGGTCGAAGACCTCCAGTCGCTGGATCCCCGCTACGCCGCCTGGCTGAAGAAGGCGCGCGAGCTGTCGGAGAAGGTGCACCATCACCTGCGCGAAGAAGAGAAGAAGTTCTTCCAGGTGTCCGGCCGCATCCTCAGTGCGACGAAGAAGGCGCAGCTCGCACGCCAGTACCGCCGCGACCATGCACGCATGCGGCGGGCGCTGGAGGCGGACTGAATCCGCGACGCCGCCCCGGCCGCGCGGTAGGCTGCCGGCATGGATTCCCTGATTGCCGCCGCCGGACGCGCCCTTTCGTCCGGTGACGTGCTGGGGGCTCTGTCCCACGTCGGCTGGCGGGACGATCCGCCGGCGCTGGGGCTGCGCGGCATCGCGATGGCGCAGCTCGGCGTTTACCCGCGTGCGCGTGACCTGCTGCGGCGTGCGGCACGTGGGTTCGGCGCGCGCGAAGCGGTGGCGCGCGCACGCTGCGTGGTCGCCGAAGCGGAAGTCGCCCTGGCCCTGCGCGACTTCGGCAAAACGCCGCGCGCGCTCGATGACGCCGCCCGCCTGCTCGCCGCCCGCGGCGACCCTGCCAATGCCACGCACGCGCGCCTGATCGTGGTGCGCCGCCACCTGCTGCTGGGCCGTCTCGACGCGGCGGCCGCCTCGCTCGCAACACTTGGCGTGGACACGGGTGCGCCCGCGCACCAAGCGCTTGCTGCGCTTGCCCGCACGGAGATCGCACTGCGTTCGCTGCGCCTCCGCGACGCCCGTCAAGCATTGGCGCAGGCAGGCGCCGCCGCGACGCAGGCCGGCATTCCCGCACTGGCCGCCGAAGTCGCGGAGGTCGCCGCCGTCCTGCAACGCCCGGCCGCCCGCCTGCTGCACGGCGGCCACGAACAGCCGGTGACGCTGGACGACGTGGACGCCTTGCTCGCCAGCGGCGCGCTGGTCGTCGATGCCGTGCGCCATGCGCTGCGGCAGGCGGAGGCGACGCTGCCGCTCGCGCGACGCCCCGTGCTGTTCGCACTGTTGCGCGCGCTCGCCATCGGCTGGCCCGGCGATGTCGACCGCAACACGCTGATCGCGCGCGTGTTCCGCACACGCGAGCCGGACGAGACGCATCGCGTGCGCCTGCGCGTGGAAATCGGTCGCCTGCGCCGCCTCATCGCGCCACTGGCCGACATCACCGCCAGCGACCGTGGCTTCCACCTGGTGCCGCACCGCGCCGTTGCCGTCGCGGTACTCGCGCCTCCGCTGGATGGCGAACAGGCCGCCCTGCAGGGCCTGCTGGCGGACGGCATGGCGTGGTCCACCTCGGCACTGGCGCTCGCCACCGGCATGGGCCAGCGCTCGGTGCAGCGCGCGCTCGTTGTACTGGAAAGCGCCGGCCACGCGCGTTCGGTGGGCCGTGCCCGCGCACAGCGCTGGCTGGCGCCACCGCTGTCCGGATTCACGACCATCTTGTTACTCCCTGCCGTGTTGCCGGCTGCGTAGATTGGCCACACACCCACCGCATCCGGAGTTCCGCATGAACGACACCGCCTCCACCCCCCGCCATGCCGCACCGGCACGCACGGCGGAGATCGTCCGCGAATACGGACCGTTCGAGGGCGCGCCCAGCATCCATGGCGTGACCCACGACGGCCACCATGTCTGGGCCGCCACCAGCGAACGCATCCTGGCCATCGAACCCGCCAGCGGCGACGTCGTCCGCAGCATCGACCGTCCCGGCGATGCCGGTACCGCCTTCGACGGCACGCATCTCTACCAGCTCGCCGAAGCCCGCATCGACAAGATCGACCCGGCCACCGGCGCCGTGGTGTCATCGATTCCCGCACCCGGCGCAGGCCGCGATTCCGGCATGGCCTGGGCCGAAGGCAGCCTGTGGGTGGGCCAGTACCGCGAACGCTGCATCCACCAGATCGATCCGGACACCGGCAAGATCCTTCGTACCCTCGCGTCCGATCGCTTCGTCACCGGCGTTTCCTGGGTCGACGGTGATCTGTGGCACGCCACCTGGGATGGCGACGACAGCGACCTGCGCCGCATCGACCCGCGCGACGGGCGCGTGCTGGAGCGCCTCGACATGCCGGCGGGCGCGCACATCAGCGGCCTGGAATCCGACGGTGCCGACCTGTTCTATTGCGGCGGCGGCCCCAGCGGCAAGCTCCGCGCCGTGCGCAGGCCTGCACGCACCGCCTGACGCAGCCGCCGCATCACGCGGCACATCGTTCTGTTCCGCAACCCGATGCCCTCCGGCATCGGCAGGGGCGACGCACGCCCGCGCCGCCCACCACCCACTCC
>CAMPIO010000101.1 GCA_946886405.1 uncultured Pseudoxanthomonas sp.
CCGCTCCTACAAAGCTGTGGGAGATGCTCTGTAGGAGCGCCCTGGGGCGCGATGCTTTCCGGTCCGTGTTCGAAGAGCATCGCGGGCATGGCCCGCTCCTACAAAGCTGTGGGAGATGCTCTGTAGGAGCGCCCTGGGGCGCGATGCCTTCCGGTCCGTGTTCGAAGGGCATCGCGGGCATGGCCCGCTCCTACAAGGCCACGGTGTTGGCCAGGGCGAGGTAGCGGTGGTGCAGGGCGTCGGCGGCGTGTCGCAGGTGCGCGATGTCGCGGTCGTTGACGACGATGTCGTCGGCCAAGGCCAACCGGTCGGCGCGTGAGGCCTGGGCGGCCATCATGTTTTCGGCGAGGGCGGCGTCGATGCCGTCGCGTTGCATCAGGCGGGCTTTCTGCACGGCGGTGGGGGTATCGACCACCAGGATGCGGTGCAGCCACGGATAACTGGCGCGGCCACCGCCTTCGGCGAGGAGGGGAATCACCGCGATGGCGTAGGGGCTGGTGGCCTGCCGGCAGATCTCATGCAGGCGGACGCGGATGGCCGGGTGCAGGATGGCTTCCAGTGCACGGCGCTCCTCGTCGTTGCCGAAGACGCGCGCACGCAGCGCGGCGCGGTCCAGCTCGCCATTCGCTTTCAACACGCCACGTCCGAACCGTTCCACCACCGTGGCCAGCGCCGGCGCGCCCGGCTGCACGATCTCGCGCGCCAGCAGGTCGGCGTCGGCCACGACGATGCCGTGCGCGGCGAATGCCTTTTCCAGCGCGCTCTTGCCCGAGGCGATGCCGCCGGTCAGTCCGATGAAGTAATCGCTCATGCGCGGAGTATGGGGCGTGGCTGCACGCCCCGCAGCCGGGTCATTTCAGCCCGGAATAGCGCAGGTAGGCGTCGAGGATCTGCTGGCCCCAGAAGAAGACAATCCAGCCCGCGATGGCCAGGTAGGGGCCGAACGGGATCGGCGTGGCGCGGTCGCGGCCCTTCATGGCCAGCCAGACCGAGCCGATCACGGCACCCACCACCGACGACAGCAGGATGATCGGCAGCACGCCGCTCAGGCCCACCCACGCGCCCAGCGCCGCAAGCAGCTTGAAGTCGCCGCGCCCCATGCCTTCCTTGCCGGTGATCTGCTTGAACAGCCACCACACCAGCCACAGCGAGACATAACCCGCAATCGCGCCCAGCAGGGCGGGCTTGGCGGGCATGTAGAGGTTGTCCAGGCTGCCGATCAAGCCCAGCCACATCAGCGGCAGCGTCAACTGGTCGGGCAGCAGCCGGGTGCGCAGGTCGATCCCGCTCAACGCCACCAGGTAGCAACTCAGCAGCGCGGCACCGAAGCCCTGCCAGCCGAAGCCGAAGCGCCACACCGAGGCCACCGCCAGCACGGCGGTCAGCAGTTCGACGATCGGGTATTGCGGCGAGATCGGCGCCTTGCAATGCCGGCACTTGCCGCGCAGGGCCAGCCAGCTGAATAGCGGGATGTTCTCGAACCAGGACAGCGGCGTCTTGCAGTGCGGGCAGTGCGAGCGCTCCACCACGATGCCGGGCGGAGGCGGGTCGTACAGCTCCGGCTCCTCCAGCACCTCGCGCGCGTCGCGCTTCCACTCCCATTCCAGCCGCCGGGGCAGCCGCAGGATGACCACGTTGAGGAAGCTGCCCACCAGCAGGCCGAGGCCTGCCACCACCGGATACCCCAGTTCGGGGTGCTGATCTAGGAATGCCATCGCGACAGTCTAGATGGTCGCGGCCAATTTGAAGATGGGCAGGTACATGCCGATGACCATGGCGCCGACCACGACACCGATGAACACCATGATGATGGGTTCCAGCAGGCTGGACAGCGCGTCGACCGCGTTGTTGACCTCCTGCTCGTAGTACTCGGCCACCTTGAACAGCATGGCGTCCAGTGCACCGGCTTCCTCACCGATGGCCGCCATCTGGATGACCATGTGCGGGAACAGGTTGACCTGCTTCATCGCCATGTTCACCGGGTAGCCCACCGCCACGTCGTCGCGGATGCGGAACACGGCCTTTTCGTACACGCTGTTGCCGGTTGCGCCCGCTACGTTGTCGAGCGCCTCCACCAGCGGCACACCGGCCTTGAACGTCACCGCCAGCGTGCGCGCGAAGCGCGCGATCGCCGAGTTGTGCATGATCTCGCCCACCACGGGAACTTTCAGGATCGCGCGATCAAGCAAGTGCTTGAATGCGGGCGACCTCTTGAAAGCAATCATAAATGCGATGCCGCCGCCGATCGCGATAGCCAGGAACAGCCACCACCACGCCACCATGAAGCGCGACATGTTAACGATGGCTTGGGTGAATGCGGGCAGGTCCGCACCAAAGCCCTGGAAGAAGCCTTCGAACTGCGGCACCACGTAGATCAGCAGGATCGAACTGACCAGCAGCGCCACGGCCATGACCATGGCTGGGTAGAAGAGCGCTTTTTTGATCTTCCCCTTCAGCGTTTCGATGTTTTCCTTGTAGCTGGCAATGGTGTCCAGCACGGTTTCCAGTACGCCAGCCCCTTCGCCTGCGCGCACCAGGTTGCGGTACAGCTCGTCGAACTGGCCGGGATGGCGGCTGATCGCCTCCGACAGCGACAGGCCGCTTTCAATGTCGAAGCGGATCTGCTGCACCATCTTGCTCATGCGCGGATTCTTCTGCCCGCCCTCGATGATCTCCAGCGAGGACACGATCGGCACACCCGACTTCATCATCGTCGCCATCTGGCGGCTGAAGAACGCGATCTCCTTGGCGGTGATGCGCTTGCCCGCTGCACCGAATAGCGGCTTCGGCTTTACTTTCACCACGGACGGCGTGATGCCCTGCTTGCGCAGCTCGGCACGCAGGAAGTTCGCGTTCTTGGACGATTGCTCGCCCTTCATCTTCACGCCGCGCTTGTCGGTGCCTTCCCAGACGAACAGGTTCAGCGGATTCTCGCGGACGGGCGCGGGTGCTTTCTTGACGGCAGAACGGGTCACGGCCATAGGTTTTCCCCTGTCCGGCTTTCCCCACCCGGACATTCAGACCCCATGGTAGCCGGTTATCGGCCGGAGGGAAGCACTCCGCCTGTGACGGCAGGCGGGTTTCGGTGATATCACGCTGCTACTGCGGCAAGCGGGCGTCCCGCGTGCCTCAGTCCTTGGTGACGCGGTTGATCTCGGCCAGGCTGGTGACGCCGTTGCGCACCTTCATCAACGCCGATTGGCGCAGGTCGCGGATGCCGGCGGCTTGCGCCACCGCAGCGATCTGCATGGCGTTGCCGCCTTCCAGCACGATGGCCTGGATCTCGTCCGACATCGGCATGACCTGGTACAGGCCGGTGCGGCCCTTGTAGCCTTCGGTGCATTCGTCGCAGCCGACCGCGTCGTACAGGGTGAAGCCGGCCTCGATCTCCGCCTCGGTGAAACCCTCGGCCAGCAGGGCCTTCTGCGGCAGTTCCACGGGCTTCTTGCACTTGCTGCACAAGCGGCGTGCCAGGCGCTGCGCGATGACCAGCGTCACCGAACTGGTGATGTTGTACGGGGCGATGCCCATGTTCATCAAGCGCGCGATGGTCTGCGGGGCGTCGTTGGTGTGCAGCGTGGACAGCACCATGTGACCGGTCTGCGCGGCCTTGATGGCGATCTCGGCGGTTTCCAGGTCGCGGATTTCGCCGACCATGATGATGTCCGGGTCCTGGCGCAGGAAGCTGCGCAACGCGGCGGCGAAGGTCATGCCTCGCTTCACGTTCTGCTGCACCTGGTTGACGCCCGGCAGGCGGATTTCCACCGGGTCCTCGACCGTGGAGATGTTGCGTACCTCGTCGTTGAGGATGCCCAGCGCGGTATACAGCGACACCGTCTTGCCCGAGCCTGTGGGGCCGGTGACCAGCACCATGCCGTAAGGCTTCTGGATGGCGTCCTCGAACAGCTTCTGCTGGTCGGGCTCGTAACCCAGCTTCTCGATGCCCAGTTTGGCCGCGCTGCCGTCGAGGATACGCAGCACGATCTTCTCGCCGAACAGCGTGGGCAGCGTGCTGACGCGGAAGTCGATCTGCTTGGTCTTGGACAGGTTCAGCTTGATGCGGCCGTCCTGCGGCACGCGCTTTTCGGCGATGTCCAGTTGCGACATGACCTTCAGGCGGGCCGCGATGCGCGAATTCAGCTTCACTGGCGCCTTGGCGACCTGCTTGAGGATGCCGTCGATGCGCAGGCGCACCCGGTAGTCGGTTTCGTAGGGCTCGAAATGGATGTCGGAGGCGCCACGCTTGATGGCATCCACCAGCACCTTGTTGACGAACTTCACCACCGGGGTGTCGTCACCCTTCGCGTCCACGCCGGATTCCGACGCACCCGCCATGTCGTCGTCGGTGCCGACTTCCAGGTTGTCGAGTGCGTCGTCCTCGTCGCCACCCAGTGCATTCGACAAGTTGCCAGAAGCATTGAGCCATTGCTCCAGCGTGCGACGCAGCTGGTCCTCGTCCACCAGTACCGGCTCCACTACCAGGTTGGTGTGGAACTGGATCTCGGTCAGGGCGGCGGTCTGGGTGGGATTGGAGGTGCCGACAAACAGCTTGCCGCCCCGCTTGAACAGCGGCAGCACATGGTGCTTCTGCAGCAGTTCCTCGCTGACCAGCTTGATGGCCGAATGCGCCGGATCGAAGGTGGTGACGTCGATCAATGGCATGCCGAATTCGATGGCATTGGCAGCCGCCAGATGCGGCGCGCCAACCAGGCGCTTTTCGGCAATCCACTGCGCCAGAGGCACCTTGGCCTCGCTGGCGCTGGCCATGGCACTGCGCGCCGATGTTTCGTCCATGGCGCCGTCCTGCACGAGGCGGCGTGCGATGCCGGTGATTCCGACGAGATTGGGCGAGGGGGCGACGGCAGCGTTCATGGGGCAGGATCCATGGGTTCAGTACAGGCGAGGGTACGCAGCAAATAGTGCGCCAATCGCACTTTACTACGTCGGCAAACGACGCTGCGCTATTTCACGTGTGCGCCGTCCATACGCTTCCACGGCAACTGACGCGACACGTCACATGCTGCCGTGGTGTTCCTGTTGCAATCGGCGTGCCACGGTCACCAGGTGCGGCAGCGCCACGCAGGCGGCGCAATGCCCGCTGTGCTGCGGGTGCCGTCACGCAAGGCCTGGAACGTGGTCCACGCTTTGCCGACTTCGGCCAGTGCGCGCGTATCGCTGCATTTGGTGCGCGCTGCCACGTCGGCCAATGTGGCCTGAGCCTGTTCGAACCGGCGGGCGCGTGCCTGCAGCTGCGCAAGATAGAACCCCGCCCCGGCGTCGGCGGTCGGCTGCCATGCCAACGTCGCCTGCGCTTCGGCCCGATCCCACTGCGCAGCATGCCCGTACAGCTTCGCCGCTTCGAAGCGCGACATCCACGTGGCCTGCTGGGCTTTGTGCTTCGTATCGCTTGCGTCCACCAAGCGAACGATGCTGTCAGCCACCAGGGCCGGCGTAAGGCCCGTGCACTGCGCAGGGGGATCGACGCGCGATGCCAGCGCACGGAACGCATGCAATTCAATCAGGCTGATGCGCGGCAGGACTTCACCGGCAGCCGCCCGCAGCATGGCCGCGTCACCCGGCTCGCCGCGTGCGCACGCGGCGGACACGCGATACGCGCGCCCCAGAACGCGCCATTGCGGGACCTCGCTCTGCATCAATCGATCGGTGATGCCGTCGTGGACGTCTTTCATGCCCAGTTGTTGCGCCAGTGCGGCGCCATCCAACTGCGCGCGCAGTGATCCGGGGTGGTGTTGCAGACCCTGCGAAATGATCTGCGCGCGGTCCTGCCAGACCAGTGCGCGCCCCAGCGTGGCGATTGAATAGGCCAGCAGTAGCGCGCCGCAGGCCATCACGCCCAACTGTTTGGGAGAGAGGATGTTCGTGTGAACGCGTGCCAGCAGTGCGGCCATCCCGCTGACCAGCGCCCAGACGAAGCCCACGGCAGGCAAGTAGTTGCGGTGCTCGAATGACAGGTCCAGCGGCAGGAAGCTGGATTCGATGATGTGCGCCACCAGAAAGAAGAACCATCCTGCAAACAGTCCAGGTGCCTTCTTGCGCGCAGCGATGGCGCCCGCGCTGATGGCGATCAGGCCGAGCAGGGCGTAAAGCGTGCTGGGGGGCGACAGCCACCCGCTCGACGCCATCACGTCGTCGGTGTACAGGCCCATCAAGGCGCCGCGAGGTAACAGAAGTTGCGCCAGATAGCCCATCAGGACACGTGGCTGGGTCAGCAAACGCTCGCCCACGGTGAAGTCATAGTTGGCATAGCCCGCAAGCAGGCGGTCCGGTTGCAGCACCAGCACGGCGAGAGCCACTACAGCGGGCACCACCAGGAACAGCCCGAAGAACGTTGCCAGCATGCGGCGCCCGGTGGTCGCGGTGCGGCCGGCGAAGTAGGCCAGTTCCAGCACCAGGCACAGTGCGGGGGCGATCACCGCGTGTTGCTTGCTGAAGAAGCCGGCGATCACCAGCAGCGGGAACAGCGCGAACAGCTGCCAGCCAGCCTTGCGGGTGTTGCCGGCGATCAAGGCTGCCCGGGCAGACAGGTAGACCCACACCGCAGCCAGTGCGAACAGCGTGCCGAGCTGCGCCATGCGCTGTACGGCATACAGCACGGTGCTGGCGTTGAATGGATGCAGCAGCCACAGCGCCGCCACAGCCAGCGCGATGCCGTCGGACCGCTCTGCCAGCACGGCGTCCTGGCGCGTGGCCAGCCGCACCACCTGCCATATCAGCGCGCCGCACAGCAGGTGGACCAGCAGGTTGCCCAACTTGAAGGTAAAGGGGTCCATGCCTCCCAGGCCGGCGCTTGCCACGAAGGTGGCCATGGCCAGTGGGCGCGCCGTCAGCAGGGATTGCTGGCCAAAGACGACCGACTGCCAGGTGTCCTGACCAGCCAGCCAGCGCTGCAGCCCGGCAAAGTTTTCGAAGTCGTCCAGCACGAAAGGGCCTTTCAGCCCGGCCCAGTAGAGCGCCACGGTCAGCAGCATGGCGGCGATCAGCAGCAGGCGGGGTGAGAAGGTCGGGGTCATCCGGCGGTTCCTGGGCGAAGGACGGGGCGCTTCAACAAAAAACCCCGGCCGGAGCCGGGGTTCTGAAACATAGCCGCCAGACCGCGCGGCTACAAGTCGTTCGCTATCAGTTACGGCAAGCCGCCGGGACCTGCGAGGACTTGGTGATCGTGGTGCTGCAGGTCCAGATGATCTGGGCGTCGCCCGTCTGCCACTGCGGGGTGAAGACCAGCGTGCCGCTGGCAGCGTCGGACAGGCCGTCGTCAGCGCTCAGCGTGACAGTGATTTCGCCGTCAGCAATTGCGATGTTATCCACGTAGGTGGAAGCCGGGGAAACGTAGCCAGCGGCATCGTTATCAGCCGGCAGGGTGCCGGTGTCGAGCGTGGTTTCGGACACAGCCAGCTTGGCGGCAGCGGCCAGGTTGACGCCTTCCGAGACGCGGGCGCGGACGGTGTAGTCCTGGTAGGCCGGGATGGCGATGACCAGCAGGATGGCGATGATCGCGATCACGATCATCAGTTCGATCAGGGTGAAGCCCTGCATGTTCTTCTTCATGGTATTTCCCCTTTCAGGATTGGCTTGATGGTTAGGGACACAAGCCCCGTGTCCCTACATGGACCGTGGGCGCCGCGAGTGAAACGACGCGTGCCAGGATGTAGAGCAGGATGCGTGCCAACTTCCGGTGCCCCGGCGATCCCCTCCCAAATCTTCCCCGGAGGAAACCCAGACGCCGAAGTCGGGCGGACTATCGCATCATTTTCCGGGGTTGTGTATCGGGAGTGCGCGGCAAACCGGGGTCAGATCACAGATTGGAGTCATGGTGCGAAACGGCTGCCAGAAGCGGAATCTGCCGCAATCTTGGTGAGGTGACGTGATGCGTCACATTGTGACGCTGGTGGTCGTGCGCCAAGCTGCTTCAAAGGAGCAACACGCTGGTTCACGCCTATTAGAATGGTGTCGGATCCACCCACGTGTGGACCGTAGCCCGGGGAAAGCATGCTGCGCGACATCCTTATGATCCTGTTCGTCACCTGTTCGACACTGGGCAGCCAGTTGCTGATCAAGCACGCGGTCACCCGGATCGGCATGCGCAGCCCGGTGCCGCACGGCCTGGACTGGATGGTCGCCGCATTGACGTCGCCCACCGTCATGCTGGCGGTCGCCGTGCAGGCCGTGGGGTTCGTGGTCTGGGTGGTCGTGGTCAGCCGGGTCAAGCTGGGGGTGGCGTTTGCGATTTCGGGTGCGTTCTTCTACCTGCTGATGGCGGCCGTCACCTGGATGTTGTACGGCGAGCGGCTGACGCTGGGTCAGTGGACCGGCATCGCGCTGATCTCCATCGGTGTGCTGATGGTGTCGATGCTGGGTCAGCCCGCATGAAGACCGAGGTGGAGCACGCGTTCGTCGTGCCCGCCTACGGCCGGTCGACTCACCTGCGAGCCTGTCTGGGTTCCCTGCGATCACAATCGCGTGCCACGCCTGTTTTCATCTGCACGTCCACGCCGTCAGCGTGGTTGGCTGGCATTGCGGATGAGTTTGGTGCCCCGCTGATCGAGCACGGTCCCAGTGCGGGCATCGGTCATGACTGGAACCACGCTATCGCAGCAACGCCTGCCCGTTGGATCACCTTGGCCCACCAGGATGATGTGTACCTGCCGCAGTTCGCAGAGGAGACGATGCGCTGCGTCCACCGCCACTCCCTTGCAGACTTGGTATTCACTGATTACGGCGAGCTCACTGACGATGGCGTGCGCGCATGGACGCCGATGCTGGCGATGAAGCGTTTGCTCGTGGAGGGGGCTTTCCTTGGGCGCGCTGCGGTGCAGACTCGGGGCGCCAAACGCCGTCTGCTGGCATGGGGATGTGCGATTCCCTGCCCAGCGGTGACCCTTCGCAGGCAGGTCGCACTGGGTCTGTTCAATGAGGGCCTGAAAGTCGATCTGGACTGGGACGCCTGGTTGCGCCTGGCCGACAGGCCCGGCGCTTTCGCGCGGGTGCGACACATGTGCATGCTTCACCGCATCCACGCGGCCAGCGAGACAAGCGGTGGGGTGCGGGCCGGCGTGCGTGCACGCGAGGACGTGGCCATGTTTGAGCGTCTCTGGCCGGCGCCGGTTGCCCGCATACTGGCGCGCCTCTACGCTCTGAGCTACGACACGGGGGAGCGATGAACAAGCACGGCGATGCTGGCGCGACGGAGGTCGGGGTAAGGGACCGGGCGCCTGTTGCGCCAGTGTTTGCGGGTGCAACTGATCGTGAAGCGTCGGCGCCGCGCGTCGCGGTGGTGATCCCCTCCTATCGCGTGCGCGACCACGTGATGTCGGTCGTTGAGGCATTACCCGCTGCGGTCTGGCGTATTTATGTGGTCGACGACGCTTGTCCTGACGGTACGGCGGACTGGCTGCAGACGCGATGCGTTGACCCCCGCGTCAAGGTTCTCCGCAATGCCGTCAACCTGGGCGTCGGAGGGGCTGTCATGGCGGGTTATCGGCAAGCCATCGCCGATGGGGCCGACATCCTGGTGAAGATGGATGGCGATGGGCAGATGGATGCCGAAGCGCTGCCACGCCTTATCGGCCCTTTGTTGCGTGGGGAAGCGGACTACGCCAAGGGGAATCGCTTTTACGATCTTGCGCAGATAAGCCGCATGCCGCGCGCACGCATCGCCGGCAATGCGGTTCTGAGTTTCATGACCAAGATTTCTTCGGGTTATTGGGACATCTTCGACCCCACCAATGGTTACACCGCGATCCATGCGCGGGTGGTGAGCATGCTTCCCCTGGGAAAGATCAGTCGCCGGTACTTCTTCGAAACGGACATGCTATTCCGACTCAACATCGCAAGAGCGGTCGTTGTCGACGTGCCGATGGACGCGCGCTACGGTGCCGAAACCAGCAATCTCCGCATTGGCAAAGTGATTTTCGATTTCTCGCTGAAGCATGTTCGCAACACCTTCAAGCGACTGTTCTACAGCTATTTCCTCCGCGATCTGTCCCTCGCTTCACTCGAACTGCTGGCAGGCACGGTCTTCGTCGTGACAGGTTTCGTGTTGGGCGTGATGTTCTGGGTGCGCTCGCACTACACCGGTGTTCCCACGACAGCGGGTGGCGTAATGCTGGTGGCCCTGCAAATCATCGTAGGGATCCAGATGTTGCTCGGATTTCTGGCCTACGACATCGCCGCTGTTCCGCGGCGCCCGCTTCACAGGCTGCTTACGGATTGGCGAGCGGGAAGCCGAGAAGCGTGAGCGATCGGTTCGACGCCGGATACACCGCATACCAGTCGCAACGGGGCTGGTTCCGTCGTCAGGTCCGACGCGCGTACCTGGCTTCGGCGGCTAGCAAGCTGCGCGGCCCGACGCTTGACTTCGGCTGTGGTGTCGGAGACTTGCTGGCGCGACTACCCAATGGATCCATGGGTGTGGAATACAACGAAGCTAGCGTCGCGTTGTGCAAGACGCGCGGCTTGGACGTTATCCACTACGATGGGCTCGTGGATGACTGGGCGCTGTCCTTTTTGCCAGAGAAGCGCGCCTTCGAGTCGATGGTGATCAGCCATGTTCTGGAGCACCTGGACGAGCCGGTGCGAGTGCTGGGACGCCTGCTGGCAACTGCATGCAGGTTGGGCGTTGAACGCGTGCTGGTCATCGTGCCGGGACGTGCGGGATACCGGATCGATGCCACACACGTGACGTTCGTGGATCAGCGGATGCTGGCCATGCCCGAATTGACCATCGGCACCGGGTTTCAACTGGCACATACGGCTTACTACCCGGGCGACTGGCGAAGCTTGGGGACGGTGTTTGCCCACCACGAACTGCAGGTGACGTACTCCCGTAGCACGTGAAGCGCTGGGGCCTGCCGCCTACTCCATCCCCAGCTTCTTCAGCTTGTAGCGCAGTGCCCGGAAGGTGATGCCCAACTGGGCTGCGGCCTTGGTCTTGTTCCAGCGGTTCTCTTCCAGCGCTTTCTGGATGGCGGCACGTTCCAGCTGCTCGATGTAGTCGGGCAGGGCGCCGCCGGCGGCCGGGTCCACGTCCACGGCGCCGGGCGCATCGCCGATCACCTCGCCGGGACTGAACTCGCCACCGAACTTTCTGCCGGCGGGCGCCTGCGGCAGGTACAGGTCGTCGATCTCGATGCTGTGGCCCTCGGACATGGCCAGCGCACGTTCCAGGATGTTCTCCAGCTCGCGGACGTTGCCGGGGAACGGGTAGCGGCCGAGGGTTTCCATCGCCTCCGGTGACACCGACGGCGCCATGCGTCCGTGCTGGGCGGCCAGCCGGTCGAGGATGGCGCTGGTCAGCTGCGACAGGTCGCCCGTGCGTTCGCGCAGCGGCGGCACGCGCAGCTCGATGACGTTGATGCGGTAGTACAGGTCATGACGGAAGCGGCCATCGGCGGCCAGTTCGCCCAGGTCCTTGTGGGTGGCCGACAGGATGCGTACGTCCACCAGCACCTCACCCGACGCACCGACCGGGCGCACGGCTTTCTCCTGGATGGCGCGCAGCAGCTTCACCTGCATCGGCAGCGGCAGCTCGGCCACTTCGTCGAGGAACAGCGTGCCGCCGTTGGCCGCCTGGAACAGGCCCTGCTTGTCGGCATGGGCGCCGGTGAAGCTGCCCTTCTTGTGGCCGAAGAACTCGCTTTCCATCAGCTCGGCCGGAATGGCGCCGCAGTTGACGGGAATGAAGGGGCCGGACGCGCGCGCGCCCTGTTCGTGGATGGTGCGGGCCACCAGCTCCTTGCCCGTGCCCGACTCGCCCATGATGTAGACCGGCGCCTGGCTGCGGGCGACCTTGCCGATGGTCTCGCGCAGTCCATCCATCGCAGCCGAACTGCCGAGCAGGCGGCTGGCCTGTTCCGGCGGCGGCGGCGGCGGCGGGGCGCGTTCGCTGTTGTTCAATTCCAGCGCGTGCTTGACCAGCCCGCGCAGCACGGTCAGGTCGACCGGCTTGCTGACGAAGTCGAAGGCGCCGGCCTTCAGCGCTTCCACCGCCAGTTCGATGTTGCCGAACGCGGTAATCATGGCGACCGGCGTATCGGGATAGTGACGCGAGATCTCGCCGACCAGGTCGATGCCGTTGCCGTCCGGCAGGCGCATGTCGGTGAAACACAGGTCGTAGGTGTTGCGGCCCAGCAGTTCGCGGGCCTCGCCGAGATTGGCGGCGGTATCGATGCGCAGGCCCATGCGGCCCAGCGTCAGTGTCAGCAGTTCTCGGATGTCGCGTTCGTCGTCGACGATCAGGGCGCTACGGCTTTGATTCATGCATTCCCCCTCATGCCCCTGTGCCGGCAGTGTACCGAGTGAATGTTAAACATGGTAGGCGAGGCCCCTACAGGATGCCCGCCACAACAGAGTTTGTCTTTGTAGGAGCGGGGCCAGCCCCCCCGGGGTTTTGTTTGTTGGGGCCACCGGGGAAAACAAACGCGGGGGGGGCCCCGCCGACAAAAACGGCGTTTTGGCGGGTT
>CAMPIO010000102.1 GCA_946886405.1 uncultured Pseudoxanthomonas sp.
GCATGGGCCTGCACCCGCATGTCCGAGAGTCGCACCCGCTCATCCGCGACGGCTGCCTCAATCCCCCACCCCAATCTCCACCGCCGTCCCACTCACCCGCACCCCCTCGCTTACATCCACCGGCACCTCCACCCGCAACACACTCGGCCGTCCGAGATCGTGCCCCTGATGAATGGTGAACCTGCGGTCGGCGGGCAACCGGTCCTGTGACGCCAGATACGCGCCCAGCGCGGCCGCCGCCGCGCCGGTGGCCGGATCTTCCACCACGCCGCCCGGCGGGAAGGGATTGCGTGCGTGCAGCGTGTGCGCGTTCTCGCGCCACACCAGATTGATCGTGGTCCAGCCGCGCGCTGCCATCAACGCGGCGAGGGCATCGAAGTCGTAATGCAGGTCGGCCAGGCGCGCGCGCGATGCGGCGGCGATCACCGGATGCCAGGCACCCGCATACGCCAGCCCGGGCGGCAAAGCGGAATCGAGTTCGTCGTGGCGCCAACCCAGCGCCGCAAGCAACGCGTCCAGATCGGCGGACGACAACGCATCGATGCGCGGCGCGACGCTGGTCAGCGTGGCGACGAATCCGGCATCGACCGTCACCCGCACGCGTCCCGCCTGCGTGTGCAGCACGACATCGCCGGGACCGTGTGTGTGCGCCTGCGCGACCATCGCCGCGATGGTGGCGTGCCCGCAGAAACTCACTTCGGCCAGCGGACTGAAGTAGCGCACATCGAGATCCCCGTCCGCGCGCGGCGACAGGAAGGCGGTTTCCGAATAGCCCACCTCGGCGGCGATGCGCTGCATGGCATCGGCCGATAGGCCGCGCGCGTCCAGCACAACGCCGGCGGGATTGCCGCCGTGCGGGTCGGTGGTGAAGGCGCTGTAGCGCAGCACGGCAGCGGTCATGGCGTTTCTCCGGCGACGGCGACGGGCGGATCGAGGCGCACCACCAGATAGCGCAGGAAGAACTGCGTCAGCGGGCCCACGCCGAACGCGAACAGCACGGTGCCGACACCGGCGACGCCGCCGAGCAGCATGCCGATGATCAGCACGGTGACTTCGATCAGCGTGCGGATGCGGCGGATCGACCAGCCGGTACGGCGCGCGAGTCCCGTCATCAATCCATCGCGCGGACCGGGCCCCAGCTGCGCGCCGATGTACAGCGCCGTGGCGACGGCGCACAGCACCACGCCCGCCAGCAGGTAAGCGATACGCAACGGCAGGCCCTCCGGCGTGCCGAGCAGGGCCAGGTTGAGGTCGGCGAACGGACCCAGCAGCAGCGTGTTGGCGAGCGTGCCCACGCCCGGCATCTGCCGCAGCGGAATCCAGGCCAGCAGCACGCCCACGGCGGTGAGCACCATCACCATGCCGAACGACAGCGGCAGGTGCCGCGACACGCCCAGGTGGAACACGTCCCACGGCGAGGCGCCGACCGCGCCTTCGATCATCAGCGCGATGGCCAGGCCGTACAGCCACAGGCCGACCAGCAGGCGCAGCAGGCGTTCCGGCAAGCGGCCGGCTTTCAGTTGGGCGAGCGGACCAAGATTGGCGAGGCCGGTAGGCGTGGGGTGCGGTTTCATGGGGCCACGATCCCTGCAATTGGCCCTTTTCTCCAGAGCCAATCCTGCGATAGTGGCCCCATGGAACGTTCATTGGCCCCCGATCGCCTCGCCACGCTGGTCGGCGACTTCCCCCGCGCCCCCGCCTATCGCGGCCTGCGCCAGGCGCTGCAGGAACTGATCGGCGATGGCCGCATTCCATTGGGCACGCGACTGCCCAGCGAGCGAGCGGTGACCCAGGCACTGGGCGTGTCGCGCAACACCGTGACCCGCGCGTATGCGGATCTGGTGGCGGCCGGCTTCGCCACCGCGCGGCAGGGCGCCGGCACCTACGCCACCGTGCCCATCGACCGTCGGCGCGCGCACGACCATGCGCTGCACACGGTGGACCGGGCGCACGCGGCGGACGGCGTGATCGATCTCAACTGTGCCGCCGGTGCGGCCACGCCGGGTGTTGCCGCCGCCTATGCGCGCGCCCTCGACGCGCTGCCCGCATACCTGGCCAGCGACGGCTACCTGCCGTCGGGATTGCCGGCGTTGCGCGCACGCGTCGCGGCGAACTACACGCAGCGCGGCCTACCCACCGTGCCGGAACAGATCGTCGTCACCACGGGTGCGCTGTCGGCCACGGCGATCATCGCGCGTGCGCTGACGCGGCCGGGCGACCGGGTGATGATCGAGTCGCCGGTGTACTCGAACGCGATCGAAGCGCTGCGGCTCGGCGGCGGACGCCTGGTCAGTGCGCCGCTGGCCGATGCACTGGGCGATGAAGGCTGGGACTTGGCGGCGATCGAGGCGACGCTGCGGCAGACGGCGCCGCGCATTGCCTACCTGATTCCGGATTTCCAGAACCCCACCGGCTTCCTGATGGACGACGCACAGCGCGCCCGTTATGCCGCCGCGCTGCATGCCACGCGCACGGTGGCAATCGTCGACGAGACACTGCAGTCCACCGGGCTGACCGATGCGGCCATGCCGGCGCCGTTCGCGTCGCACGCACCGGACACCTACACCGTCGGCAGTGCCTCGAAGCTGTGCTGGGGCGGCCTGCGCGTGGGCTGGATCCGCGCACCGCGCGAAGCGGTGGACCGCCTGATCGCCGCGCGCGTGCAGATGGACCTGGGCAGCTCGTTGTTCGATCAGCTGGTGGTGACAGAAATACTGGGTGCCGACGACGTGCTGTCCGCGCGCCGCGACCAACTGCGGCAACGCCGCGACGCACTCGCAGGCGCGTTGCGCGACCTCCTGCCCGACTGGCGTTTCCGCCTGCCCGACGGCGGCATGTCGCTGTGGGTACGGATGCCGCACGGCAGTGCGACGCAACTGGCCGTGGACGCGGAACGCCACGGCGTTCACCTGGCGCCGGGGCCGGTCTTCAGCGTCGAGGGCGGTGCCGACCAGTGGCTGCGGATTCCGTTCGCGCGCCCGGAGGAGCAGCTGGTGCAGGCGGTACGGGTGATGGCGGAGACGTGGTCGGCACGCCCGCAGGATGCCGGCGCGCCACTGCGACGCGGAGCACGGCTGATCGCATGATGTCGGAGGCGTAGCGATGTCGCGGCCGCTCACTCAATGGTCGGGCATGTCGTCGCGCCCCTTGGCTCGCGACACGCGGCGCTCCATCCACGCCAATACGGAAAGCACGGCCAGCGTCAGCAGCGTGGCCATCAAGGCCAGCCAGCCATGGCCGAAGCCCACCGCCACGCCGATCACCGCCACCATCAACAGCGAGGCGGCGGTGGTGATGCCGGCGACCACGCGGCCGCGATGCGCGATCATGGTGCCGGCGCCGATGAAGGCCACGCCGGCGATTACCGCTTCCACCAACCGGAACGGATCGATCTGCACGCGACCGTCATGGTCGTGCTGCGCCTGCGCCAGCATCATGTCGCCCATGCCGGTCAGCATGGCGGCGGCACCCGCGACCAGCGTGTGCGTGCGGAAGCCGGCCGGCCGGTCCTTCATCTCGCGCTCCAGGCCGACGACGCCACCCAGCAGCATCGCGAACGCGATGCGGGCGACCACCGGCGCCTGTGCTTCCCATCCATCGAACATGGCGTGACCTCCTGCATCCGATGCTTCCACCGCCGCGGTCAACGCGATGCGAAGGTGGATCAGCGTGCGGCGGGCAAAGGTCCCGGCAGCAACGAGCGCCATTCCGGATTGTCCGGCAGCCAGCCGGCGGGCGGTTCCGTGGCGATGCCGTTGAGCTGCAGCTGGTCGCGCATGGCGGCAAGCTCTCCGTCGCGGAAGACACGGTCCAGATAGTCCACGCGCATGCGCCGCTCGGTCACGGGCCGCTGGTACTGGCGCAACACGTTGTCGAAGACCCAGGCGGAGCGCCGCAGGCGTTCCTGTGCGGCACGGCGTTCGTCATCCGTGCTGGCCCACTCGACCAGGCGCGGGAGCGCGATGCGCGGGCCCAGCAGTGTTGACTCGTCGCTGGCGAGCAGGGTGTAGATCCGCTTGCATGCGGACAGCGCATCGGCCGGCAGTCGTCCCACCTGCGCCCGGCAACGTTGCGTGATCGGATAAAGCGCCGGCATCGCGAAAGCCGTATTGAGCGACATCACCGTGAGGCCGGCCAGGTCCTGCGGTGTCGCTGCGCGCCCCAGGCCGAAGTCGTCGCCCATCGCGGCGGCCAGGGCCGGCTCCAGCGAAGGCGCGGGCGCCTCGCGCAGCGCCGACAGCATCAGCGCGCCGAGATCGTTGATCCGCGAGCGGTGATGCGTCCCCTCAGCGGCCGTCCGCCAGTAACGGTCTGCCGCCACACTGTCCTTGCGCACCACGGCATCCTGGTACGCCATCAGCAGGAGTTCGGCGTTGCCCGGATCGGCCGTCATCAGCCGCTGGAGCAGGCGTTCGCGATCGCAGGTGGCACCGGTCGCCGCGCAGGCATGCAGCAGCGTCCAGTCCACCAGCGGATCGTCGCCGCGGGCAGCGGCGTAGGCCGCCTGGATCCACGCGCGTGCCTGGGGCCTCGCGAACGATTCCTGCGCTTCGATGTGCGCGACATCGGTTTCCGCAGGCCACAGCCAGCCCGCGACCAGCAGGTCGCGGGGCGTGCCGCGCGCCGCCACCGTCCGCAGGTGAGCTTCCACATTCGCGCGCCAGGCGTCGTGCCAGGCCTGGTTGGCCGCCGCCAGCGGCGGGGCATCGGTCGCGAGCTGCATGGGCGTTGCCGGCGGGGGTTGCTGCTGCGCGTTCGCCGATCCCAGCGCGAACAACGACGCCATCGCCACCCGCCACATGCCGCTCTTTCCTGCCTTGCGCATTACCCACTCCTGTCGGGAACGAGCCGGCACCTTCGCACGATGCCGCGCGTTGCGCCAACCGCGCGACTACGCCACCAGCCTCCCGACCACCCACGCCCACATCGGCAGGGTCGCCAGCGACAGCAGGATGCCGTAGCCGACCAGCGCTGCGGCGAGTCGCGGCGCGAGCTGGTGGGAAATGGCGAGGGCGGCCGCCGTGATCATGGTGGGCATGGCCGATTCCAGCACGTTCGCCTGCAGCATCTCGCCACGCATGCCGAAGGCCAGCGACAGCGGCACCGCCAGTGCCGGCATGACGAGCAGGCGCAGCAGCAGGCCGACGGCGAGCGGCTTCAACTCGTCGCGCGGCAGTTTCAGCTGCAGGGTCAGACCGACCGCCAGCATCACCAGCGGCAGCATGGCGTCGGCCAGCTTCTGCAATGCCGAGCCGATCCACGCGGGCGGCTGCTCCGGCATCAGCGTCAGGCCGAACAGCAACGCCCACACCGGCGGGAACTTCGCGATGCGCCGTGCGATCTCGCGCGCCGTGGGCGGTGCGTCGCCGCCATAGCGTGCCAGCACGTACAAGCCGAACGTCGACAACAGGATGAAGGTGCCGAACTGGTCGTACACCACGGCGTAGGGCAACGCGTGCTCGCCCAGCAGCGCGCGCACCATCGGGTAGCCGATGAAACTGCTGTTGCACAGCGCCACGCACAGCAGGAGCACGGCATGCTCGTCGCGGCGGAACTTGAACACGCGCGTAGCCAGGGCGACCAGCGCCACGGTCGCCACCGTCAGCAACCACGGCGTGACGACCACACCCATCAGCGACGGATCCAGGCGAAGACGCGGTACGTAGGTCAGCATCGCCGCCGGCAGACAGACGTACAGCACCACGCGGTTGATGACGTCGCCGGCGTTGTCGGGGAACGCACGCAGGCGCGCGAACAGCATGCCGAGCGCCAGCATGGTCAGGATGAGGGCGAAGGCATCGAATGCCATGGTGCGGCGGGTGACGGCGTGGGGTCCGCAGGATCGCACAGCAATGGGGGAAGCGCTGCGGTACCTTGGTCGCACGCTCTGTTCCCTCGTTCCCGCGACGGCCGGAATGACGAGGGGGCGACACCCAGGGCTTATCATGACCACATGACGACTCCCGCCTTTCCCACTGCATCCGGCCCGATCACCCTCGATGGCCCGGAAGGTCCATTGGAAGCCCACGTCGACTGGCCGGAAGACGGCGAGCCGGTGGCGCCGGTCACCGCCGTGGTCTGCCATCCCCTGCCCACCGAGGGCGGCACCATGCACAACAAGGTGGTGGTGATGGCCGCGCGCAGCCTGCGCGAACTCGGCGCGGTGACGGTTCGCTTCAACTTCCGGGGCACCGGTGCCTCGGCCGGCTTCTTCGACCACGGCGATGGCGAAGTGGACGACCTGCGTGCGGTGGTGCAGTGGGCGCGCGATCAGCGGCCGGGCACGCAACTGTGGTTGGCCGGCTTCAGCTTCGGGGCGTATGTGTCGCTGCGCGCGACGGACGCGCTGCAACCGGATGCACTGGTCTCGATCGCGCCGCCTGCCGGCCGCTGGGACTTCGCCGCCATCACGCCACCGACCTGTCCGTGGCTGGTGATCCAGGGCGAAGAGGACGAGATCGTCGAACCGCAGGCGGTGTACGACTGGCTCGATTCGCTGAAACAGCCACCGGAACTGATCCGCATGCCGGAGACCAGCCACTTCTTCCACCGCAAGCTGATGGACCTGCGCGGCGCCATCAAGCACGCGATGAAAGGCTACGTGCCGGCGTGATGGCGGACGAGGCGAACAACACGGCGCCGACGCCGTCGCAGGTGTACGCGCGCGGCGCCGCACAGGGCCAGTGGCAGGACGATCCCGCGCAGCATCCGGCGCTGGCGGAGCTGGACCGCATCCACGCGGCGCTGCTGGCGGACGACGGCACGCCCGGCCTGTTCGGCCGGTTGTTTGGCAAGCCGCCGGAAACGGTGAAGGGCCTGTACTACTGGGGCGAGGTGGGACGCGGCAAGACCTTCCTGGTGGACCTGTTCTACGACAACCTGCCGCTGCCCACCTATTCGGTGTCGCAGAACAAGGCGCATGGCGAAGGCGGCGGCAAGTACCGCACGCACTTCCACCGCTTCATGCGCGGCGTGCACGAGCGCCTGCGCCTGCACGCGGGCGAGAGTGATCCGCTGGCGAAGATCGTGCGCGAGGCGCGCGGCAAGCTGCGCGTGCTGGTGCTGGACGAATTCTTCGTCACCGACATCGGCGATGCGATGCTGCTGGCGCGGCTGCTGGAACGCATGTTCGCCGAGGGCATCGCGCTGGTGACCACGTCGAACACCGCGCCGGAGAACCTGTACAAGGACGGCCTGCAGCGCGCGGGTTTCCTGCCCGCCATCGAGCTGCTGCAACAGCACTGCGTGGTGCTGCGCTCGGATGGGCAGGAAGATTATCGCCTGCGTGCGCTGACCCGCTCGCCGGTCTACCGCACGCCGCTGGACGGCGCCGCCGACGACTGGCTGGCGATGCGCTGGCGCGAACTCAGCGGCGGCGAAGCGGCGCACGGCGGCAACATCGAGATCGACAGCCGCAAGATTCCGGTGCGAGGCCGCGGCAAGAGCATCGCGTGGTTCGATTTCGCCGCGCTATGCGAGGGACCGCGCGGGACGACGGACTACATCGAAGTCGCGCACGAGTTCAACACCGTGTTGCTGGGCGGCATTCCGACGTTCGACCGCATGAAAGAGGACGCGGCGCGCCGCTTCGTCAACCTGATCGACGAGCTGTACGACCGCCACGTCAACCTGGTCTGCACCGCCGCCGCCGCGCCGACCGCGCTGTACGACGGCACGCGGCTGCAGGGCGCGTTCGAGCGCACGGCCTCGCGCCTGATCGAGATGCAGAGCGCCGAGTACCTGGCCACGCCGCACAAGGCCTGAGCGCATTGCGAACGTGCCCGCCGCGGTCACCGACGCCCTGCACCGGACGGTCGACAGCGGTGGCCGCATCTGCGTGCTGACGGGCGCCGGCATGTCCGCGGAGAGTGGCATTCCCACCTTTCGCGGCACGCACGACAGCCTGTGGTCGCGCTTCGACCCGATGCGGCTGGCGACGGCCGAGGCATGGCGCGGGGATCCTGCGCTGGTATGGGCCTGGTACCGCTGGCGCATGCAGCTCGTCCGCGATGCGCAGCCGAATGCTGGTCACCTTGCCCTGGCGGCGCTGGCGCAGCGCGTGCCGCTGTCGCTGGTCACCCAGAACGTGGATGACCTGCACGAGCGCGCCGTCAGCCCCGTCGATGCGCACGTGCATGGCAGCCTGTTCGCGCTGCGCTGCTTCGCCTGCGGCCACACACACGCCGGTCTGCTCGACAACTACGTGGAGGGTGCGCAACGGGTCGAACCGATGCGCTGCACGGCGTGCAGCGACCGGATCCGCCCGGGTGTGGTGTGGTTCGGCGAAGCGCTTCCCGACGACGCGTGGAGCGCGGCGACCGACGCGGCGACGCGCTGCACGCTGATGCTGATCGTGGGCACGTCCGGCCTGGTGTACCCGGCCGCCGGTCTTCCCGCGTTGGCGCGTCGTCACGGAGCGGTGGTGATGGAAATCAATCCGGAACCCACCGCGCTGTCGGCGGAGGTCGACCTCGTGTGGCGGGCGACCGCAGCGCGGGCACTGCCGGCACTGGAAGCACGGGTCCGTGGCGTCCCGCCAGCGTGACGTTGTCGGCGGCAAGGGAAACCCGCTAGGCTCGCCGCCATCAGGGGGAACCTATGTCCGAGAATCCGTATCAGGCGCCCGTACCGCCACCGGTGCCCGCGAATCAGTACGCGGGTGAGCCGCTGGTTTTCCGCAGCACCCGCGAAGAGCGGAACCGCGGCCCCGAGGGCCTGGGTGGCTGGTTGATCCTGCCGGCGATCGGACTTGTCCTCACGATTCTCAAGGTCGTCGCGTACTTCGGCACTCAGGTCGCACCCCTGATCGCGGACGGGACCTATGCGCAACTCACGACGCCGGGCAGTGAGCACTACCACTCGCTGTGGCTGCCTTTGCTGCTGCTCGAGGGCGGCGGCAATGGCGTGCTGCTGGTGATGGCACTGGCGGCGATCTGCCTGTACTTCATGCGCTCGCACTGGTTCCCGCGCGCGCATATCGCCTTCATGCTTACCAACGCGGCGCTGATGGTGGTGTTGTTCTTCCTGGGCGCGAAGATTCCCGCGCTCATGGAGGTGCATGACGTGCAGGCGGTGGGCGAAATGGCGCGCGGACTGGTGGGGGCTGCCATCTGGGTGCCCTACATGCTGACGTCGAAGCGGGTGCGCAACACGTTCCGCCCACGCTGAGCACGGAGCCAGGCCCGCCGCTCACTGCAGGCGGGACACGATGAAGTGGTCGACGGCGGCCGTGTAGTCGGACGGCACGCCCAGCAGACGATTCACCTCGCCGTGCGACAGATCCTGCGGCAGCACTTCCATCGCCACGCCCAGCGCCTTCCCCTTCTCCGCCATCGCGCGCCCCTGCGGGCAGGCGTCCTGGCGACGCGAGGAGCAGACGAACAGCATCGGCACCGCGTCGCGGGTGAGCTGATGGTAAGGCGACGCGGCGATCCAGTCGGCGGGATGCTTGCCGAATGCCGTGGCGTAGACGCGCGGCAGCGGAGGCTTCTTCATCGTCAGCGGAACGTCGAGTGCACCGCTGTCCAGCGACACCACGCCGCGCGGCTTCATGGCATCCGCATCGCGCCACAGCGCAGACGACGCGCCCACCAACGCCGCAAGGTGTGCGCCCGCCGAGTGGCCCATCAGCATCACGTTCGCCGGATCGGCGTTCCACGTGGGCGCACGCTTCTGCACATCGGCCAAAGCCCGCGCCACGTCGCGGGCCTGGTCGATGGGCGCGGTGTCCGGTCGCATGCGGTAGTTGATCGACACCAGCACGTAGCCCTTCGGCAGCCAGTGCGCCGCCTTGTTCTCGACCACGCCGGGATTGTCCTTGTTGCCGTTGGCCCAGCCGCCGCCGTGCACGAACAGGAGGATGGGCGCACGTTGCGGCTGTGCCGGCAGGTAGACGTCGTAACGCTGGCGCGGATCGTTCCCGTACGACACGTCGCGTACCGCGCGCGCACCGGCGGGCAACGTGGGTGGACGGGCCGCCGGCTGGCGCGAGGCCTCGCGCATCTCCTGCAGCCGCTCACGGAAGTTCTGTGCGGCCAGCGGCAGCACGGCGAACAGGGCGCAGGCCAGCAGGCCGGCGCGGAACAGCGTCTTCATCGCATCACCTCGTGGGGACATCCGGTTCAACCCGCGCGCAGCACCAGTTGCGCACGCAGGCCCTGGGGCGTGTTCGGCAGCAGGCGCAGTTCGCCGCCGTGCTGGCGGGCCACGCGGTCGACGATCGGCAGGCCCAGCCCGCTGCCGCCGCCCGCCTGGTCGTGGACGAACGGCTGCCGCGCGCGCTCGGCCGCGTCGGCGGAGAGACCGGGGCCGCCGTCGGCGACCTCGACCACCCAGGCCGCGCCTTCGGCCCACAGCTGCAACGACAACGGCAACGCGCCATGCCGCTCGGCGTTGACCAGCAGGTTCTCCACCGCGCGCAGCAGCGCCATCGGCTTGCCAGGCAGCAACGCATGGTCCGGCAGGTCGACACGCCATCCTTTCGATGCCGCGGCGACCGCATGGCGACAGATCGCGGCCAGGTCGACGGTCTCGCTGCCTTCATCGCGGCCATCGCGTGCGAAAGCGATGAACTGGCCGAGGATGGCATCCATCTCGGCGATGTCGCGCTGCATGCTGCGGGTCAGGTCCGGATCAGTGTCCGGCACCATCTCCAGCGCGAACTGCAGGCGAGTGAGTGGTGTGCGCAGGTCGTGCGAGATGCCGGCGAGCAACAGCGCGCGTTCTTCCGCCGCCGCACGGACGTCCCGGCTGGCATCGCCCAGCGCCTGCGCCAGGTCCGCCACCTCGCGCGGGCCGCGTGTATGCACCGGCGGTGGCGCGTCGCCACGCACGATGGCCGGTGCGGCCGCTGCGAGCTGGCGCAGCGGTTGCACGAGCCGACGGGCGAAGTAGGCCGCCGCCAGCCAGACCAGCGCCACGCAGCCCACCAGCATGAACACCGAGAAGCGACGCAT
This sequence comes from uncultured Pseudoxanthomonas sp., assembly GCA_946886405.1. The sequence continues at coordinate 10,956 of CAMPIO010000102.1, forward strand.
GCCGGTGCCGGGGCGGTCGTAGGCGAACGACACCCACAGCGGTTCGCGCGTCGCGGGTTTCAGCCAGACCACCCGCAGCCCGCGCCCGGCATCCATCCGCAGTTCGCGACCGGCGCCCAGCGTGCCTGCCGCCTGTGCGCGCAGTTCGCGCAGCAAGGGGGCGAAGCGCGGTCTTGCGTCGGCGGGCGGCGTGCTGCGCACCTCCAGCCCGGCATCGCGCAGCTGCTGCACGGTGCGCGCATGCGGCTGGTGTTGATCGAGCGCTTCGACCACTTCTGCGAAGCCCTGCATCGCGCGCAGCAGCTGGTCGGCGGCGGGCCGCGTGGCGAGTTCGCGGCCGAGCAGGAGCGCCAGCACGCCCGCGCCGACCAGCACCAGGGCAATCACCAGCGCCAGCTGGCCGAATACGCTGCGCGGCAGCGGCGACTTCATGGCGTCGCTTCCGGCGGTACGAACACATAGCCGACGCCCCAGACCGTCTGGATCAGGCGTGGCTGGCGCGGATCGTCTTCCAGCAGGCGGCGCAGGCGCGCGATGGTCACGTCCATGCTGCGCTCGAAGGCCTCGTGTTCGCGGCCACGCGCCAGGCTCATCAGGCGGTCGCGGCTGAGCGGCTGGCGCGGATGCCGCAGCAGCACCGACAGCACGGCGAACTCGCCGCTGGTGAGCCGCAGCAGCGCGCCGTCGCGGGTCAGCTCGCGCCGGCCCAGGCCCAGTCGGAACGGCCCGAAGACCACATCGCCGCCTTCGGGCTGCGGTGCACCCGGCGTCGGGCGCGTGCGTCGCAGCACCGAGCGGATGCGGGCCAGCAGCTCGCGCGGATTCACCGGCTTGGGCACGTAGTCATCGGCGCCGATCTCCAGGCCGACGATGCGGTCGATCTCGTCGCCTTTCGCCGTCAGCATGACGATGGGCGTCGCGTCGCCCTGGCCGCGCAGGCGGCGGCAGATTTCCAGGCCGTTCTCGCCGGGCAGCATCAGGTCCAGCACGATCAGGTCGAAGTGGCCGCGATCCAGCGCCTGCCGCATCTGTGCGCCATCGCCCACGCCACGCACGTCGAAGCCCTGCGACTGCAGATAGCGCTGCAGCAGTTCTCGCAGGCGCACGTCGTCGTCGACCAGCAGTACACGGGGCAGGGCGTCTTCCATGGAGCCACTATCGCCCGCCGCTGCGACGCCCGGCAAACCCCGCCGACGGTCCGTTTGTAAGCAGATGTTTCCAGCGCGGCCGGCAGACACATCTGCTGTCAACCACGACACACCTGCCGCCGTTGCCCACCCTACCGTAGTCCTGC
>CAMPIO010000103.1 GCA_946886405.1 uncultured Pseudoxanthomonas sp.
TGTCTGCCCCACGCCGCCCCCGCGTCCTGACGCCACTGTTGCTTGCCTGCCTGTTGCCGCTCAGCGCGCAGGCCGCGCCGGCCAAGCAGCACCACGTCGACGCCGAGATCAGCGCGGACCTCGCTGATGCCCGCAGCGAGGTCCGTGCGGAACTCGCCGCTGCCCGCCGTGAGCTGGATACCGAGAACCTGCCGTTGGGCGACAACCTGCGCTTCGGCAAGTCCCACGGACGCGGCGCCGACCAGGACCGTTCGTTGCCCAAGGCGGAAATCACGCCGCATGGCGATTTCCTTGTCGACGGCAAGGCGGTGGCCATCGATGGCCGCCAACGTCAGGAATTGCTTCGGTACCGCCACCAGGTGATCGACATCGCCAAGGCCGGCATCGATATCGGCGAACGCAGCGCACAGGCCGCACTGGACGCGGTGGACCGCGGCATCTTCAGCCTGATGGTCGGCGCCATGACCGGCAGCCTGGAGCGCCGCATCGAAAAAACCGTCAGGGAAACGGTCGAACCCGGCGTACGGCAGATATGCCGCAGCCTGCCCGCGTTGATGGAAAGCCAGCAGCGACTGTCGTCCAGCCTGCCGCAGTTCCGGCCCTACGCGACGCTGGAAGCCGACGATGCCGAGGACTGCGAGAAGGATGTGCGCCGCGAGTTCGCGGCGCGTTAGTTCGCGCACCCTCGCAGTCGCCCGAGCTTTTGAGAACAGCCTTCACCGCCAGACCTGATCCTGGAGACACCCTCGATGCGCACCGCACTGTTCGCCCTTTCACTGCTCGCCTTGCCGGTCCTGTCGGCGCCCGCCATGGCGTCGGATCGCTACTGCAAGCACGAAGCGCCACGTCAGCTCACGCTCGACATCGGCGATGCCAGGACGGTTGTGTTCGAGGTCGGTCCCCACGATCTGAACGTGGCATCGAGTGCCGGTGCACCAGCGGCGATGAGCGGCAGGGCCTGCAGCAGCCATGCCGAACGGCTTGAACGCCTCAAGATCGAACAGCGTCGCTCGGGCGACAAGCTGATCGTGCGCATGTACCAGGAAGGCAGCGCCAGCGGTTTTTCGTTCGGCAACAACTACGCCTACATGAACCTGATGGCGACCCTGCCCGACCACGTGTCCGTGCAGGTGAAAATCGGTTCCGGCGAGGCCTACGTCACTGGCGCCCCGGTGCTCAGCGCCGATGTCGGTTCCGGTCACGCCGTAGGCCGCAACATCCGCGGCCTGGCCGCCGCCTCGGTGGGCTCCGGCGACATCGACATCCACGGTGCTGGCAGCCTGAAGGTCGTTTCGATCGGCTCGGGCGACGTGGAGGCGGAGGACGTACGCGGCCCGACCAGCGTGGGCAGCATCGGTTCGGGTGGATTCGAGCTGTCGCGTGGCAGCAGCGTCGAAATCGGCTCGATCGGCTCCGGCGGCGCCGAACTTCGGGACATCACCGGCAACGTGGTGGTGGGCTCGGTAGGTTCGGGCGGCGTCAAGGTACGCAATGCCAGCGGTGGATTGACCGTGCGCTCGGTAGGCAGCGGCGACATCGACCATGAGGGCGTGAAAGGCACGCTCGACATCCCCAAGCGCCATTGATTCCCAAGGAACGACCATGACCCGTACGCTCGCACTCGCGTTGTCCGCCTTGTTGCTCGCCGCGTGTTCGCAAGACCGCGATGCCAACGACAGCGGCGCGACCTCCGACGCCCTCTGGGGCCAGAACCTGACGCTGAACGCCACCGGCCATCCCCGCGCGGAAGTGTCGGCGAAGGGCGATTTCATCGTCGACGGCAAGCCGGTACCGGTGAACGCCCAGCAGCGCGCGCTTCTCGTCGCTTATCACCGCGAGCTCGGCGGCATCGCCGATGCGGGCATCGCCACCGGCAAGGAAGGCGCGAAGCTGGCCGGCAAGGCCGTCGGCGCCGCAGTGAGGGGCATCTTCAGCGGCAATCCCGACCAGATCGACAAGGAGATGGAAGCGGAATCGAAGAAGGTGGAAGCCGAAGCGATGAAGATCTGCGACCGCCTGCCCGGCTTGTACAAGGCGCAACAAGACCTCGCGGCCGCGCTGCCGGCCTTCGAACCCTACGCGGGCATGGAACTGGACGACGTGGCGGAATGCCGCACGTCGCACAACGACAGCCACGAAGCCGGCAAGGACGTGGGGCGTGCCATCGGGGAGGTGGTCAAGGGTGCCGCGTCGCCCGACGGAGATGCAGCCCGGCAAGCCGATGCAGCGGCCGCTACCGAACCCGCATCGCCGCCGTCCCCCTGACGTTCCGACACCACACCGGATAACCGACATGACGCGACATGCATCGCTCCTCCTCACCTGCACGCTCGGCCTGGCCGCTGCGCAGTCCGCGCTCGCCGCCGATGCCGGGCGCGAACGCGCCTTCCAGGACCACATCGCGTATGTCGCGACGTTCGCGATGCCGGTGTTGATCGAGAAGTGCGCCGTGACGGATGCGGACTACCTGCAGCGCGCCGCGCCGGCGTACTTCCGTTTCGTCAACGCCCGTCAGGACCAGATAGAACGCGGCCGCTTGCTGACGCTTGCCGAGTTCGGCCCGGGCGAGACCCTCGCGGCGTATCGCGAACGCACACTCGCCCAGCGCCTTGGCCGTCTGGATACCGGCACGCCGGAGCAGAAACAGCAGATGTGCGAGGGCGCGCTGGCCATGCTGACCGGCGCCCCGATTCCCGGCGAGTGGCCACCGCGCGAATGACGTGCGACAGGCGCCTCAGCCGCCTCCACCGCCCGGCTTGCCGTGGATACCGCCCTTGGCGAGCACGGCAGGATCCAGCAGAGGCCTGAGCGTCTTCTCCGACAAGCCGGTCACCTCGCGCGCCACGTCCAGCACCGGCCGCTTCTGCTTGTACGCCTGCTTCGCGATCGCAGCGCCCTTCTCGTAACCGATCACCGGGTTCAGCGCGGTCACGAGAATCGGGTTGCGGTCCAGCGCTTCCCGCACGCGATCATTGCGCACCTTCAAGCCGGCGATGCAGTCGTCGGCCAGCAGCCTCGAGACATTCGACAACAGCTGCATGCCATCCAGCAGGTTGTTCGCGATCAGCGGCAGGGTGACGTTGAGCTGGAAGTTGCCGGTCTGGCCGGCGACCGTGATCGCCGTGTGGTAGCCCATCACCTGCGCGCAGACCATCACCGTGGCTTCGGGAATCACCGGATTGACCTTGCCGGGCATGATGGAACTGCCTGGCTGCAGCGCAGGAAGCTCCACTTCGCCGAGACCCGCGAGCGGTCCGGAATTCATCCAGCGCAGATCATTGGCGATCTTGGTCAGGGCCACCGCCAGCGCACTGAGCTGGCCGGACAGTTCGACGGCGTCGTCCTGCGCGGCCAGTCCTTCGAACTTGTTGGCGGCACTCTCGAACCGCGTCTTCGTACGCGTCGACAGCACCTTGGCAACACGTGTGCCGAAACGGGGATCGGCATTGATGCCCGTACCGATGGCGGTGCCGCCCAGTGGCAATCGGCGCACGCGCTTCAGCGTGTCCTCGATGCGGGCCTGCGCGGAGGACAGCTGCGCCGACCATGCCGAGAACTCCTGGCCGAAGGTCAGCGGCATGGCGTCCATCAGATGCGTGCGACCGGTCTTGACCACCTTGCCCAGTGCCTTGCCCCGTGCGTCGATGGTCTTGCGCAGGTGCTTGATGGCCGGCAGCAGGTCCTCCACGGCGGCCAGCTGTGCCGCCACTCGGATCGCCGTCGGAATGACGTCATTGGAACTCTGGCCCAGATTGACGTGATCGTTCGGGTGCACCGTCGCCTTGCCTGAGCGCGTTGCCAGGGTGGCGATCACCTCGTTGGCATTCATGTTGGACGAGGTGCCGGAACCCGTCTGGTACACGTCGATGGGAAAATGCGCGTCGTACTGGCCGGTGGCCACGGCCTGCGCTGCGGTTTGCACGGCCGCTGCGATGCCCTTCGGCAGCAGGCCCAGGCCTGCATTGACCTCGGCCGCAGCCCCCTTCACCAGACCCAGCGCACGGATGAAACCGCGCGGCATCGGCCGGCCGGAAATGGGGAAGTTCTGCACCGCACGCTGCGTCTGGGCACCCCAAAGCGCGTCTGCAGGAACCTGCAGTTCACCCATGCTGTCGTGTTCGATGCGGGTACGTGCGCGGGTCGCACCTGCGGTCTTCTTGCTGGTCATCAACCGTCTCCTGGAGGGATTCACGGCTTGCGCGCCGACATCGGGTCGGTGGCTGGCGGGGGCCACAGGATACGCCAGGCCGGATGGCCGCCTTCCCGGGGTAAAATGGAACGCTCCCTTTCAGGCATCCCCCGCGCCCATGTCGGATTCGTCCCTGCTCGCCCTGTCCCCGCTCGATGGCCGCTATGCCGGCAAGGTCGACGCGCTGCGCCCGATCTTCTCCGAGTACGGCCTGATCCGCGCCCGCGTGAAGGTCGAGGTGGAATGGCTGCTGGCGCTGGCCGCCGAACCGGGCATCACCGAGCTGGCGGCCTTTTCCACCGCGCAGCAGGCGAAGCTGCGCGCCCTGGCCGACGGCTTCAGCGTCGCCAACGCGGCGCGCGTGAAGGAGATCGAGCGCACCACCAACCATGACGTCAAGGCGGTGGAGTACTTCATCAAGGAACAGCTGAAGGACGACGCGGAACTCGCCCCGGCACTGGAGTTCGTCCACTTCGCCTGCACCAGCGAAGACATCAACAACCTCTCTTATGGGCTGATGCTAGAACAGGCGCGCAGCGACGTCTTGCTGCCGACGCTCGACGGTGTGACGACCATGCTGCGCGGCCTGGCCCATGCGCAGGCGGCGCAGCCGATGCTGTCGCGCACGCACGGCCAGACGGCGTCCCCGACCACGCTGGGCAAAGAAATCGCCAATGTCGTCGCGCGCATCGAGCGCCAGCGCGCGCAGATCGCCGCGGTGGAGCTGACCGGCAAGATCAACGGCGCGGTCGGCAACTACAACGCCCACGTCGCCAGCTATCCCGACGTCGACTGGCCGGCGTTCGCGCAGCGCTTTGTCGAAGGCCTGGGCCTGGTGTTCAATCCGTACACCACCCAGATCGAGCCGCACGACAATGTGGCCGAGATCGGCGATGCCGCGCGCCGCGCCAACACCATCCTGATCGACCTGGCCCGCGACATCTGGGGCTACATTTCGCTGGGCTATTTCAAGCAGCGTCTGAAGGAAGGCGAAGTCGGTTCGTCGACGATGCCGCACAAGGTCAACCCGATCGACTTCGAGAACGCGGAAGGCAACTTCGGCATCGCCAACGCCCTGTTCGAGCACTTCAGCGCCAAGCTGCCGATCAGCCGGTGGCAACGCGACCTCACCGATTCCACCGTGCTGCGTGCGCTGGGTACCGCCTTCGGTCACACGCAGGTGGCGCTGGACTCGCTGGCCAAGGGGTTGGGCAAGCTGGAGGTGAATCCGCAGCGCCTGGACGCCGACCTCGACGCCGCATGGGAAGTGTTGGCCGAGGCTGTGCAGACCGTGATGCGCCGCCACGGCCTGCCGAACCCGTACGAGCAGTTGAAGGCGCTCACGCGCGGCCAGGGCATCACCGCCGACTCGATGCGCGCCTTCGTCGAATCGCTGGATCTGCCGGCAGAGGACAAACAGCGCCTGCGCGACATGACGCCGGGCAGCTACACCGGCCTCGCCGAACGGCTTGCCCGGAATATCTGACCTCGGGGCGCGAGGACGCGGCGATGCACGTACTGATCAACATCGACGTTCCCGACCTGCCTGCGGCGGAAGCGCTCTACACCCGCGCCTTCGGACTCAGCGCCGGTCGCCGTTTCGGTGAAGGTGGCGTCGAACTGCTCGGCGCACAGGCACCGATCTACCTGCTGCACAACGCGGCCGGTTCTCCGGCCGCAACGGCGGCGCAGCGCGACTACACCCGGCACTGGACGCCCGTGCACCTGGACGTGGTCGTCGAATCCCTTGAACCCGCCCTCGACCGCGCCGTGCAGGCAGGTCTAGTGCAGGAATCCCCCATCCGCGAAACGAACTGGGGCCGCATCGTCCGCCTGGCCGACTGCTTCGGCCACGGCTGGTGCCTGCTGCAGTTCGTCAACCGCGGCTACGACGAGATCGCCACATGATGCTCCGCTCCACCCTGCTCTGCGGTCTGCTTGCCCTCGCGCTTCCGGTCGCCGCGCTCGCCTCCGACACGCCTGCCGCCAAGACCTGCGCCGATGACGCCGGCTGGAACGATCCGGCCACGCCGCTGCAGGTCTACGGCAACACCTGGTACGTCGGCACCTGCGGCATCACCGCATTGCTGGTGACGTCCGATGACGGCCACATCCTGGTCGACGCCGGCACGCCGCAGGCCGGCCCACTGATTCTTGCCAACATCCGCGCACTCGGCTTCAAGCCGGAGGACGTACGCGCCATCGTGTTCTCGCATGAGCACAACGACCATGCCGGCAGCCTGGCCGAGCTGCAGCGCGCCACCGGCGCGCCCGTGTATGCCCGCGCACCCGCCGTGGGCACGTTGAAGCGCGGCATGCCGGACCGCCTGGACCCGCAGTTGGAGGTTGCGGAACCCATCGCCCCGGTCGAGCATGTCGTCACGCTTGCCGATGACGGCGTGGTGCGCGTCGGCCCGCTGGCCCTGCAAGCAGTCGCTTCGCCCGGTCACACGCCCGGCGGCACCAGTTGGACCTGGCTGTCCTGTGAAGGCGACACCTGCCACCAGATGGTTTACGCCGACAGCCTGACCGCGATCTCCGACGACGTATACCGCTACAGCGACGACGCAGCGCACCCCGGTTACACGGCCGCGTTCCGCGGCACGCTGGCGCGGGTTGCCGCGCTGGACTGCGACATGCTGGTCACTCCGCATCCGTCCGCCAGCGCGCTGTGGACACGGATCGGGCCGAGGGCCAACGCGCCACGGGTGGACCGCGGCGCGTGCCGCGCCTATGCGCAGAAGGCCTCCGAGCGCCTGGACAAGCGGCTTGCCGACGAAGCCGCGATGGCCCCGCCCCCATCACACCCTTGATCGGCATCAATGCCGCCGGTGCCCCCATCGGCGACGCTGACCTCCCCTTTTCCTGTACGACGCATCCCCGCGCGGATACCACCCGATGACCAAGAAGACTTCCGCCCGCGCCGCGTCGCTTCCGTTCGAGATCGAAGCCAGCCGCGAACACCCGCTCGGCATGCCGGCCGAGCGCTTCCTGCGCGATTACTGGCACAAGCGCCCGCTGTTGATCCGCAACGCCTTCCCGGGCTTCGAAACGCCGGTACAGCCGGAGGATCTCGCCGGTCTCGCCTGCGAAGAAGGCGTACTCGCGCGCATGATCAGCCTGGACAAGGCGACGGGTGTCTGGGACGTGCGCACCGGACCGTTCCAGGAAGAGGATTTCCCGGGACTGCCAGACCACGACTGGACCCTGCTGGTACAGGACGTGGACAAGTGGGACGCCGATGTCCGCCAGTTGCTCGAGCAGTTCCGCTTCCTGCCGCGCTGGCGGGTGGACGACATCATGATCAGCTTCGCCGCTACCGGCGGCTCTGTCGGTGCACACGTGGACCACTACGATGTGTTCCTGCTGCAGGCGCAGGGCGAGCGGCGCTGGATGATCGATGCCAGCGTGGCGATGGGAAAACCCGCGCCCGACCTCGGCTTCCAGGACGACGTGGCGATCAAGTTGTTGCGCCGCTTCGATCCCACCCATGAGTGGGTCTTGTCGCCTGGCGACATGCTGTATCTGCCGCCGCTGGTGCCGCATCACGGCGTGGCGGAGAACGCGTGCCTGACGTTCTCGGTAGGCATGCGCGCGCCGTCATCTGCGGAGCTGATCGGCGACTACCTGGATACGCTGATCGCCGATGCCGACGATGCCATGCGCTACCACGACGAAGACCTGACGGTGCCGCAGGATCCGAACGAGATCGACGCGCGCGCGATGGAGCGCGCGATCGAGGCGCTGAACGCGCTGCGCATGAACGACCCCGACCTGGTCGGCGACTGGTTTGGCCGCTTCATCACCACGTACCGCGCCTCGGGCGACGTCATGCCGGCACCGGACACGCCCTCGCGCATCGAGATGGAATGGGACCTGCAGCAGGGGGCGCGCTTGCTGCGCCATCCGTTCTCGCGCTTCGCATGGCGCCGGCGCAGCAAGGGCGCGACCCTGTTCTGCAACGGCGTGGATCACGTGCTGCCGGTCAAGGAGGCCCAACAGTTGGCGGCGCAGGAAAGCCTGGATGGCACCATCTATGGCGCACTCAGTGAGGCAGGACGCGATGCGGTGATGGCACTGGCCGCACAGGGCCATTATCAGTTGGCGTTAGACGAAGACGATCCGGGAGCCGGGGACGAAGACGCATGAGCGCCACGCGCGACTATCAGGTCGAAGCCGTCGACTACGCCACCGGTGCCGGCCTGGTCCACCAGGTAAGGGATGTGGTCTTCGTCCAGGAACAGCAGGTACCCCGCGAACTCGAGCGTGACGCGCTGGATCCGCTCAGCCACCACGTGCTGGCACGCGACGCGTCAGGCACTCCGATCGGGACCGCACGACTGACCCCGGAACACCGGATCGGCCGCATGGCCGTGCTGTCGGCGTGGCGCGGGCGCGGTGTCGGCGACGCGCTGCTGGTCGCCCTGCTGGACGAAGCCCGCCGGCGCCAGTGGCCCGATGTGTCGCTGCACGCCCAGGTCAGCGCCGAGCCGTTCTACGCACGCCATGGCTTCCTGCCGGAAGGCGAACGCTTCATCGAAGCCGGCATCGAGCACCAGGCCATGCGACGCGTGCTGGGCGGTCCCACCGGCATTGCCCAACGCGCCGAGGCCGTGGCCATCACCACCGCCGTCGTCGCGCAGGCCCGCCGGGCCCTCGTGGTCTACAGCCGGTCGCTGGATCCCGGCCTGTGGGACGCGCCCGCTGTCGTCGAGGGACTGCGCCGCTTCGCCACGCACCGCGCCGGGGCCCGGGTGCAGGTGCTGCTGCAGGACGCAGGTACGCCGCAGCGGGCGCTGGCGCCCCTGATCGGCCTGGGCCAGCGGCTGCCCAGCGTGTTCGCCTTCCGCGAAGTGCAGGATCCGGTGGACCTGCCCTACACCGCCGCCTTCGTCGCCAACGACGACCATGGCTACTACTATCGGCCACTGGGCCATCGCTTCGATGGCGAAGCAGGCCTGGCGCACGCGGGCCGTGCGCGCCAGCTGCGCGAGGAGTTCTCGCAGATGTGGGAGCGCTCACGGCCCGTCAGCGAATATCGCGCACTGGGCCTGTAGCCGTGCGCCGCCAAGGCGGCATGCACCCGCGTCACGGGACTGCAACCTGCGTCTTTAGTCCAATCCGGTTACGCCCCCTTCCCGGCATGGGGGTATAATTTCCCGGTTTTCGCTCATGACCGTGAGACTTCGCGCGACATGGACGGCAAGCGCCCCTCGACTACCCCACAGCACGCCATCACCATCGTGGACAATCTCCTGAAGCAGTTCGCGCAATCCTCGCAGCTCAACGGGGGTAATGCCTCCTACGTCGAAGACCTGTACGAGCAGTACCTCGTCGCCCCCGACAGCGTGGGGCCCAAATGGAAGGCGTACTTCGACGGCTTCAAGGGCCACGAGGCCGGTGATGTGCCGCATTCGGTGGTCATCCAGCAGATCACCGACGCCGCGCGCCAGGCCGGCAAGGGTGTGGTTTCGACCGGCGGCGGCGACGAGCGCGAACGCAACGTCGGCCGACTGATCACGGCTTACCGGTCGCGCGGCCATCTGGGCGCCCAACTGGATCCGCTGGGCCTGACCCCGCCGATCAATCCGCCGGATCTGGACCTGGCCTTCCACAACCTGTCCGATCGCGACCTGGACAGCGAGTTCAGCACCGGCAACGTCGGCGGCCACTCGCGCATGAAGCTGCGCGACCTGCTGTCGCGCCTGAAGGCGGCCTACACCGGCCCCATCGGCGTCGAATTCATGCACATCTCGGAAGTCGACCAGCGGCAGTGGCTGTACCAGCGCCTGGAGACGGCCGGCGGCCAGTTCGGCCTGTCCGACGACGCCAAGCGCCGCACCCTGGAGCGCCTCACTGCAGCCGAAGGCCTGGAACGCTACCTGCACACCAAGTACGTGGGCCAGAAGCGTTTCTCGCTGGAAGGCGGCGACGCACTGATCCCGCTGCTGGACACCATGATCCGCAGCGCCGGCGACGGCGGGGTCAAGGACATCGTGGTCGGCATGGCCCACCGCGGCCGCCTCAACGTGCTGGTCAACACGCTGGGCAAGAGCCCGCGCAAGCTGTTCGACGAGTTCGAAGGCAAGTTCGAGCACGACAACAACCTGGCCCACGCTGGCGACGTCAAGTACCACATGGGCTTCTCCGCCGACATCGCCACCCCGGGTGGCCCGGTCCACCTGGCGCTGGCCTTCAACCCGTCGCACCTGGAAATCGTCGACCCGGTCGTGGCCGGCAGCGTGCGCTCGCGCCAGGAGCGCCGCGCCGACGCCGCACGCCAGACCGTGCTGCCGATCATCATGCATGGCGACGCCGCGTTCGCCGGCCAGGGCGTGGTGATGGAACTGTTCCAGATGTCGCAGGCGCGCGGCTTCGCCGTCGGCGGCACGCTGCACATCGTCATCAACAACCAGATCGGCTTCACCACCAGCAACAAGGAAGATGCGCGCTCCACGCTGTACTGCACCGACGTGGCCAAGATGGTCGGCGCACCGGTGTTCCACGTGAACGGTGATGATCCGGAAGCGGTGGTGTTCGTGTCGCAGCTCGCGTACGACTTCCGCCAGCAGTTCAAGAAGGACGTGGTGATCGACCTGGTGTGCTACCGCCGCCACGGTCACAACGAAGCCGACGAGCCTGCCGCGACGCAGCCGGTCATGTACCAGACCATCCGCAAGCATGCGACCACGCGCGAGATGTACGCGGCCAAGCTGGAAGGCGCCGGCGTCATCCCGGCCGAGGGCGGCAAGGCGCTGGCCGATGCCTACCGCGCCAAGCTGGACTCGGGCGAATACACCACCGAACTCGCCAAGCAGAAGGGCGACGAGCTGGCGATCGACTGGTCGAAGTACCTTTCGGGCAAGCTCAGCGATGCGGTCGATACGAAGGTCAAGCGCAAGGCGCTGGATTCACTGGCCAAGATCATCACCACGATCCCGTCCGGCGTGGTGCTGCATCCGCGCGTGGCGAAGATCTACGAAGACCGCGTGAAGATGGCCGCCGGCCAACAACCTGCGGACTGGGGCTTCGCCGAGAACCTCGCCTACGCCACGCTGCTGGCGGAAGGCAACGGTCTGCGTCTGGTTGGCCAGGATGCCGGCCGCGGCACGTTCTTCCACCGCCACGCGATCCTTCACGACCAGAAGACCGACAGTTATTACCTGCCGCTGCGCCAACTGGTCGAACAGCCGGAACAGGCCACCATCATCGACTCGCTGCTCAGTGAGGAAGCGGTGATGGCGTTCGAGTACGGCTTCTCGACCACCGATCCCAACACGCTGTGCATCTGGGAAGCGCAGTTCGGCGACTTCGCCAACGGCGCGCAGGTGGTGATCGACCAGTTCCTGTCGTCCGGCGAGGCCAAGTGGGGCCGGCTGTGCGGGCTGGCGCTGTTCCTGCCCCACGGCTACGAAGGCCAGGGCCCCGAGCACAGTTCGGCGCGCCTGGAGCGCTTCCTGCAACTGTGCGCGCTGGACAACATGCTGGTCTGCGCGCCCACCACGCCGGCGCAGGCCTTCCACATGATCACGCCGAAATCGCTGCTGCGCCACAAGCTGGCGGTGTCGACGCTGGAGGATCTCGCCGAAGGCGGGTTCCAGCGCCTCATCCCGGACACCACCGCGAGCGCGAAGCAGGTCCGCCGGGTGGTGCTGTGTTCGGGCAAGGTCTATTACGACCTGCTCGAGGAGGCGCAGAAGCAGGAACTCGACGATGTCGCGCTGGTGCGCGTCGAACAGCTCTACCCGTTCCCGCGCGAGGAACTGGCCGCGGAGCTGAAGCGCTACGCGAAGGTGCCGGAAGTCGTGTGGTGCCAGGAAGT
>CAMPIO010000104.1 GCA_946886405.1 uncultured Pseudoxanthomonas sp.
TCGTGGTTGACCAGGCACTTCCACGGCTCGTTCCAGTTGCCGGCGATCCAGTTGATCATGTAGCCGCCGTAGCTGGCGCCCAGCGCACACGCGTTCTTGCCGTCAAGGAAGGCGTACTGCTTCTGCGCGGCCGCCCAACCCTTCTGCAGGTCTTCCAGCGGGCGGTCGCCCCAGTGCTGGCTGATCGCGTCGGTGAAGGCCTGGCCGTAGCCGGTCGAGCCGTGGAAATCGATCATCACCACCGCGTAGCCCTGGCCGGCGTAGGTCTGCGGATTCCAGCGATAGCTCCAGCCGTTGCCGAAGCTGCCCTGCGGGCCGCCGTGGATCAGGAAGGCGACGGGGTACTTCTTTCCTTCGACGTAGTCGTGCGGCTTGACCACGTAGCCGTGCACGGTCTCGTTGTTCCAGCCCTTGAAATTGAATTGCTCGAAGTCGCCGAACGACACATCTTTCAGCACCTCGCCGGCGCTGGGCGTGATGGCGCGCAACGTGGCACCCATGTCATCACTGGTGGCGTAGATCACGTCGCCCGACTTCAACGAGTTGCGGGACAGCACCAGCGTACGGCCGGCCATGTCGAAGGCCGAAACGCTGCCGTCTCCGACAATCTTGCGCGTCTCGCCGCTCTGGATGTCGACCGTGAACAACGGGAGTTCACCCATATCCTGCGCGGTGGTGTAGATCCGTTCGCCGTCATCCGAGAGCACGATGCCATCGGCGCTGCGGTCCCACTTGGGTGCGATCTCGCGAACCTTGCCGTTATCCAGATCCATCGCCATCAGGCCGAAGCGGTCAGCTTCGAAACCCGGACGCTTCATCGCGCGGTAGTACAGGGTCTTGCCATCGGCGCTGAACACCGGGCCGGTATCCCAGGCGGGATTGGCCGCGGTCAGGTTGACCGGTGCGCTGCTGCCGTCGGCGGCGATCTTGTACAGGTCGAAGTTGGTCGACCACGCCTCGCCCCTGCCGGCCACGCGCACCGAGGCCACCACCGATGCGCCGTCCGGCGACCAGGTGTACTCATCGGCACCACCAAACGGCTTGGACGGCGCGTCACCCTCGAGGCCGTCCGTCAGCGAGGTGGCGGTGGTCACCGCCCTGGCCTTGGCGCCCGGCAACGACGCCACGAACAGGCGGCTGCGGCGGCCATCGGCCCAAGTATCCCAGTGGCGCACGAACAGGCCGTCGTAGACCACGCCGGTGCTCTTCTTCGCGGCGGTGTCGTCCAGCTTCTTCTTCGTGCAGGCGAAGTCGGCCTTGCAGTCGGCGAAGGTGTCGGTGCTGAACAGCACACGGGTGCCGTCCGGCGAGAGCTTGTAGCTGGCGACATCCAGCGCGAACGCCGTCAGCTGGCGCGGCGTGCCGCCGGCGACCGGCATCGAGTACAGCTGCTGGACACCGGACTTGCCGCTGAGGAAGTAGACCGTCTTGCCGTCCGGCGAGAACGACGGCGAGTTGACGCTCCAGCCTTCCGGCGTCAGCCGCTTCGGCGGCGCCATGTCGCGGGTCAGCAGGTTGCGGATCCACAGGCTGCTGCTGGCCTTCACCACATCAGCATCGACGACCCGCTTGGCGAACAGGACGGTACTGCCATCCGGTGAGAGCGTCGGCGACGACACGCGGTCCAGCTTCTGCAGGTCGCGCACGTCCAGGCCACGGGCAGCGGCGAGCGACGGCAGCGCCGCCAGCAGGCAAAGGGGCAACAGGGCGGATTTCAGCTTCATCCGGGGCTCCGGCAACAGGGAAACCCCGATGGTAGGCGCTAAGCGCGCCGGGGCGCAAAGGCGTGAGGTCACGCCTTTGCGCGGTGGGTCACCTCATTTGGGACCAGGTTCGACCTCGCCCAGGGCCTTCGATTTGGCGCCGGTGCGGTACAGCAGCCACCCGACGACGGCCAGGATCACCAGGCCGACGAGCTCGCCTTGCTGGAACGCTTCCGGCAGCACCAGCACGTCGCGGTCCTTGGACACGTAGATGGCGATGCCAACCGCGATGCCCATCAGTGCTTCACCGGTGATCAGGCCGGCAGCGAACAGGGTGCCGGGACGGTGGATGCGATCGCGCGCTTCCTCGTCCTTCGTGCCCACCATGCCGTGACGCTTCTCGACCAGGTAGGCGAGCAGGCCGCCGAGGAAGATCGGCACCATCAGTTCCAGCGGCAGGTAGATGCCGATGGCCGCAGCCAGTACCGGCACGCGGAAGCTGCTGCCCCTGGCTTTCAGCGTCTCATCGACGGCGATGATGATCGCGCCGATCACCGCGCCGATGCCGATGATGCCCCAGGGCAGTTCGCCACCGAACAGACCCTTTGCGACCGACGCCATCAGCGTGGCCTGCGGCGCAGAGAGCGGATTCGGATGTTCGGCGGTCGGTGCACCGATACCGTAGGCCTCGGACAGGATGTTCAAGACCGGTGCCATGATCAGCGCGCAGGAAAATGCACCGATGCCCAGCATCAGCTGCTGCTTCCACGGCGTTGCGCCGACGATGTAACCCGCCTTGAGGTCCTGCAGGTTGTCGCCGCCCACGGCCGCCGCGCAGCACACCACTGCACCGATCATGATCGCGGCCACGGCACCCAGCGGCGCGCCGCCGGCACCGACCGCCATGCGGCCGCTTTCGCCGAGCAGTAACAGCAGTACGAGCGAGGCGAACAGGATGGTGGCAATGGTAATGCCCGACACCGGGTTGTTCGACGAACCCACCAGACCAGCGAGGTACGCGGACACCGACACGAACAGGAAGCCGGCCACGATCATGATGATCGCCATCGGGATGCTCACGTGCCACATGCCGACAATCGCCTGGTACAGCAGCAGCAGCGGCAGTACAAAGATGACCAGTGCCACCAGCATCCACTTCATCGGCAGGTCGCGGTCGGTCTCGGCGACCGCAGCGCCGGAACCGGCACGCGCGGCGGCAATGCCGCTCTTCACGCCCGACAGCAGCGACTTGCGCAGCGAGAACAACGTCCAGATGCCGCCAACGAGCATCGCGCCCACGCCCAGGTAGCGGATCTGTTTCGACCAGATCGCGCCAGCGATATCTTCGGCACCGGCCCCGACCAGGCTCTGCGCCAGCGCCGGGTCGCTACCCATGAAGAACATGTGGTACAGCGGAATGGCGATGTGCCAGGACAGGATGCTGCCCGACAGCACCACGATGCCGATGTTCAGGCCCACGATGTAGCCCACGCCCAACAGCGCCGGCGACAGGTTGGTACCCAGGTAGCCAAGATACTTGCCGAAGAAACCCGCGCCCGCAGCCGTATCCGGAATAACGCGCATGCCGCTGTGCGCGGCGACCTTCAGCACGGCGCCGATGGCGGCGGAGAACGCCAGGATCTTCAGGCCGGGACCGGGATTCTCGCCGGCCTTCAGCACTTCGGCCGCGGCCTTGCCTTCGGGGAACGGCAGCGGCTCTTCGACGATCATCGAGCGGCGCAGCGGCACCGAGAACAACACGCCCAGCAGGCCGCCGAGACCGGCGATGGCCAGCACCCAAGAATACTGGAAGTCCTGCCAGTAGCCCAGGATGATCAGCGCGGGGATGGTGAAGATGACGCCTGCCGCGATCGACGAGCCGGCCGACGCGCCGGTCTGGACGATGTTGTTCTCCAGGATCGTGCCGCCGCCCAGCAGGCGCAGCACGCCCATCGAGACGACGGCCGCCGGGATGGCGGTTGCCACGGTCAGGCCGGCGAACAGGCCCAGGTAGGCGTTGGCGGCGGACAGCACCACGGCCAGCACGATGGCCAGCACGACGGCGCGGAAGGTAAGTTGCGGGGTCCCCGGCGAGCTCATGGCGCGTTCCCGAATGGCAGAAAGCGGACACGCTAGCGTCCGCTGCCCGGCAAGTCCAGCCGCGCCCGCGCGCGCCGCCTATACTCGCCCGGTTTTCCCGATGCCGGAGCGCTCCTTGAGCCACCCCGCCCCCGCAGCCGACGGCCGCGACGAGTTCCTGGGCCACCCCAAGGGTGTCTACGTCTGCTTCTTCACGGAAATGTGGGAGCGCTTCTCCTTCTACGGGATGAAGGCGCTGCTGTTGCTGTACCTGACCAAGTACCACCTGTTCGCCGACGGCGCCGGCTACGACCTGATCGGTGCCTACGGCGGACTCGTCTACTGCATCCCGGTGATCGGCGGATTGCTCGCAGACCGCTGGCTGGGCATGCGCAAGGCGGTGGTGTTCGGCGGGTTGCTGCTGGTGGCCGGCCATGCGGGCATGGCGCTGGAAGGCGCGGCGGCGACCATGGACGCTGGCGTGATCACGCGTGATGAAGGCGCGCTGCGCACGATGTACCTGTCGCTGGCATTGATCGTCATGGGCGTGGGCTTCCTGAAGCCGAACATCACCGGCATCGTCGGCCGCCTGTATCCGGCAGGCGATCCGCGCCGCGACGGCGGCTTCAGCCTCTTCTACGCCGGCATCAACCTGGGGGCGCTGCTCGCCTCGCTGGTGTGCGGCTATCTCGGCGAGACGCTGGGCTGGAAGTACGGCTTCGGTGCCGCCGGCATCGGCATGCTACTGGGCCTGGCGATGTTCCTGTGGGGCCAGCGCTATTTGCAGGGCCATGCGGAACCGCCGTCACCGCCAGCGTTGCGCGCGCGCGTGTTCGGGCTCCCGCGTGAAGCGGCGATCTATCTGGCTGCGATGCTCGGCGTGCTGCCGCTGGCGTGGTTGATGTGGGCTGCTGCCAATGGCGCGTTCGCGCTCGGTGGCGAGCTCTCGCTGGCGCTGGTGCTGATGCTCGTCGTGTTGATAGTGGTGCTGGGCTGGTTCACCTGGTTCATCACCACGCAATGCACCGCGCCGCAGCGGCGCCAGATGCTCGCGTTGCTGGCGATGATCGTCATGTGCCTGGTGTTCTTCACCCTTTACGAGCAGACCTACGGTTCATGGGTGATGTTCACCGATCGGCTGTTGACGAAGGACCTTTTCCCATCGCTGGTACACGCACCCGGCGTGCTGGTGTGGTCGGACAGCCTGTCCGCGAACATCGGTCTGTTCATCGGCACGGCGCCCTGGTCGACCTGGGGCTTGCTGGCGATGCCGGTCGCCTTCGTCGTCGCGGTGCGGACCGGTGAACGCCACGCTGGCTCATCACTTCCCCGTGCGATCTTCCTGACGGTTGCTGCCGTCATGGTGCTGCTGGTGCTGCGCGATTCGATCGTGCTGCCGCAGACGGCCGGCTCGCTGACCTACCTGGGCGCGTTGTTCCTGGTGGTGCTTGCGCCGGTGTTCGCATGGCTATGGGCCGCACTTGCACGGCGTGGACGAGATCCTTCCAAACCCCTGAAGGGCGCGTTCGGCCTCGTGTTCGGCGGCCTGTCGTTCGTACCGCTTGCGCTCGCCGCGCAACAGGTCGGCGCCACAGGTGTCATGGCCAGCGTGTGGTGGCTGGTACTGGCTTACCTGTTGCTGGAAATCGGCGAGATGTGCCTCGCGCCGATCAGCCTGGCCGCCGTCACTGAGCTGTCGGTACCCCGCGTGGTCGGCCTGATGATGGGCATGTGGCTGCTGGCCACCGCGTTCTCCGAAACGCTGGCCGCGCAGTTCGGCAAGCTGGCCGCCCTCGATGTTCCCGACGGCGGGACCTGGGATCTCGCGCACGCTGCCACCGGTTACGCCGACCTGTTCTGGCTGATGATGTGGATCGGACTGGGCTGCGGCGCGGTGGCACTGATCGCGTCACCTGTGTTGAAGCGGATGATGCGTAACCCTTGAAAAAAGACGGCGCCCTCACGCGCCGTCGTCGTGCGCGAAACCGATGCGTCTACTTTGCCGTCGCGCCACCCAGGTGGCGATGGAAGAACGCCAGTAGTTTCGTGTAGTAGTCGCGCTGGTTCTCTTCCTTGTAGTAGCCGTGGCCTTCGGTGCGGTAGTAGACCGCTTCCACCTGGACGCCCGCGGCCTTCAATCGGCGCTCCATCAGTTCGGTGTGCTGCACGGGCGCGCGCTCATCCTCGCCACCTGCCGCAAGGAACACCGGCGCCTTGATGCGGTCCGCCATGTTGGTCGGCGACACGGCCGCCACGTCCTTGGCTTCGCCCACCCAGTCGCGCAGGAAGGTACGGCCCCACTTGACCTGCTGGGTGTCGCCGCGCGTATGCATCATGGGGAGATCGTAGACACCGACATTGCCAGCGGCGCAGCGATACAGGTCCGGCTCCTTCGCCACGCCGCTCAGCGCGGCGTAAGCGCCGTAGCTGGCGCCGTAGATGCAGATCCGGCGCGCATCGGCGACACCTGTCCGGATCGCCCAGCGGGTTGCATCGGTGAGATCATCCTGCATCAGTCCGCCCCACTGGCGTGCGCCCGCCTGATTGAAGGCGCGCCCGTAGCCAGATGAGCCTCGGAAGTTCACCTGCAGGACCGCATAGCCGGCGCTGGCCAGCATCTGCACGTCGGGATCGAATCCCCAACGATCGCGCACGCCGTGTGGACCACCATGCGGGTAGACGATCAGTGGCAGGTTTTTCCCCGCACTTCCCTTCGGCACGGTGAGGTATCCATGCAGCACCAGGCCATCCCGCGCCTCCAAGCGAATCGGTGTCATCGGCGCAAGTTGCTCGGGATCGAACCAGTCACGCCGGCTCAACAGGTAGTTCATCTTCTTCTCGGCGACATCGAAGAGATAGAAGTCGCCGGGATTGGTATCGGAGGAGACCTCGACAAGCGCCCGTGAACCATCGCGCGTGGTGGACGTGATCTGCACCCGCTCGGCGGGAAACGCCTCCTGCATGCTCCTGAGGAGACGGACATCCGTGTGGTTCTCGGAAAGCGCCGCAAGTTGCGGCTTGCCGTCAGCGAACACGATCGCGGTAGGGACGCCATTGCCGTCGAGCGCCGTGATCACTTCATCCGGATCGACATTCGCGTTGCGCAGGACCTGAGTGCGTTCACGGCTGGCGAGGTCCAGCGCGACAATGGCATCAGACCCTGTCGCCTGCTCGACGATGAGGTAGGCCACCCGCTGATCTGCGCTGAAACCGATCGGCATCTCGACACGGCGGGTGACCGCCTCATCGTTGACCAACTGCCATTCGGCCCCATCGCCCTCACGATAGAACAACTGGCTTGCATTGTCGGACGCACTACCTCGCGAGAAGCGGACGACGCCTCGTCCATCCGTGTAGAAATCTGCGTCGGGAACGGGGGACCGCGCCACCTGGACCCTGCGACCGGTATAGACATCCAGCTTCTCTGCACGCGTGTAAGAGGCCTCACCGAAAGGCCGCACCATGACGATGATGTGGCGATCATCTTCGCGCAGATCATCAACGAGGTATCCGGCGACATCTTCGACCTTTTTCGGCTGGATGCGGGTCCCCAGACCCGCGCTCTCCACCCGATAGCCCAGCAGGTTCTCCTTCCGGGAACCGTCTGCATTCATGGCGAAGAGCTCGCCGGTCGGCTGCGGCAGGTCGAGCAGGCCGAACCTCTGCGACACCGAAAACACCACGCGCTCCGGATTGACCCACCAGAAGCCCGCGACATGGTTGTGACGGCCCAGCGACACCGAACCGGTGATCTTGCTGTCGTTGCGCCGCAGGATCACCAGCGAGGTGCGATCTTCCTGCTGCACGGTAGCGGCGAGGAAATCGCCGTTGGGCGACAGCTTGATGTCCGTGAAGGCATCCTTGCGGATGAACGGCCCGACATCGATAACGTCAGATGCGCCTGCAGGCGCAGACATGACGAACGCACATAGCACGATGGCTCGAGCAGCCATCTTCGACAACACCATCCCCATACTGCCTCCCCCGGCCATGAAGAAGTCCATCGTTCCATAGCGGAGACACGCATTCAACAGTACGGACGGGCGCATGCCCAGGCCGCCGCCCAGTGCCGGATCAGCCGGCAAGCACTTTGCGAAGGCCGTCGCGCCACTCGGGCAATGCATGGCCCAGGTGCTGCTCGAGCTTTCCGATGTCGAGGCGGGAATACGCCGGCCGCTGCGCACGCGTCGGATAGTCGGCCGTAGCGATCGCGACGACGCGCGGCGCACGTGCCGTCAAGCCCAGGGCGAGCGCTTCGTCGAAGATGGCTTCCGCAAAGCCGTGCCAGCTCGTTTCGCCACGCGGGGTCAGGTGGAACGTGCCGGATGCACGATCTGGCGCACGCAGCAACGCCGCCGTGACGTCGGCAATCAGGCTGGCAGGTGTCGGGGTACCGATCTGGTCGGCCACCACGCGCAGTTCTTCGCGCTCTGCTCCCACGCGCAGCATGGTGCGCAGGAAGTTGTGCCCGTGCAGGCCATACACCCAGGCGGTCCGCAGGATCAGATGCACGCCACCCGCCGCACGCACCGCGTCCTCGCCCGCCCGCTTGCTTGCGCCGTACACGCCCAAGGGATCCACGGCATCATCTTCGCGATAGGGGCGCGTACCCCGACCGTCGAATACATAGTCCGTCGAATAGTGCACGAACGGAATGCCGCGGGACGCGCATGCACGCGCCAGTACGCCGGGGGCTTCCGCATTGGTGCGGAACGCAGCCGCTTCGTCGTCTTCCGCCTTGTCCACGGCGGTATACGCAGCCGCATTGACCACTGCGATCGGTGCAATGCGTTCCACGAGCGCCGCCAACGAATCAGGCTGGTCGAAGTCGGCAACCTCGCAGGCGCCCCCATCCGGCAACGTGCCGGACCGCGTGGTCGCCACGACGTCACCCAGCGCCACCAGGCTGCGCCTCAACTCGTGTCCGACCTGCCCGTTGGCACCGAGCAGCAGGATCGTCATGGCGTGAAAACGGGAAGGCGTTCGGGCGCGATGTCGGCCAGCAATGGCGCAACTGTGTCCTTCGCCGACAACTGCGGATCGCTGATCGGCCAGTCGACGCCGATCGCGGGATCATCCCAGCGCATGCCTGCATCCGCCGCCTTGTCGTATCCCGTCGTGCAGAGATAGCTGAAGACGGCCCGCTCGGACACGACAGCGAACCCGTGCGCGAAACCTTCCGGAATCCAGAGTTGCCGCTTGTTCTCGGCACTCAGCACCACCACTTCCCACTGCCCGAAGGTGGGGGAACCACGGCGAATGTCGACGGCGACATCGTAGACCTCGCCTTCGAGAACGCTGACCAGCTTGCCCTGCGGATTCGGCCACTGGTAGTGCAGGCCGCGCAACACACCACGGGACGACGACGATACGTTGCTCTGGACGAATGTCGTCGGCAATCCAAGCTCACCAAAGCGGGCGGCGTTCCATGTTTCGAAGAAGAATCCGCGTTCATCACCGAAGACGGCAGGCTCGATCACGACGCAGCCGGGCAGGGACGTCTCGATCACCTTCATCGCACTACTCCACGGGCGGCCAGCGACAGCAGGTATTGCCCATAGTCATTCTTGGCCAGCGGCGCAGCAAGCCTCTCGACCTGTGCCGCATCGATCCAGCCATTGCCGAATGCGATTTCTTCCGGGCAGCACACGCGCAATCCTTGTCGCGCCTCGATCGTCTCGATGAAATTGGATGCCTCCAACAACGACTGATGGGTGCCGGTGTCGAGCCATGCATGGCCGCGACCAAGGGGCTCCAGGTGCAGCGCACCGGCGTCGAGATACCGACGATTGAGATCGGTGATCTCGAGTTCTCCGCGGGGAGAAGGCTTCAATTCCGCCGCATACTCGCTGGCACGTCCGTCGTAGAAATACAGACCGGTGACGGCATGGTTGGAGCGCGGCTTGGCCGGCTTCTCCTCGATACCGACGACACGCCCCTCCTTGTCGAACTCGGCGACGCCGTACCGTTCCGGATCGTTGACCCAGTAGCCGAAGACGGTGGCGCCATCGGCTCGGGCATCGGCGCGACGGAGCTGCTCGGTGAATCCATGCCCATAGAAAATATTGTCGCCCAGCACGAGACAGCTCGGCTTGCCATCCACAAAATCGCGGCCGATCAGGTAGGCCTGCGCCAAGCCGTCCGGGCTCGGCTGCACGGCGTACTGGATGTCCATGCCCCATTGCGAGCCATCACCCAGCAGCGCCTTGAACATCGCCTGCTCGTGTGGCGTGTTGATCACCAGCACCTCACGGATACCCGCGAGCATCAGCACGCTGAGCGGGTAATAGATCATCGGCTTGTCGTAGACCGGCAGCAGTTGCTTGCTGATCGCCTGCGTCAGCGGATACAGACGGGTGCCGGAGCCGCCTGCCAGGATGATGCCCTTGCGCGTCGTCATCGTCGTCATCCCTTACGCGGCCGTGCCGATGCGTTCCAGGCGATAGCTGCCGTCCAGCACGCGCTTAACCCAGTCCTGGTTGGACAGGTACCAGTCGACGGTTTCGCCGATGCCCTGCTCGAAGGTGTACTCGGGTTCCCACCCGAGCTCGTCGCGCAACTTCGATGCATCGATGGCGTAGCGTCGATCATGGCCCGGCCGGTCGGCGACGAAGGTGATCTGGCTGCTGCGGGGTTGCCCGTCCTCACGCGGCACGCGTTCATCCAACAGCGCGCAGATCGTGTGGACGACCTCGAGGTTCTGCTTCTCGGCGTTTCCGCCGACGTTGTAGGTCTCCCCGACACGCCCCTTCGCGAGGACCGTGCGGATCGCGCTGCAATGGTCCCCGACGAACAACCAGTCGCGCACGTTCTTGCCATCGCCATACACTGGCAGCGGTTCGCCGGCCAGCGCACGCGCGATGACCAGGGGAATCAGTTTCTCGGGAAAATGATACGGCCCGTAATTATTGGAACAGTTGGTCGTCAGGACCGGCAAGCCGTAAGTATGGTGGAACGCACGGACCAGGTGGTCGGAGGCCGCCTTGGACGCCGAGTACGGCGAATTCGGCGCATACGGCGTGGTTTCGGTGAACTTGCCGGTGTCGCCCAGGGAGCCGTAGACCTCGTCGGTGGATACGTGCAGGAAGCGGAAATTCTCACGCCGCTCACTTTCCAGCGCCTTCCAGTAGTCCCGCGTCGCTTCCAGCAGGCCCAGCGTACCCACGACATTGGTCTGGATGAACGCGCCTGGTCCATCAATGGATCGGTCGACGTGGCTCTCTGCCGCGAAGTTGACGACGGCATCGGGTTGGTGCTCCGCAAGCAGTCGCGCGACCAGATCGCCATCGCCGATGTCGCCTTGCGCGAAGACGTGCAAGGAGTTGTCCTGGATGGACGCCAGCGTGTCCAGATTGCCGGCGTAGGTCAGCGCATCGAGGTTGATCACCTTGATGCCGCTTTCAACCGCGCGCAGCACGAAATTGCCGCCAATGAAACCGGCGCCGCCGGTGACAAGCCATGTCGGCATGCTCACCTCCTTCGAATCAATACGGATTGCCTTCCATTCCACTCTGCCGCGCAGAGATCAGAACGGAATGTCGTCATCCGCGAAATCATCCATCGGCGCCGGCTGCGACGCCGGGGCGGGCGCGGGGCGGCGCTGACCGCCACCACCCTGGTTGCCGTAGTCCTGGCGCGGCGCACGCGCCGGTCGGTCGCCACCGCCGGAGCCACCACCGCCACCACCTTCGCGACCACCGAGCATCTGCATCTCGTCAGCGATGATGTCGGTCGAGTACTTTTCCTGACCGTCCTGCCCGGTGTACTTGTCGTAACGGAGCGAGCCCTCGACGTACACCGAGCTGCCCTTGCGCAGGTACTCGCCGGCGATCTCGCCGAGCTTGCCGAAGAACACCACGCGGTGCCATTCCGTGCGTTCCTGCTGATTGCCGTCCTTGTCCTTGCGCACGCTGGTGGTCGCCAGGCTGATCCGGGTGATCGCCATGCCACCCTGCGTGTAGCGGGTTTCAGGGTCGTTGCCGAGGTTGCCGACCAGGATGACTTTGTTGATGCCGCGGGCCATATCGATATCCGTTCAGGGATGCCCGCCGAGCGCGGGCAAAGACCAGTGGAGTATACCCGGGAGCTCCCTGCCGTCGGCCGGCGCCGCGGTCCTTCGTAGGAAATCTCCGCCATGTAACGCCTATAATTCAGTCACTTCCCGAATCCTGTCCCCATGGCCGTCGTCACCCCCCCCCGCCCCGCGCTCGGCCT
>CAMPIO010000105.1 GCA_946886405.1 uncultured Pseudoxanthomonas sp.
TGACAAGCAGATCACCGAATACGCAGAGCGCAAGACGGAAGACTAGATCCAGAAGCTCACCGTCAAGTCCATCAAGGACGTCGATGACGTGGTGAAGTCCAAGGAACATGAATTGATGGCGGTCTGAGGACTGCCATGACCCCTGCCGTCCCCGCGTCCGCGCCCCGCCACCTGGCCGTCATCATGGACGGCAATGGGCGCTGGGCGGAACGCCGTCGCCGTCCGCGCGTGATCGGCCACCGCGCCGGTGCGCGCGCGGTGAATGTCTGCATCGACTTCTGCCTGGAGCGTGGCATCGGCGCGCTCACCCTGTTCGCGTTCTCCAGCGAGAACTGGGGCCGACCGGAAGAAGAAGTCGGCGCCTTGATGAAGCTGTTCCTCAACGCCCTCGACCGCGAAGTCGACGAACTGCACCGCCGCCAGGTGCGCGTGCGCTTCATCGGTGACCGCGCGCGGTTCTCGACCGATATCCGCGCGCGGATGGACGCCGCCGAGACCCTGACGCGCGACAACGCACGCCTGCACCTGGTCATTGCCGCCAGCTACGGTGGGCGCCAGGACATCGCGCACGCCGCGCGCGCCTTGGCCGCAGACGTCGCGGCGGGCCGGTTGCGGCCCGAGGATATCGACGAAGCCGCGCTGGGCGCGCATGTCGCACTGGCCGACTTGCCCCCCCCGGACCTGTTCATCCGCACCGGCGGCGACCATCGCATCAGCAACTTCCTGCTGTGGCAGCTGGCGTACACCGAACTCTGGTTCACCGATGTGCTGTGGCCCGACCTGGACGCCGCGCTGCTGCAGCGCGCGCTGGACGACTTCGCGCAGCGCGAGCGCCGTTTCGGCCTGACCAGTGCCCAGGTGGCCGGCGGCGCCACCGAGGATCAACCCGCATGAGCGCCACCCGCACCCGTGTCATCGCCGCACTGGTGATGGCGCCGTTCGCCATCGGCGCGATCCTGCTCTTGCCGACCTCCTGGCTGGCCATGTTGGCGGCGCTGGTGTTCCTGATCGGCCTGTGGGAGTGGTTCAAGCTTGCCGAAATCGACGACACCCTGCAGCGTACGGTACTGCTGACTGCCAACCTGCTGGTGATGGTGGCGCTGGTCTGGGCTTCACGCGGCTCCGGTGATGCCACCGACCTGGTACCGCTTCGCCTGATGGCGCTGGTGGGCGTCGTCTGGTGGTTGCTGGCCTTGCTGTGGCTGCGCTTCTTCACCTTCGCCTCCGACCACGAGTCCTGGGCCCGGGTATTCAAGCTGGCCGCCGGCACGCTTGCCGTGGTGCCCGCCTGGTGCGCGCTGGGCCTGATCCATTCGTCGCAGCCGAACGGACACATCTGGCTGTTCGTCGCGTTGGCCATCGTGTGGGCCGCCGACAGCGGCGCCTACTTCGCGGGCCGGCATTTCGGCGGTCGCTGGTTCGCTGGCCGCAAACTGGCGCCGCGGATCAGCCCCAACAAAACGCTGGAAGGCCTGCTGGGCGGTCTGGTGGCCGGCATGCTGGTGGCCGCCATCGGGGCCGTGATTGCCGGCGCGGACGTCGGGCACGTGCCCGGCGTGCTGGTCGTGGCCATTTTCACCGTGCTGTTCTCGGTAGTGGGTGACCTGTTCGAAAGTCTGCTGAAGCGGCACGTCGGCGCCAAGGACTCGGGCGACCTGATCCCCGGCCATGGCGGCGTACTGGACCGCATCGACGGCGTGCTGGCCGCCTTGCCCATCTTCGTGCTGGGCAAGGAACTCTTCGGATTCTGAGCATGGCCGTTCACGCATCCCGCAACGTCGCCGTCCTGGGCGCGACCGGCTCGATCGGTACATCAGCGCTGGACGTCATTGCACGCCACCCGGACCGCTACCGCGCAAGCGTGCTGGCGGCGGGATGCAATGTGGAGGCCCTGCTCGCCCTGTGTGCCGTGCATCGACCCGACCATGCCGTGATCGCCGACGAGGGGCTGTACGCCCGCCTGCGCGATGGCCTGACGGATGCCGGTCTGACCACCCGCGCGCATGCCGGCATGGCAGCGCTCGATGCCTTGGTGGCAGCGCCCGACTGCGATGTCGTCGTCGCGGCGATCGTCGGGGCGGCCGGACTGCCGTCGACGCTTGCCGCCGCACGCGCGGGCAAGCGCCTGCTGCTGGCCAACAAGGAGGCCCTCGTGCTCGCCGGCGAGCTGGTGACCGCCGCAGCGGACGCCGCAGGCGCCGAGATCATCCCGATCGACAGCGAGCACAACGCCATCTTCCAATGCCTGCGTTCACGACAGGCTCAGGCCGAGGTCAACCGCATTGTGCTGACTGCCTCGGGGGGTCCCTTTCGAGGCCGCACTCGGGAACAGCTCGCACAGGTAACGCGCGAGCAGGCCGTGGCCCACCCCAAGTGGTCGATGGGACCCAAGATTTCGGTCGATTCAGCCACCCTGATGAACAAGGGACTGGAGCTGATCGAGGCCCACCATCTGTTCGGCGTCGGCCGCGAGCGGCTGGACGTGCTGGTGCATCCGCAGAGCCTGGTGCATTCGCTGGTGGAATTCGTCGACGGGTCGACGCTGGCACAACTCGGCCTGCCCGACATGCGCACGTCGCTCGCCGTCGGCCTGGGCTGGCCCGAACGCATCGGCTCCGGCGTGAGCGGGTTGGACCTGCTGAAGCACCCGCGACTGGATTTCGAGGCGCCGGACATGGATGCCTTCCCCTGCCTGCGGCTCGCCCGGGACGCCATGGCGGCGGGCGGCACCGCGCCGGCCGTCCTGAACGCTGCGAACGAAGTCGCAGTTTCAGCCTTTCTTCAGGGCCAAATCGGTTTCCTATCCATCCCCGCGCTGGTCGAGGATGCCCTCGCTGCGCTGCCTGCGGCGCCGGCGGATTCGCTGGAAGCCCTGCTGGCGGCGGACGAACAGGCACGCCGGCTGACCGAACGCAACCTCGCAGGCCACCTCTCCCCATGAGCGCCGACATCCGATGAGTGAAGTGCTGGGCTCAATCTGGTGGATGATCGTGGCGCTGGGCGTGCTGGTCACGTTCCACGAATTCGGCCACTACTGGGTGGCGCGCCGCTGCGGCGTCAAGGTGCTGCGCTTCTCGGTGGGCTTCGGCAAGCCGCTGTGGTCGCGCCGCAACCGCCATGGCACCGAGTTCGCGGTCGCCGCGATCCCGCTGGGCGGTTACGTCAAGATGCTGGACGAAGCCGAAGGCGAGGTTCCCGCCGCGCAGCTCGACCAGGCGTTCAACCGCAAACCGGTATGGCAGCGCATCGCGGTGGTCGCTGCGGGTCCGCTGGCCAATCTCATTCTGTGCGTGGCGCTGCTTTGGATCATGTTTGTCATCGGCCGCCCGGACTACTCGGCAACCGTGGGCCGGGCTACAGGGCTTGCGGCGCAGGCGGAACTGCAGCGCGGTGACCGGATTGAGGCCATCAACGGAACCCAGGTCCACACGTCGCTCGAAGCGGTGCAGACGCTGACCATCGCGGCCATCGATCGGCACGACATCACGCTGGACCTAGTCAGCATCGACGGCAGCGAACGCAAGCGGACGTTGGCCCTCTCACGACTTCCTGCTGACTTCAACCAGGAAAACGTCAGTGCCGCCATAGGCATGGTCTGGAACCACCAGACCCTTCCCGCGACGATCGGCAAGATCCGCCCCGGTAGCGCCGCGGCCGGCGTCTTGGAGATCGGCGATACGGTCACCGCCATCGACGGCCAGCCTATCCACAGCTTTGGCGATATCGGCCCGCTGGTGCAGGAATGGGGCGATCGTGGCGGCTTGGCAATGGTGGAGGTCGACCGCAAGGGGGACCGCCGCGCCCTTGAGCTGGCGCCCCAGCGCCTACGCGACGAGGCCACCGGCCAAATTTACTGGGCGCTTGGCCTCGAACCGGCGGGCGGCGGTGTCCCCGCCGAATTCGATGCAACCCAGCAACTCGGCCCGATCGCGGCCATCCCAGCTGCGTTCCGGCAGACCGGAAAGATGGTGACCGATTCCCTGGGGATGATCCGGCGCATGCTCACCCGGGATGCCTCCAGCAAGAACATCTCGGGCCCCCTGACCATCGCCCAGGTCGCCAATGACAGCGCCAAACGGGGCGTTGCCTGGTTCCTGTTCTTCCTGGCGCTGATGTCCCTCAGCCTCGCCATCATCAACCTGCTGCCGATCCCCGTCTTGGACGGCGGGCACCTGCTGTATTACCTTATTGAATTGGTCAAGGGCAGCCCCTTGAGCGAACGCCACATGGTGGCCGGACAATATGTGGGCCTGGCCGCGCTGGCGGGCCTGATGGGATTGGCGTTCTACAACGACATCCTGCGTCTGATGACGCGTCTGGTGACCTGATGCCCTTGAACTTCTCCGGGCCGGCCCGCTCAAAGGCAGCCACCCTTCCCCTGGCGACACCCCGGACCGCTGCCCTGCAGTCCACTCCTGCCCCGCAGGAACCACCCCAACCGGATGTAATGATGACGCGACTGCCTTCCCGCCGCCTGCTTGCCCTCGCCCTGGCTTCGGCCATCGCCATGCCGGCACTGGCCCAGACGACGGAACCCGCTGCCGCGCCCGTGGCCGCCGCGCCGTCGAGCAGCGCATCGTTCACCGCGACGGACATCCGCATCGATGGCCTGCAGCGCATCTCGACCGGCACCGCCCTGACCTACCTGCCCATCGAGCGTGGCGATGTCGTCACGCCCGCCGGCGTCGCGGAGTCGATCCGTGCGCTGTACAAGACCGGCTTCTTCGAAGACGTCCGACTCGACCGCCAGGGCGACATCCTGGTCGTCACCGTCACCGAACGCCCCGCGATCAACAAGCTGACGCTGACCGGCAACAAGGACATCAAGACCGAAGACCTGATGTCGGGCCTGAAGGACATCGGCCTGTCCGAGGGCGAAACCTTCGACCGCCTGAGCCTGGACCGGGTGACGCAGGAACTGGTGCGCCAGTACAACAACCGCGGCAAGTACAACGTCGATATCACGCCGACCGTGAGCCCGCTGGACCGGAATCGCGTGGACGTCACCATCGCGGTCAAGGAAGGCAAGGCCGCCAAGATCAAGCACGTCAACGTGGTCGGCGCCGAGAAATTCGAGACCGAAGACCTGCTGGAGAACTGGGAGTCGAAAGAAAGCGGCTGGCTGTCGTGGTATCGCCGTGACGACCAGTATTCCAAGGAGAAGCTGTCCGGCGACATGGAGCGCCTGAACTCCTGGTACCTGGACCGCGGCTACGTGGACTTCAACATCGACTCCACGCAGGTGTCGATCAGTCCCGACAAGCGCGACATGTTCATCACCGCCGGCATCACCGAGGGCGAGCAGTACAAGATCTCCGACGTGAAGGTCACCGGCGATACGGTGCTGCCGAAGGAAGAGGTCGAGAAGCTGGTGATCGTGAAGCCGGAGCAGACGTTCTCGCGCATCCTGCTTGAGATGACGTCCGACTCCATCACCGCGACGCTGGGCAACATCGGCCACGCGTTCGCGCAGGTCAACCCGATCCCCACGGTAGACCGCGAAAACCGCACCGTCGCGATCAACCTGCAGGTCGTGCCCGGCCCGCGCGTCAACGTGCGCCGCATCCTGTTCAAGGGCAACACGCGCACCTCCGACGAAGTGCTTCGTCGCGAGATGCGCCAGTTCGAAGGCAGCTGGTTCTCGCAGGTCGCGGTGGACCGCTCGCGCGTGCGCCTGCGCCGCCTCGGCTACTTCGAGACGGTCGATGTCGAAACCACGCCGGTGCCCGGCACTTCCGACCAGGTCGACGTGGTCTTCAACGTCAAGGAAACCACCTCGGGCAGCTTCGTGTTCGGCTTGGGCTACTCGCAGCTGTCGGGCCTGACCACCTCGATCCAGCTGTCGCAGAACAACTTCCTCGGCGGCGGCAACCGCGTGTCGGTCGAAGCGCAGCGCAGCGATTACCTGCAGCGCTATTCGTTCTCGTACACCAACCCGTTCTTCACCGACGAAGGCATGTCGCTGGGCTACAACCTGTGGTGGCGCGAATTCGACTATTCGGACTTCAATACCGCCCAGTACTCCACCACCAGCGCCGCAGCGCAGGGTGTGCTGGGCCTGCCGATCACCGAGAACGACACCGTCTCGCTGCTGTTCGGCATCGACAGCAACGAGATCCTCACCTTCGGCGGCTCCACGCCGGCGTCGATCATCGACTACATCAATGCGGTCGGCCAGCGCACCTTCCACGCCTGGCGCACGGAGCTTGGCTGGGCGCGGGACACGCGCAACGACTACTTCATGCCGACCGGCGGTACCTATCAGCGCGTGTCGGCGGAAATCGCGCTGCCGGGCTCCACGGTCGAGTACTACAAGCTCAACTACGAGTTCTCGAAATACTGGTCGATCAGCCCCTCGCTGGTGCTCAACACGCGGGCCGAGATCGGCTACGGCGACAGCTACGGCTCGGACATATACCGCTACATCTGCCGCGCGAACGGTTCGGATCCGCAGATCCCGGGCCAGGGCACCACCACGCCACCGGCGGCGGATGGGACGTGCGCGGACGGTGGCACGCTGGACCGGACCCTGGTGGCCAGCGGGCTGCCGTTCTTCGAGAACTTCTACGCCGGTGGTACGCGCTCGGTGCGCGGTTTCCGCGACAACACGCTGGGTCCGCGTTCGGAGGTCATTTCCGGTTACCGCGGTCAGCCGCTCGGCGGCTCGTTGAAGACCACCGGTTCGGTGGAGCTGATCTTCCCGAAGCTGTTTGATTCCAACGCGGCGCGCATCGCGGCGTTCTTCGACTTCGGCAACGTGTTCGACGGCGTGGACAACTTCGATGCCGGCGAACTTCGCGCCTCCACGGGCATTTCGCTGCTGTGGCGCGCGCCGGTGGGTCCGATCTCGATCAGCTACGCCTTCCCGATCAAGAAGGAAGAGGGCGACGAACTGGAGCGGCTGCAATTCACCTTCGGTGGCGCGTTCTGACGCGGGTATCCGATCCGGCATGACGGCACGGCGGGGGGCGAAAGCCCGCCGTCTCCGTTTCCACCATACGCCACCGTGGAAGCGGTTCTGGCGCCGCAGGGGCTAAACTACGCGGCCTATGACCCTGCCCTCCTTCACTTCCGGCGAACTGGCCGCGCGCTTCGGACTGGAGCTGCGTGGCGACGCGGGCCTGCCCATCGTAGGCGTGGCGACGCTGGCACGCGCCGAACCGGGGCAACTCGCCTTCCTGGCCAACAGCCGCTACCGCTCCCAGTTGGCGGACAGCCGCGCCAGCCTGGTCGTGCTGCGTGCCGAGGACGCCGCCGATGCAACCGGCACCGTGCTGGTGGCGAAGGATCCCTACACCGCCTTCGCGAAGATGGCGGCACTGTTCGAGCGCAAGCCGGTCCGTGAGCCGGGCATCCATCCAAGCGCCGTGATCGACCCCACCGCACGCGTTGCACCGGGTGCGCACGTGGGGCCCTTCGTCATGGTCGGCGCACGCAGCACCATCGGCGCAGGCAGCGTGCTGGGTCCCGGCTGCATCATCGGCGACGACTGCGCGGTCGGCGAGGAATGCGAACTGGTCGCCCGCGTCACCCTGGTCACTCGGGTACGCCTCGGGCAGCGTGTGCTGATCCATCCCGGCGCCGTGATCGGCGCCGATGGATTCGGCCTGGCGATGGACAGCGGGCACTGGATCAAGGTGCCGCAACTGGGCGGCGTGGTGATCGGCGACGATTGCGAGATCGGGGCGAACACCACGATCGACCGGGGTGCGCTGGACGACACCGTACTGGAAGAAGACGTCCGCCTCGACAACCAGATCCAGATCGGCCACAACGTCCGCATCGGTGCGCACACGGCGATGGCGGGCTGCAGCGCGGCGGCGGGTAGCGCGCGCATCGGCCGCTACTGCCTGATCGGCGGCGCCGCGGGCGTGCTCGGGCATCTGGAGATCTGCGATCGCGTGGTGGTCACTGCCATGTCGCTGGTGACCAGTTCCATCACCGAGCCCGGCGAATACTCCAGCGGCACGCCGCTCACCGACAACCGTACGTGGCGCAAGAACGCCGCCCGCTTCAAGCAACTGGACGCCTTGGCACGACGCGTGCTGGCGGCCGACAAGGAAACCTGATGACCCTGGACCTGCAACTGCCCGTCGACTCGGCCACCATCCGCCAACTGCTGCCGCACCGCTATCCGTTCCTGCTGGTCGATCGCGTGGTGGAGTTCGAGAAGGACAAGCGCGTGCTGGCGTACAAGAACGTCACCCAGAACGAACCGTTCTTCACCGGCCATTTCCCCGACCGTCCCATCATGCCGGGCGTGCTGATCATCGAGGCGCTCGCGCAGGCCGGCGGCCTGCTGACCCAGCTTTCGCACCAGGGCGATACCGCCGGCCGCATGTTCTACATGGTGAAGGTGGAAAACGCGCGCTTCACGCGCATGGTGGTGCCCGGCGATCGGCTGGACCTGGACGTCACCCTGAAGCGGCTGATCCGCAACATGGCCTTCTACACCGGTGTGGCGTCGGTCAACGGCGAACAGGTCGCCTGCGCCGACGTGTTGTGCGCCGAGGATACCCGCTGAGATGAGCGCCCCCACCGCCATCCATCCCAGCGCGGTCGTCGATCCCGGCGCGATGCTGGGTGAAGGCGTGCGCATCGGTCCGTTCGCCTATGTCGGTCCGGAGGTCGAGATTGGTGACGGCACGCTGATCGGTCCGCACTGCACGGTCACCGGCCCCACCCGCATCGGACGCGACAACCACGTCGTCGGTCACGCTGCCATCGGTGGCGATCCGCAGGACAAGAAGTTCAAGGGTGAGCGCGTCGAACTGGTCATCGGCGACCGCAACCAGGTGCGCGAGTTCGTCACCATCAACCGCGGCACCGTCACCGGCGGCGGCATCACCCGTGTCGGCAACGACAACATGCTGCTGGCCTACACGCACGTGGCGCACGACTGCATCGTCGGCAACCACTGCGTGTTCTCCAACAACGCCACGCTCGCGGGCCACGTGACGGTCGAGGACTGGGTGATCATGAGCGGCTTCGCTGGCGTGCATCAATTCTGCCGCGTCGGCGCCCACGCCTTCATCGGCATGGGGGTGCTGCTGAGCGGCGACGTGCCGCCGTTCACCATGGTCGCCGGCGATGCCGCAGGCCGGCCACGCGGCATCAATGCGGAGGGCCTCAAGCGTCGCGGTTTCGACGCCGACCGCATCGCGGCCATCAAGCGCGCCTACCGCACGCTGTACGTCGCCGGCCTGCCGCTGGCGGAAGCCAAGCAGCAACTCGCCGAGCAGGCACAGGGCAGCGACGACGTGAAGGCGCTGCTGCAGTTCATCGAAAGCGGCGACCGGCCGCTGCAGCGCTGATGGAGACGCTGCGGGAGCCCGGCCACTCGACTCCCGCCGCACCCCCGCTGCGCATTGCGCTGTGCGCGGGCGAAGCGTCGGGTGATGGTCTCGGCGCCGGCCTGGTCAACGCACTGAGACAGCGATTTCCGCACGCCGAATTCGCCGGCATCGGTGGTGATGCCATGCGCGTCGCCGGCTGCGAGACGTGGTTCGATGCGAACGAACTCGCCGTGATGGGTCTGGCCGAAGTGCTTCGCCACCTGCCCCGCCTGCTTCGCCTGCGCAGGGCGTTCCGGCAGCGCGTGCTGGCGTGGACACCTGATGTGTACATCGGCATCGACGCGCCCGACTTCAACCTCGGCATCGAGCGCTGGCTGAAGGAGCGCGGCGTGCGCACCGTACATTACGTCAGCCCATCGGTATGGGCCTGGCGCGAGAAGCGTGCCGAAAAGATCGGCCACAGCGCGGACCGCGTGCTCTGCCTGTTTCCGATGGAGCCTCCGATCTACGCGAAACATCGCGTCGATGCGCGCTTCGTGGGCCACCCGATGGCGGATGACATCCCGTTGGAGCCGGATCGCGACGCGGCACGCGCCTCGCTCGGTCTTTCGCCGGATGCGAAGGTTCTGGCGGTATTGCCCGGCAGCCGGCTTGGCGAGATCGAACGGCTGGCCCCGGCATTCTTCGAGGCCGCGCGCCGCGTCGCTGCACAGATTCCCGGGCTGCAGATCGTGGTGCCCGCCGCCAATGCCGCCTGCTGCCAGGCACTGGAAGCCCGGTTCGCCACGCACGGTGCGGATGCAGCGTGGCATCTGCTCGACGGACGCGCGCGCGAAGCCATGATCGCCAGCGATGTCGTCCTGCTCGCTTCGGGCACCGCGACACTGGAAGCGATGCTGTGCAAGCGGCCGATGGTGGTCGGCTACCGGATCGCACCGTTGACGTATCGCATCGTCAAAGGGTTGGGACTGCTGAAGGTGGAGCGTTACGCGCTGCCGAACGTGCTGGCGGGCGAGGAGATCGCGCCGGAGCTGATGCAGGACGACTGCACGCCCGAGCCGTTGTCCAAGGCCGTGCTGCGCTGGTTCCGCGAACCGGACGCCGTCGCCGCGCTGCAGCCCACCTACGTGCGACTGCACGAGCAGTTGCGCAAGGATGCCTCGGCCAGCGCCGCCGATGCGGTGGCGGAACTGGTATTCCCCGCTTCTGTAGGAGCGACGTAAGTCGCGACCGCACGCCATGACCGCCACAACGTCGTCATCGCCCGATGGACAAAGCCGCTCGCCCTTCCTGTTTGCCGGGAGAAAGCTCTTCCGCAAGGTCGTTTTCCCGGTCGCGACTCACGTCGCTCCTACAGGGAGACCCTCTCGATGACGGGTTCCTCCCTGTTCCCGGATCTGGTCGTCCGCCTCGTCGCCGGCGTCGATGAAGCAGGTCGCGGCCCCTTGGCCGGCCCGGTCGCCGTCGCGGCCGTGATCCTCGACGCGTCGCGACCCATCGAAGGACTCAACGATTCCAAGCAACTGAGCGAAGCGAAGCGGGAAGCGCTGTTCCCGCTGATCCAGCAGCGCGCGCTTGCGTGGCAGGTCATCTTCGTCGAGCCCGACGAGATCGACCGGCTCAACATCCTGCAGGCCACGCTGGAAGGCATGCGCCGTGCCATCGCGGCGCTGCAGCCGCTGCCGGAGCTGGTCCGCATCGATGGCAACCGCGCGCCGAAGGGATTGAATTGCATGGCCGAGACGCTGGTCGGTGGCGACGCCATCGAACCCGCGATCATGGCGGCGTCGATCCTGGCGAAAGTATCGCGCGACCGGCTGATGGTGCAGTTGCACGCCACGTTCCCGCAGTACGGCTTCGATGTGCACAAGGGGTATCCCACGCCCGCGCATCTGTCCGCATTGACGCAGCACGGACCCTGCGTCCATCACCGGCGCAGCTTCGCGCCCGTGCGCGAGGCCTTCAACCGGCGCTGACGGCACGCGCCATCAGAGGTGACCATCGGCACGGTGTCCATGGTCACGATGGCTTCCAGCAGGCGCGCATGCGTCATCGCATGGGCAACATGGCCTTGCATCCCGCGCTCCGTGCACGGGTGCCCTCTTCCCCCACGAGGTGCGCCATGAGCCTGCTGAATCCTGTTCCTGCTCCTTCCTCCACCCCGCATCCGGTCGACGACGCGCGCGTGCAGTTGCTGCGCAGCCTGCTGGCGGACCGAAACTGGTCCTCGCCCCCCCTTCTTCGCACCCGCCTCCAGCAGGCGTTGGCGCAGCTGCGCGAGCCCGGCGCGGCGCTGCTGGATGAATCCACCTGGCTGCTGGTTGCCGACGAGACCGCGCGCTATCTGGATTTCCGGCGCCTGCGCAGCCTCGAAGCGCAACTTCGTGGCTGTCCGCCTGAAGCACTGCAGTACACCCGCACCGAATGGGAAGCCGCACGCAGCGCCGAAGCGGCACTGGAATCCCACCTGCGGCACGTCCGCTTCAGCAGCTATGCCCCGGAACCGGTACCGATGTTCCGGATCCACTGACTCGCGGTGCGGCCCATGCAGCCGCACCCTCCCCACCCG
>CAMPIO010000106.1 GCA_946886405.1 uncultured Pseudoxanthomonas sp.
GCAGCACCCCCCCGGCCGCCGGGAGCCAGTCATGAGCCAGAAGAAGACCTCGCTCAAGAATCTTGACATCAACAACATCGGTGCATGGCCGCAGAACGCGAAAGTGGGCTTCTGCGTGATCCTGGCGCTGTTCATCCTCGCCTTCGCCTACTTCCTCTTCATCAAGGGGAAGACCGAAACGCTGGGCTCGCTCGAGCAGGAGGAAGTGCGCCTGCGGCAGGATTTCGAGAAGGAACAGGCCAAGGCCGCCAATCTCGAGCCGCTCAAGCAGCAACTCGCGCAGATGGAACAGGTACTGCAGCAGATGCTGCGGCAGTTGCCGAGCAAGACTGAAATGCCGGACCTCATCATCGACATTTCGCAGACGGCACTTTCCAGCGGCCTGGCCAACGAGCTCTTCCAGCCCGAACCCGAGACGCTGAAAGAGTTCTACGCGGAGAAGCCGATCCAGCTGCGCATGGTGGGCAACTACCACCAGTTCGGCGCATTCGTCAGTGGCGTGGCCTCGCTGCCGCGCGTCGTCATCCTGACCATGCATGACATTTCGCTGCAGCCCAAGGAAGGCAAGGGCGGCGTGAACCGGGGTGCGCTGGAGTTGTCCGGCACGGTGAAAACCTACCGTTACCTCGACGAAACCGAAGTGGCCGAGCAGGAAGCCGCCGCTGCGGCTGCTGCCGGCAAGGATGGCAAGCCGGCTGCCGCGCCCAAGAAGGCCGGGGGGGACGCATGATGCGTAGCGAAGCCATGGCAATGACCCGCGGCGCGATGCTGGTGCTGATGATCGGGGCGCTGGCGGGATGCGCGCGTGGCGTGACCAGCACGCCGGGCGATGCACCCAACCTGCAGAAATGGGTCGAGGATGTGCGTGCCCGTCCGGCACCGCCGCTCGAACCCCTGCCGGTCATGCAGCAGTTCGAGACGTTCGAGTATGCAGCGCAGGTGCTGCGCGATCCGTTCAGCGATGCCTGGAACAACGCCGAGGGTGGCGGGCTGCGTCCCGACCCCAACCGCCGCAAGGAAACACTGGAGCAGTACCCGCTGGACAGCCTGGACATGGTCGGTACGATCGGCAAGGGGGCAGGTCTGGTGGCACTGGTGATGGGGCCCGACAAGGTCACCTACCGGGTACGTCCGGGGAACTACCTGGGCCAGAGCGATGGCCGGGTCACCTCGGTCCGCGAAGATGGCGTGGAACTTGTCGAACTAGTGCCGGATGGCGCAGGCGGATGGCTGGAACGGCCGGCGTCGATTGCGCTTGAAGATCAATGATTGGGGGATACACGATGACCGCTACGAATGCCCACCGCCTGCGGCCGTCCCGGCGCCTGGCTACCTTCCGGGTCTGCTCTCTGGGGCTGGCCATCGGCCTGCTTGCTGCGGCAAGTGCGGCGGGTGCCGTCTCGCCGACGGCGCAGCCTGCTTCCCCCGCTGCCGTCACCCGGCCCGCTTCTGCGGTCTCGGTCTCGAACATCGACTTCCGCCGCGGTGACGACGGCGCGGGTCGGCTGATCGTGAAGTTCGACGGCCAAGGCGCCGCGCCGGACCTTCGCAACCAGGGCGACAGCGTCGTCGTGGACGTGGGCAACGCGACGCTGCCATCGACCCTCGCCCGTCCGCTCAACGTGGTCGACTTCGCCACGCCGGTCCAGCGTGTCGAGGCGCAGAGCAAGGGCGGCGGCACGCAGCTCGTGCTCAGCATGCGCGGTGACTTCGAATCGCTGGCTTACCAGTCCGGCAACGAGTACGTGGTCGAGATCGTGCCCCGCGCGGGGCAGAAGGCGATGGGTAATGCGAATGCCTCTGCCGGCACCAGCTCCACCGCCATCGTCGCGGCGGCCCAGAAGGTCGCTTCCGAGGCGCGTCGCTACAACGGACGCCCGGTGACGTTCAACTTCCAGGACGTGCCGGTGCGCACGGTGCTGCAACTGATCGCCGAAGAGTCGAACCTCAACATCGTCGCGTCCGACACCGTCCAGGGCAACGTCACGCTGCGGCTGGTCAACGTGCCGTGGGACCAGGCGCTGGACATCGTGTTGCGCGCCAAGGGCCTGGACAAGCGCCGCGATGGCGCCGTGGTCTGGGTGGCACCGCAGCCCGAGCTGGCCAAGTTCGAGCAGGACAAGGAAGACGCGCGTATCGCGATCGAGAACCGCGAAGACCTGACGACCGACTACATCCAGATCAACTACCACAACGCGGCGGCGATCTTCAAAGCGCTGACCGAGGCCAAGGGCGTCGGCAACAGCGGCGGCGGCGGCGGTGGTGGCGGCAACAGCCAGAACGAGAACGGCTTCCTGTCGCCGCGCGGCCGCATCGTGGCGGATGAGCGCACCAATACGCTGATGATCAGCGACATTCCGAAGAAGGTCGCGCAGATGCGCGAGCTGATCGCCGTGATCGACCGCCCGGTCGACCAGGTGCTGATCGAGGGACGCATCGTCATCGCGACCGACTCGTTCGCGCGCGACCTGGGTGCCAAGTTCGGCTTGCAGGGGCGTCGGCAGGGGGACCGCACGCAGGCCATCGGTGGCTCGCTGGGCGGCAACACCAGCATCATCAACGACGGCGTCTTCGTGCGTGACGTGGAAGGCGACACCGCGACGGACGGTTTGAATCTCAACCTGCCGGCAGGCACGTTCACCACCAATCCCGCTGCGAGCATCGCCTACACCCTGCTCGGTCGCAATTTCAATCTCGACGTCGAACTGTCGGCGTTGCAGGAAGAAGGGCGCGGCGAAGTCATCTCGAATCCGCGCCTGGTCACCACCAACCAGCGCGAAGCCGTCATCAAGCAGGGTCGCGAAGTAGGCTACCTGACGGTGACCGGCAGTGGCACCGGCGTGGCCACGCCTACGGTGCAGTTCAAGGAAGCCTTGCTGGAGTTGAAGGTCACGCCGACCATCACCGACGACAATCGCGTGTTCCTGAACCTGAACGTGAAGAAGGATGAAGTCATCCGCTTCATCAGCCTCGGCCAGTTCGGCCAGGTGCCGGAGCTGGCACGTCGCGAGATCAACACGGCCGTGCTGATCGAAGATGGCCAGACGGTGGTCATCGGCGGCGTGTACGAGTTCAACGACCGCGCCAGCGTCGCCAAGGTGCCGTTCCTGGGTGATATTCCGTTCCTGGGCAACCTGTTCAAAAAGAGGGGCCGCAGCAAGGAAAAGGCGGAACTTCTGATCTTCGTGACGCCGAAGGTCCTGCGCGTGGCCGAGCGCCGCCGCTGACGGTCGGTACGTAGAGCGAAGCGAAAGGGCCCTGCGGGGCCCTTTCTTCGTTCCGGGTGCGCGGAGCCTGAACCCGGGCAAGCGCACCGCATTGCGGGCTGAACCTTCACTGCGGCATTGGGTCAAAATCGGCCTTCCACAGACTCCCGGTTGCACTATGGATGCCATCCCCGACGACAAGGCCGAGCACGGTTCAGCGCACTCCCGTTTGCGCGACGCATTCGTAGGCCTGCGCGAGGACCTTTCGCAGGCCATCGTCGGCCAATCGGCGCTGGTGGAGCGACTGCTGATCGCTTTGCTGGCCGACGGCCATCTGCTGGTCGAGGGCGCGCCGGGGCTGGCCAAGACCACCGCGATCCGCGCGCTGGCGTCGCGGTTGCATGCCGACTTTGCGCGTGTGCAGTTCACCCCGGACCTGCTGCCGGCCGACCTGACGGGTACCGAGGTGTGGCGACCGCAGGAGGGGCGGTTCGAGTTCCAGGCCGGGCCGATCTTCCATCCCTTGTTGCTGGCCGACGAGATCAACCGCGCGCCGGCCAAGGTGCAGTCCGCCTTGCTGGAGGCGATGGGCGAGCGCCAGGTGACCGTGGGCCGGCACACTTATCCGTTGCCGGCGTTGTTCCTGGTGATGGCAACGCAGAATCCGATCGAGCAGGAGGGCACGTTCCCCTTGCCGGAGGCGCAGCTCGACCGGTTCCTCATGCACGTGAAGATCGGATATCCCGAAGCGGCCGCCGAAGCGGAAATCCTGCGCCTGGCGCGTGACCGCGCCCGTGAGCAGATGCAGTCCGTCCACGTCGCCATCGACCGCATGCCACTCGAAGATGTCTTCGAGGCGCGCGCCCAGGTGCTTGACCTGCATCTGGCGCCTGCGTTGGAGCGCTATCTGATCGAACTCGTGCTCGCGTCCCGCGACGCGTCCCGCTACGACGCCACGCTGGCGAGGCGCATCGCC
Source organism: uncultured Pseudoxanthomonas sp. (assembly GCA_946886405.1). The sequence goes on from CAMPIO010000106.1 coordinate 4,183, forward strand.
TGGGGCGCAAGTCCGCGCGGTTCCATCGCGCTCGAGCGATGCGCGCGCGCGCGCGCCTGGCTGGCGGGTCGCGACTACGTCACGCCCGACGACATCCGGGCCATCGCCCCCGACGTGCTCCGCCACCGTGTGCTGCCCAGTTACGAAGCGACGGCGGAAGGCTGGGATGGCGACCGCCTGGTGAAGGCGTTGCTCGACGCGGTTCCCTTGCCCTGATCCCGGACCACGCGTGTCCGCGCCCTGTCGATGAACGAAGGCATCCTGCCCACCTTGGCCGAACTGATCGCGCTGCGTGCAAGCGCGCAACGGCGTCCGCCCGCACGGCGTGGCCGGCACTCGGTGACGGGTCCGTCCGCCTCCCCGATGCGGGGTCGCGGCATGGAGTACGCGGAGTCGCGCGAGTATGTCGCCGGCGACGATGTGCGCCATATCGACTGGCGACTGACGGCGCGCAGCGGACGCACGCACACCAAGTTGTTCCAGGCGGAACGGGAGCGGCTGACACTGCTGGTCGCCGACACCTCGCCGCTGCTGTATTTCGGAACGCGCACGCGCTTCAAGTCGGTGCAGGCCGCGCGTGCGGGCGCGGTCGCAGCGTGGCAGGCCGTGCGCGACGGTGATCGCCTTGCCATCCTGCGCGGCAGCATGGTCGAAGCGCCTGTTCCTCCCGCATCCGGCACACGGGGCGCGTTGCGTGTGCTGGATGCCTTGGTGCGCTGGTACGCCACGCCGCCGCCGGACGATCTTGGTCTGGCATTCGCGCTGGATCAGGCGGCGCGCCTGCTCCGGCCGGGTTCGCGGCTGCTGGTGCTGGCCGATCCGCACAGCCTGGCCTCCATTCCCGAATCGCGCTGGCCCGCGCTGGCCGCGCACCACGACGTGGTCGTGCTGCTGTTGACCGATCCGCTGGAAACTGCGCCGCCATCGCAACGCCTGCCGTTCATCGTGGGCAGCCAGCGGGTGGAGCTCGACCTGGCCAGCCCGTCGCAGCGCGAGGCGTGGCGAGCCGAGTTCCAGCAGCCGCTTGATCGTGCACTCGACCGCCTGCCTGCGCGCGGCGTCCAGGTGCGCACGCTGTCGACCGACGCGCCCAGCGACGCGTGGCTGGTGGCGCTGGGTCGTGCCCAGCCACAGGTGGCTTGACCATGGGCATCACCACGCTGGTGCTGCGCGACGTCCACGTGCCCGCCTCGCCGTCCTGGTGGCCGCTGGCGCCGGGGTGGTGGCTGGTACTGGCCGCCATGTTGCTGATCGTGATCGGCCTCGCGGCATGGCGCACGCGTCGTCGTCGCCGGCGCTTGGTGTGGCAGCGCTGGTTCGATGCGGCGGGTGAAGGGCGTTCGCCTGCCGAGCAGGTGGCGGCGATGTCGGAACGGCTGCGCCGTGCGGCACGCCGCCTCGATCCTTCGGCCGATCGGCTGCAGGGGGACGCCTGGCTGCACTTCCTCGACGGCAAGCACGGCCACGCGTTTTCACAGGGGCCGGGTCGGTTGCTGCTGGATGGCGGTTTCCGTCGCGAGGTGGCACCTGCGGAGCTGTCCGCCGCAACGGCGGTCGCGCGCGCGCGCTTTCTCGAACTGATGGCGGGAACGCGATGAACGTGTCGTGGCCCGCGCTGCAGTGGTTGCAGGACGGTTACGCGGGTTTCGCGTGGCCGTGGTTCTGGCTGGCGTTTCCGTTGCCCTGGCTGGTGCGCTGGCTGTTGCCGGCGCGACCGCTGCACGCCGACGCGCTCAGGGTGCCGTACGGACCGTCGGTGCAGGCAATCGCGCAACAGGGGGGACGCGGATTTCCGCGACGTGCCGCGGCGCTTGCCTGGTTGGCGTGGTTCCTGCTGTGTGCCGCCGCCGCACGGCCTCAGCAGTTTGGCGACGCCGTGACGCCACCGGTGAGTGGGCGCGACCTGATGCTCGCGGTCGACTTGTCCGGCAGCATGACCGAGCCGGACATGGAACTGGGTGGCGCGGTCGTCGATCGCCTGACCGCCGCCAAGGCGGTGCTCGCGGACTTCCTCGACCGTCGCGATGGTGATCGCGTGGGGCTGCTGGTGTTCGGCCAGCGCGCTTACGCCATGACGCCGCTCACCCGCGACCTGCAGACCGTGCGCGACCAGCTGCGCGATGCCGTGGCCGGGCTGGCCGGGCGCGAAACCGCCATCGGCGATGCCATCGCACTCGCCGTACGCCGCCTGCGCATGCAGCAGGATGGCCAGCGCGTACTGATCATGCTCACGGACGGTGTCAATTCCGCCGGCGTGCTGACGCCGGGGAAAGCGGCGGAACTGGCGAAGGAAGAGCGCGTGCGCATCCACACCATCGCCTTCGGTGGCGATGGCGGGATCAGCGTGTTCGGCATTCCGTTGCCGTTGCCGGCTAGTTCGGCCGAGGCCATCGACGAAGCTACCCTGCGCGATGTCGCAACGCAGACGGGCGGGCGTTTTTTCCGCGCACGCGATACCCGCGAGCTGGCGGGCATCTATGCCGAACTGGACCGGCTGGAGCCAGTGGAGCAGCCGGGCAAGGCGGTGCGTCCGCGCATCGAGCGTTATGCATGGCCGCTCGCCGCCGCGCTGCTGGTGTCGCTGCTCGCTTTCCTGCTGCCGCGGAGGCGGACATGAGCGTCGACTGGGCCGCGCTGCATTTCCTGCGCCCCCATGCGCTGTGGGCACTGGCCGCGTTGCCCGTGCTGGCATGGGCGTGGCACGCGCAGCGACAGCGTCACAACACGTGGCGAGGGCATGTCGACGCGCACCTGCTGCCGCATGTACTGGTCCGTGGTGGCGCACGCGCACGCAGGGGCCTGATCGTGGCGACCGTCGCGTACGTGCTTGCCGTGCTCGCGCTGGCGGGGCCCAGTTGGCGCCAGGCCGACCAGCCCCTCTGGCAGACGCAGCGGCCGCTGGTCGTCGTGCTCGATCTCTCCAGCCGCATCACCGCGAGCGACCTGCCGCCATCGCGGTTGCTGCAGGTACGCGCGAAACTGGCACAGGTGCTTGCGGCGCGCGCAGGCAGTCCCATCGCGTTGGTCGCCTACGCGGACGATGCGTTCACCGTGACGCCACTGACCGACGACGCGGCCAACATCGGTCTGTTCCTCGATGACCTGTCGCCCGACATCATGCCGGTGGATGGCCAGCGGGCGGATCGTGGCATCGCGTGGGCCGCAAAGCTGATGGTGCAGGCGGACGCGCGCGGTGGCGACATCCTCGTGCTCACCGATCGCGCCGACAGCGCGGCGGTGGCGGCCGCGGCCGAGGCGCGTGCGCAGGGCTACACCGTGTCCGCGCTGGGATTGGGGACCACGTCGGGGGCCGCCTATCGCGGCAGCGATGGCGTGATCGGGCGCGCCGCGCTGGATGCGGCGTCACTGCGTCGCCTGGCCGACGGGGGTGGCGGTCGCTATCAGGCGCTGACGACGGACGATGCCGACCTCGCCGCGCTGGATCTCCGATCCCCCACCCTGTCGGCCGAAAGCACCACCTCGAGCGGGGGAGGAAAGGCATGGCGCGATGAAGGCTACTGGCTGCTGATTCCGTTGATGGCCCTTGCCCTGCTGGGGTTCCGTCGCGGCGCGGCGCTCGTGCTGGTGGGCGCCCTGTGGCTGCCGATGTCGCAACCCGCTTCGGCCGCCGGCATCGACTGGTGGCAGCGGGCCGACCAGGCCGAACACGCACGGATCGCGCGTGGCGCCGACGCGTACCGGCAAGGCGACTACGCCGCTGCCGAGCAGGCCTTCACCGGCATCGACACGGCGGAAGGCTGGTACAACCTCGGCAATGCGCTGGCGAAACAGCAGCGGTATGACGACGCCATCGCCGCCTACGACCGCGCGCTGCGTGCGAAGCCGGGCATGCCCGACGCCGCCGCGAACCGGGCCGCCGTCGACGCCGCACGCAAGCGACCGCCGTCATCGGGCGATGGCCAGGGCAAGCCCGGGCAGCCCGGTGATGGACAGCAGGGATCGCCTGGATCGCAGGGGCCTGCGAAGCCCGACCCGAAGGATCAAAAGCCCGCGTCGCCGCCCAAGAACGACGACAAACCTGCGTCGCAGGGTCCCGGCAAGGCATCGCCTGCATCGAATCCTGCGTCCGCGCGCGCGCCGTCATCATCGCCCCCGGATGCCGCCGCGCAGTCCGCCGCCGATGCCGCGCAGCGCGAGCGCATGCGCGAGGCGATGTCGCAAGCCGCCGCGCAGCGCGCGGAACAGGGCAAGCAGGACAAGCCGGCCGTGCAGGCCGAATCCGCGGAAGCACGTGAACGCCGGCAGGCGGTCGATGCGTGGCTGAAACGCGTGCCGGACGAGCCCGGTTCGCTGCTCAAGGCGAAGTTCCGGCTTGAACAGGAACGCCGGCAGAGGGAAGGACGATGAGATATCGGGCGTGGTGGGTGATGTGCGTGCTGTTGGCGTTGCCGCTGTCGTCGCTGGCCGCGACGCGTGCATGGCTGGAGCAGTCGCAGGTCACGCTGGGGCAGGCGGTAACCTTGAACGTGGAAACCGATGCGGTGTCCGCTACGCCGGATCTGACGCCGCTGATGCGCGACTTCGAGGTGGAAGGACAATCCGACAGTCGCAGCGTGCGGTGGGTGAATGGGGGCATGGCCAGCAGCACGACGTTCGCGCTGACCCTGCGCCCGCGGCGCGCCGGTACGCTCGCGATTCCCGCGCTGCAGGTGGGCAGTGATCGCACCGCGCCGCTGGTGCTGGACGTGACCGCGACTCCGACCGCGAGCGCGGCGTCCAACGGGCTGGTGTTCGTCGAAACCGAGATCGACGATGCCGACCCTTACGTGCAGCAATCGGTGGGCATCACGGTGCGGCTGTTCTACGCCACGCCGTTGTCCGGCGAGTTGGATCTCGACCCGCCCGATGGGGCGTTGCTGCAACGCGTGGGCGAGATCGTGCAGTCCAGTCGCGAGATCGATGGGCGGCACTACAGCACGGCCGAGCGCAGGTACCTGCTCGTGCCCGAGCGCAGCGGCCCGCTGACGTTGCCCGGCGCGCACTTCCGTGGACGCAGCGCAGGCGGCTGGATGGACGATCTGTTCGGCGGCAGCGGGCGCGAGGTCAACCTCACCGGGTCGCCACGCACCCTGCAGGTACGGCCACAACCGGCGAACGCAGCCCAACCGTGGCTGCCCGTCCGCGATCTGCGCCTTCGCTACACCGCCGTGCCGGAGCAGCTGCGCACGGGTGAGGCGGCCACCCTGGTGATCGAGGCCACGGTCATTGGCGCCACGCAGGCGCAGCTCCCCGAAATGCCCGCGCCGGCCGTGCCCGGCGCGCAGGTCCTCGCGGAGCCGCCGCAGTACGACGAGACGTTCGCCGGCGGTACGCCGCAGGTGAAGCTGACGCGTCGTTTTTCCATCGTGCCTTCACAGCCGGGTGCGCTTGCCGTGCCCGGCATGGCGATGACGTGGTGGGACGTGCGTGCGGGAACGGCGAAGCGCGCGACGCTGCCGGACCTCAGCCTGCCGGTCGTGGCGGGAAGCGCGCAGGCAGCGCCTCCCGCGACGGCAGGCGATATCGTCTCGGCTCCGCAGGACACGGCAGGCGACGGCATCATGGCAACGGCCGGCGAACGGCGCGTGCCGGCACACCTGTGGCCATGGCTGGCTGCCGGTTTCGCCCTGCTGTGGCTGGCCACACTGGTGTGGGGCCTGTCGCGCAGGCAGGGCGTCGCAGGGCGCGTGCTTGCGCAGACCTCCACGCAGGACTCCGTGCCGCTTGTTGAGGCGCATGCCACGCACACGGCCGCCGACCTCAAGCGCGCATTGGATGCCGGTGACCTCGACGATATCGAACACGTGCTCTGCGGCATGGCGCGCCCGATCGCCGTCGACCTCGACGATCTGCAGCAACGTCTCGCCGCGCCTGCGCAGCGCAGCGCGGTGGACCTGTTGCGTCGTGCCCGCTGGGCCGGTGGCGATCCCGCGCAGGCGCGCCTCGCGCTGCGCGAAGCGTTCCGTGGTGGTCCGCATTGGCAGGTCACGCGCGCGGGTTTAGCGGACGAACCCCTGCCGCCGCTGTATCCCGGATAGGGGACATCACGTCGATGTTCGTCATCTCCCGGGACATGAGGGCGATGCCGGTGTGGGAGGCTCGATCCGGTCCGTGATGCAGGATCGGGCGTTCTGCCGGGTTTGCTAAGCTCCCGACTTTGCCTCCGCAGGACCTGCCGATGACCGATGCTGCCCCCGCCAAGCGCGCCAAGCTGCCTTTGCACTGGAAGATGGCCATCGGCTTCGGCGTCGGCCTGCTGGTCGGACTCATCGTCCACGCGACGGGACAGGGCGATGCGGGCTGGGTGCAGGACGTCACGAAGTACGTCACCACGCCTTTCAGCAAGGTCTTCCTCAACCTGATCTTCATGCTGATCGTGCCGCTGCTGTTCTCGGCGCTGGTCTGCGGGATCGCCGAGATGGGCGACATCCGCGCGCTGGGCCGCATCGGCTGGAAGACGCTGGCTTACACCATCGTGCTGTCGGCGGTGGCGGTGCTGATCGGCCTGGTGCTGGTGAACGTGCTGAAGCCAGGCGTCGGCGTGGATCCGGTGATGGCGCAGCAGCTGATTGCCGAGAACGCGGAGCGCACCAAGGACATCGTCGCCAGCGTCGGCACGCAGGCTACGGGCATGGACATGCTGCTGTCGATCGTGCCGGACAACGTGATCGGTGCGGCGTCCAGCAACGCGGCCATCCTGTCGCTGATGTTCTTCGCGGTGATGTTCGGCATCGGCCTGGTGCTGACGCCGTCGGAGAACACCGGCATCCTGAAGCGCGGCATCGAAGGCGTGTTCGAGATCTCGATGACGCTGATCGGCCTCGTCATCCGCCTGGCGCCGTATGCCGTGGCCTGCTTCATGTTCAACCTGGCGGCGATCTTCGGCTTCGACCTGCTGGTGCGCTTGGGCAAGTACGTGGGCGTGGTGGTGCTGGCGCTGGCGCTGCATCAGTTCGTCAGCTACTCGGTGGCACTGAAGCTGGCGGGCTATTCGCCGTTGCGCTTCTTCCGGAGTGTGCAGGAAGCGATGGTGATGGCGTTCTCCACCGCGTCCAGCAATGCCACGCTGCCGACCGCGCTGCGCGTGGCCGACGAGAAGCTGGGCCTGCCGCGCACGGTGTCGCGCTTCGTGCTGACCGTGGGCGCCACCGCCAACCAGAACGGCACCGCGCTGTTCGAAGGCGTGACCGTGATCTTCCTGGCCCAGTTCTTCGGCGTGGACCTGTCGCTGGGCCAGCAGTTCATGGTGATGCTGGTGTGCATCCTGGGCGGCATCGGCACGGCCGGCGTGCCGTCCGGCTCGCTGCCGGTGGTGGCACTGATCTGCGCGATGGTCGGCGTGAATCCGATCGGCATCGGCCTGATCCTGGGCGTGAACCACTTCCTCGACATGTGCCGCACCACCCTCAATGTCACCGGCGACCTGACGCTCGCGTCGCTGGTGGCCAAGGGCGAACGTGCCGACGTGAAGCTGCCGGGCCAGCCGGGCTAACACCCCCGAAAACGCCCTGCAACCGCGACACGGCGGGCGGGGGGTGGGACAATGGGCGGCCCGCAGCCCGCCGGGCGCCGCCCCCTCCGTACCGACCCCATGACGACGCCCACCCGCCGCCAGCTCGCCAACGC
>CAMPIO010000107.1 GCA_946886405.1 uncultured Pseudoxanthomonas sp.
AGCCAGCCCAGCGTGGGCAATGGCAGCGTCACCGCCAGCGGCACGGCATCGGGCATCTTGAAGCCCGGTGCGCCGAAGCCAGACAGGCCGAGCGCGTAGTACAGCGCGGTGCCGACGATGAAAGCCAGCAGCACGCCGGGCAGCTTCACCGGCAGTTTTCCCTTCGCGACCAGCACGTACAGAAGCAGGCCGAAGGTCACGAAGCCGACGATGGGCTGGCGCAGCGTTTCGATCAGCGGCAGGAAGCCCAGCAGCGTCAGCGCCGCACCACCGATGGAGCCCAGCAGGCCGGCGCGCGGCACCGCGCGCGTGACCGCATCGCCGAAGAACGACAGCACCAGCTTCAACACGCCCATCACCACCAGCGAGGCCATGCCGAGCTGCCAGGTCGCGGTGGCCGCCGCCTGTTCGTCCATGCCGGCCTGCTTGAAGCCGAGGAACGCCGGACCCAGCACCAGCAGCGCCATGCCGATGCTGGTGGGCGCATCCAGGCCCAGCGGCATCGCGGTGACGTCATCGCGCCCCGTCTTCGCCGACAGCCGATGCGCCATCCACGTGTAGATGAGATTGCCGACCAACACGCCCAGCGCGGTGCCGGGGAACATGCGGGTGAACACCACCTCCGCCGGGAACTGGAAGATGCCGATCAGCGCGGCGGCGATGAAGCCGAGGATGGACAGGTTGTCCACCACCAGGCCGAAGAAACCGTTGAGGTCGCCGGGGACGAACCACTTGCCACTGCGGGTCTGTGAAGTCATGGGAGGAGGAGTGAGTGGAGAGGAGTGAGAAGTGAGTAAAGGGGAAGCATGGCGAGCGCGCGGTTGTCCGCTCATTCCTCACTCCTTTCCCCTCACTCGTGCGTCAGAAGGATACGTCCACCGCGTGCCGTGACCACAGCACCGACTGGTGGCCGGTCGCCTGCTTCCACGCCAGGCGGATCGCCTCGATGTCGGCGCGGCGCTGCGGCGTGTCCTCGTGCAGCACCACCAGCACCTTGGTCTTCAGCCGGTTGGGTTCCTTCGCGCCGCGGAACAGCCACTGGCCGTAGGCGTCGAACACGGTCAGGCCGTCCGGAAAGCGTGCGGTCACTTCCTTGTCGAGGAAGGCACGCCAGGCTGCCTCGGTGATCGGCTCGGCCTGCGGGCGGTCCGCCGGTCCTGTCTCTTCGCCAACGCCGAAGTACAACTCGCTGCGCACCCAGCCACTCGCATTGGCGGGACGCAGGGCGTCGCCTTCCAGTGCGGCGCTCGCGGTCGTGGGCGACACGGGGGGCGGCGCGGACGCGCACCCGGCGAGTGCAAGAAGGACCAGCAACCAGACGGCACGATGCGACATGGGGGAACCTCGTGGGGGGTGGGCAGGATGAGGCACGGCACCGCCGCGGCCTTATGACGCGAGCGCATAAGGAGATGGGCAGCAGCGATGACGCCTGATCCGCCGGGGCGAATAATATATCGCTTCATCGCAATCAAGCGATAGACTCCACTCGCTCCCTCCCATCGCCCCACGAGATTTTTCATGTCCCGCCTTCTCCTAGCGCCGCTCGGCGCCGCCATCGCACTGGCGCTCGCTCTCCCCGCCACTGCCCAGACCGCGCCGGCCGGCGCTACCGATCTGGATGCCGTCATCGTCACCGGCACCCGCGCCACCGACCGCACCGCACTGGAATCCACCTCGCCCATCGACGTGCTGACCGCCGAGGACATCCGCAGGGCCGGCGTGCTCAACGGCGAACTCGGCAGCGCGCTGCAGGCGCTGCTGCCGTCGCTGAACTTCCCGCGCCAGTCCAACTCCGGCGGCGCCGACCACATCCGCGCCGCGCAGCTGCGCGGCCTGAGCCCCAACCAGGTGCTGGTGCTGGTCAACGGCAAGCGCCGCCATACCAGTGCGCTGGTCAACACCGACAGCAAGATCGGCAAGGGCAACACGCCAGTGGACTTCAATGCCATCCCGGTCAGCGCGATCAAGCGCATCGAGGTGCTGCGTGACGGCGCCGGCGCCCAGTACGGCTCGGATGCGGTGGCCGGCGTCATCAACGTGATCCTCAACGACGCGCCGGAAGGCGGTGCCATCGAAGCCAGCTACGGCGCGCACCACACCAACGTGGAGCCGATCGACCAGACCGTCACCGACGGCCAGAGCGGCTTCTTCAGCGCGCAGGTCGGCGACCGCATCGGCGACGACGGCTTCTTCCGCGTCGGCCTGGAGTACAAGCAGCGCGAAGGCACCAATCGCGCCGGCTTCGACCAGATCCCGTTCTTCGAGGAACAGACGCCGGACAATCTGGCCCTGGCCGGGCAGCGCAACTACGTGCTGGGCGACGGCAGCTCGAAGGACATCAACGCATGGCTCAACGCCGCCGTGCCCCTGCGTGAATCGGCCGAGCTGTACGCCTTCGGCACCTGGCACCAGAGCGATACCGAAGGCGCGAACTACTTCCGCTACCCCGACGGCGTGGCGAACTGGAAAGAGGTCTATCCGTACGGTTACCGCCCGATCTCCGAAGGCGAAAACCTCGACCTGGCCGGCGTGGCCGGCGTGCGCGGGCAGTGGGGCGACTGGGATTACGACGCCAGCCTCAATCATGGCCGCAATGAATTCACCTACCGGCTGCGCAACTCGCTCAACGCCTCGCTCGGCCCGACCAGCCCGACGCGCTTCAAGACCGGCGATTACGAGTCGGCGCAGACACTGGCGAACTTCGACCTGAGCCGCGTGTTCGGCGCGCATACCTTCGCCACCGGTGTGGAATTCCGCCACGAGACTTTCGAGACCGGCGCCGGCGATCCTGCTTCGTACGCGGCGGGTCCGTTCACCGACCGCCCGACCGGTTCGCAGGCGGGTGGCGGACTGACGCCGCAGGACACCGCCGACCTCGACCGCGACGTGTCCAGCGTCTACGCCAGCCTCAGCAGCCAGTGGGGCGAGAAGTTCACCACCGACATCGCCGCGCGCTACGAGCACTACGACGACTTCGGCGGCGAACTGACCGGCAAGCTGGCCGCGCGTTACGAATTCGCGCCGGCCTTCGCGCTGCGCGGCTCGGTGTCGAACAACTTCCGCGCGCCGTCGCTGAGCCAGATCGGCTTCGAATCCACCTCCACCGGTTACGACGCCTCCGGCCAGCTCACCCAGGGCCGCCTGCTGTCGGTCAACAATCCCATTGCCCGTGCGCTGGGCGCGCAGGACCTGGATCCGGAGAAGGCGCTGAACCTCAGCGTGGGCTTCACCAGCCGCATCGGCGATCACTTCGACGTATCGCTGGACGTGTTCCGCATCGACATCGACGACCGCGTGGCGATCACCGAGCGCATCACCGGTGACGCGCTGACCGATTTCGTGCTGGACACTTTCGGCGTGCCGGGCGTGCAGAGCGCCAACTTCTTCATCAACGCCGCCGACACCCGCACCGAAGGCGCCGAGCTGGTCGCCAACTGGCGGCAGGCACTGGGCGACGGCAACCTGCTGCTGACCGGTGCCTACAGCTATGCGAAGACCGAGCTGAAGAACATCGTGGCCACGCCGGCCGAACTGCTCGCCATCGACCCCAGCTACGTGCTGTTCGGCGTGGAAGAGAGCAACACGCTGACCGACGCCGCACCGCGCACGCGCGGCATCTTCACCGCCAGTTGGGACAGCACGGCCTGGTCGCTGCTGGGACGGGTCACCCGCCATGGCAGCGCCAAGCGTGTGTTCAACTTCGGCGGTGGCTTCGAGCCGGAGCAGACCTATGGCGCCGAATGGCAGCTGGATGCGGAAGTCGAATACCGGTTCTCGCCGAAATGGAGCGTGGCACTGGGCGGCCTGAACCTGACCGACGAATACCCCGACCTGTCGAGCGCGGACATCTCGTACTTCGGCAACCTGCCGTACGACGTGCTCTCACCGATCGGCAGCAACGGCGCGTACTACTACACGCGGGTGCGCTACACGTTCTGATCGATCCCTGCCGTCATTCCGGCGAGAGCCGGGATGGCGGCGTAGCGTGCGCCATGCGCACGAACGCAGGATCCGTCCACCTCGCATCGTGCGCATGTCGCACGCTACAGGAACCTTGCCCGCTCCTCTTCGGTCGGCACGCGGCATTCCGTTGTGCCGAACCAGCGGTACCGGTTCCGCGCTATCCAGCGGTACAGCGGGTCGCGCAGGGCGCGCGGCACCACCGCGATCACCGTCGCCAGGCGCCACACGCCGCCCAGGCCGGTCAGCACGCGACGGATGGCATCACTGTCCGTCCATGCACGGTCGCCCTCCACGAGCAAGAACGACGCGGGGTCGTCCGGGTCCAAACCATACCCCGCCAGCAGCGCGCGCCCCGCGTCGCTCTGCATGGCGGCGAAGCGGTAGCGCCCGGCACGGTCGCGGCTCAGCAGGAAGCGCACCCAGCCGTTGCACAGCACGCAGATGCCATCGAAGACGATGACCGGGCCATTCGCGCTCGATGAGACCCCTGTCGTCATGCAAACTCTCCATCAAGCTTGATGAGTCCCCTCTCCCCGCATGCGGGGAGAGGGTGCCAACGGCGGGTGAGGGGCGAGCGGAGTCCGCCATCCATCAGCCCACTGTGCCGATCCAACACGCGGCGCACGGACACACCCTCGTCTTGCGAGCGACGAAAAGCGCCCCTCATCCGCCCTCCGGGCACCTTCTCCCCGCGCGCGGGGAGAAGGGCGTCGGCATGCTGACCATCGCAACGAGCTCACTCCGCATCCAGCCACCCGCGGTAATGCACCAGCAGACCGGTCAACGACAACGAGGCCCACACGTCGAAACGATAGTGCCCATCCTCTGCGGACTCACGCGCGCCCACGCCGGTGAACCAGCGCGCGGGCAGCGACAGGCCGAACACGCGGACGCGCTCCACGCGCCAAACCAGGGCCCCGTCCACCACCTCCAGCCGGAATCCGAAGGTCGCCAACCCGAGGCTTTCGCACAGCACATCGCCGTCACGCCACAGGCGCGAGGGCATCGCACGTCCGCCGATGAAGCGCGTCCAGCGTTCGATGTCGGGCGAGGCCTCGATCTCCACGCACAGTGGACCGTCGCCGGCGGGCGGAAGATGGGCGGCCGCGGCGACCAACCGCGACATCCATCGGCGGCCGCGTTCGACCTCGACGTCTCCCCGATACCGATTCACGCCTCGCGCGATGTGCAACGCACGCACCGGCGCCGGCAGCCCGTCGAACGCCGGCCCCAGAACCTGTGCGAACAGCGACCTTACCGCTGCATCCATGCGAGCGTTGCGATGCGGCCACTGCGACCATCGCGGCGATGCGAGAAGAAACGGGAGGGCTCGCTGATCGTGCAGAGGTCGCCACCGTGGATGTCGGCCGGCGTCATGCCACACGCCACCAGTCGTCGACGTGCCAGCGCCGGCAGGTCGGCCAGCCAGTGATCGGGGCGCGTGGGAGTGAAACAGATCTCCGCGCCGGCATCGTGACGGACGAAGACCTCGAACACGTCCCTGCCCACTTCATAGCGTGCCGGCCCCGCAGCCGGGCCTATCCAGGCAACGACATCCGGAGCGGCTGTCCTCATCGCGGCCAAGGTAGCTTCCAGCATGCCTTTCGACAGACCCGGCCAGCCGGCATGCGCGGCGGCGATCTCACTGCCGTCCTTCGCGGCGAACACCACCGGCAGGCAGTCGGCAGTGAGGATGGCCAGCACCACGCCGGGCGTCGCCGTCACCAGCGCATCGGCGACCGGTTCCGTGGCATCGGGATCGGCCGGCGCTTCCACGCGCAACACGTCGATGCCGTGCACCTGTTTCAGCCAGTGCGGCGCGGATGGCAGGCCGGCGAGTTCGGCCAGGTGCGCGCGATTGCGCGCGACGGTCCCGGGATCATCGCCGTCGGCAGCGTATTTGTTGCCGAGATTGAAGGTGTCGAACGGCGCGGCGGACAGACCGGCACCGTGCCGCAACGTGGTGAACGCTTGCACGCCGGCGGGCGCCGGCCAGTCGGCGGGCACCACCGGCGCGCGGTTCACCCGCGCTGTGCCTTGCTGTCCGAACGCAGCGCCGCCAGCAGCGCGACCATGTCGGCCGGGACCGGCGCGGTGACGCGGACCGGTTCGCTGCTGACCGGATGGGCGAATTCCAGCGTCTCGGCATGCAGCGCCTGACGACGGAAGCTGCGCAGCACCGCGATCAGTTCATCGCTGGCGCCCTTCGGCAGCCGCAGGGGCCCGCCATACAGCGGGTCACCGATGATCGGGTACTTGATGTGCGCCATGTGCACGCGGATCTGGTGCGTGCGGCCGGTTTCCAGCCGGCATTCCAGCGCGGTGTGCGCGCGGAAGCGCTCGCGCAGGCGGTAATGCGTGACGGCGTCGCGGCCGTCCTCGCGCACCGCCATCTTCAGGCGGTCGCGGGGATGGCGGTCGATCGGCGCGTTCGCGGTGCCGCCGGACACCATCGCGCCGACCACCACCGCCAGGTACTGCCGGTGCACGTCGCGCGACGCCAGTTGGGCCACCAGCGAGGTGTGGGCCGGCAGCGTGCGGGCCACCACCATGACGCCGGACGTGTCCTTGTCGAGGCGGTGCACGATACCCGCGCGCGGCAATGCCGACAGCGACGGGTCGCGGAACAGCAACGCGTTGACCAGCGTGCCGGTGGGATTGCCCGCGCCGGGGTGCACGACCAGTCCGGCCGGCTTGTCCAGCACGAACACGTGCTCGTCCTCGTACAGGATGTCCAGCGGGATGTCTTCCGGCTCGGCATGGGTCTGGGTATCCAGCACCACGTCCAGACTGGCGGTCTCGCCGCCGCGCACGGGATCGCGCGGACGCACCACCTGGCCGTCCAGCAACGCATTGCCCGACTTGATCCACTCCGTGAGACGCGAGCGGGAGAATTCGGGGAACAGTTCGGCCAGGGCGGCGTCGAAGCGCCGGCCGGCAGCGCTGGCGGGCACGATCGCCGTGCGGGGGGTATCGGGGGATTCGGGTTCGGTCATGCGCAAAAGACATCCAGGAAGGCCATGCCCCGGTCCGTATTGGCCGATTGTTCATGGCGAAGGCGGCGCCTAGGCTATCATCGACGGCCTGTTTCCCTGCCGCGGCCTGCCGCCAGCCCATGACCCAGCGTGCCTTTCCCCGCTCCGCCCGCCCCTCCGCGACTGCCCGTCTCGTCCTGCTGGCCCTGGTCGTCGCCCTCGCCGGCACCGGCTGCGGCAAGATCTTCAAGAAGAAGGACGCGGCCGAGAACCAGCCTGTCGAGGTGATGTACGAAGAAGGCCACAAGGCGATGGTCAACAACAACTGGGATCGCGGCCTGCTGAATTTCCGCCGCCTGATCGCCCAGTACCCCTACGGTGCGTACACCGAGCAGGCGTTGATGGAATCGGCCTACGCCGAGTACAAGGCCGGCAAGCTGGATGACGCGATCACCACGATCGACCGCTTCATCCGCACCTACCCGACCCACCGCAACATCCCCTACATGTATTACCTGCGCGGGTTGGCCAACTCGAACCGCGACACGGTGTTCCTGCAGAAGGTGTGGCGCCTGGATGCCAGCCGCCGCGACCTGGCCACGCCGATGCAGGGCTACAACGACTTCGCCCGCGTGGCCGAGAACTATCCCAACAGCCGCTATGCCGCCGATGCACGCCAGCGCATGACGGCCCTGCGCGACCAGTTCGCACTGCATGAGCTGGACACCGCGATCTATTACCTGCGTCGCGACGCCTGGGTGTCGGCCGCCAGCCGCGCCAAGTACCTGCTGGAAACCTACCCGCAGAGCGCCTACCAGAACGACGCCGTCGCCGTGCTCGCCGAGGCGTATACCCAGTTGGGCAACGAAACGCTGGCCGCCGATGCCAAGCGCGTGCTGGAGCTCAACGATCCGCAGCACCCGTGGCTGGCCGGCAAGTTCCCCGACTATCCGTGGATGGTGCGCCGCCTGAACCCGTTCGCCGGCGAGAAATCCAGCAACACGGTGGACCAGCGCAAGGACGACTGACCGTCCTGCCGGTCATGGAAACGAAAAAGGGCCTCGCGGCCCTTTTTCGTTTCCTGCGGCGTTACCTCCACGCGCTCAGTCCGACGTGGCGGCCCTGTCCCAGTCGAAGCGCGTCAGCACCGCCAGTTGCTGCGGCTCCATCACGCCGTTGTGTTCGATGCCGTCGATGACCCAGGTGGGGAACACGGTCACGCCCGCCGCAGCGCAGGCGGAGATCATCGGCGCATTGCGTCCACCGGGCGAGCATTCGACGTACGGCAGGCGATCCGCCGCGTGGCCGAACTGGCGCTTCTGCCGGCTGCATTCCACGCACCACGATGCACCGTAGAACTTCGCGCCGTAGTCGGACAGATGCTGCGCCAGCGCTTCGGCGCGGCGACTTTCCGGCCGCTGGTTCAGCAGTCCGCTCTGGTGCACGTGCAGCACTGCCACGACCAACAGCACCGGCACCGCCTGCACCGCCCACCAGCGCGTCCACGGCTGGCCGGGCGCTGCTGCGGGACGACGCAACTGCAGCCACGCGAACATCGCCACCAGCACCGCCAGCGAGGCCAGGCAGCCGATGCAGTACGCATCGAGCACGAACGCGCCTACCGCAGTCAGGTACACGCTGATCGCCAACCCCAGCAGCACCAGCCGCCATTGGCGTTGCCAGCGCAGCAGTGGCGACGCCTTTCGCGCCAGCGACACCAGCGCGACCACCGCATACAGGCCGAACCCCCACAGCGCCATCGGCAGGCCCAGCAGCGTGGACCAGCCACTGCGCCGGATCGCATCGCAACCACCCTCGGCGGTGCAGAACGCGGATACCGAACCGCTACCTGCCGTCCACGCCAGGTAACCGGTGATCAGCAGGCCCAGCGCCGCCAGCGCCAGCATCACCCGATCCGGCGGTATCGTCGGACGCGGCGTGGGCGCCGCAGGACGGTCGCGATGCGGCGAACGCTTCTTCTTCCTTGTCATGCCTGTCTCCGGGGCGGTGTCGCGGGACGCGTGTTCACAGCGCGTACTTGTTGGTGATCGGGTAGCGGCGCTCGCGACCGAACGCACGACGCGAGACCTTCGGTCCCGGCGCCGCCTGGTGACGCTTCCACTCGTTGATGCGCACCAGCCGCAACATGCGGTCGACGGTGGCGGCATCGAAACCGGCGGCGACGATCTCGTCGCGCGACTGCTCCATATCCACGTAGCGGAACAGGATCGCGTCCAGCACGTCGTACGGCGGCAACGAATCCTGGTCCTTCTGGTTCTCGCGCAGCTCGGCCGACGGCGGACGATCGATCACGGCCGGCGGGATCACCGGCGCGCCGCCGACGGTGTTGCGCCAGCGCGCGAGCGCGAAGACCTCGGTCTTGTACAGGTCCTTGATCGGCGCATAGCCGCCGCACATGTCGCCATAGATGGTGGCGTAGCCGACCGCGTACTCGCTCTTGTTGCCGGTGGTCAGCAGCAGGCCGCCGAACTTGTTGCTCAGCGCCATCAGGATCACGCCGCGGCTGCGCGACTGCAGGTTCTCCTCGGTGGTGTCGGCGGGCGTGTCACCGAAGATCGGGCCGAGCGCGTCCAGGAAGCCCTTGAACGGCGCTTCGATCGAGATCGCTTCCAGCGTCACGCCCATCGCCGCACACTGCTCGGCGGCCAGGTCGTTGGACAGGCCGGCGGTGTAGCGCGACGGCAGCCGCACCGCGGTGACGTTCTCCGCGCCCAGCGCATCGACGGCCAAGGCGAGCACGATCGCCGAATCGATGCCGCCGGACAGCCCCAGCCACACCTTCGAGAATCCATTCTTGCCGCAGTAGTCGCGGATACCGCGCACGATGGCGCGCCAGGCCAGCGCATCGCGGCTCTCGTCACCGTCGTCGATCCATACGACCGGACTGAACGTTCGCGTGGCCACGTCGAAATCCACCACCAGCCACTGGTCGGTGAACGCGGCGGCGGCCGGATGCACCGTGCCATCGCCATTGGCGACCACGGACGCACCATCGAACACCACCGCATCCTGCCCGCCCACGACGTTGAGGTAGGCCAGCGCCATGCCGGTCTCGCGCGTGCGTTCGGCGATCAGCGCGTCGCGCTGCGCGTGCTTGTCGCGGTCGAACGGCGAGGCATTCGGCACGAGCGTCAGCACCGCACCGCGTTGCGCGGTGTCGGCCAGCGGCTCGGGGAACCAGAGGTCCTCGCAGATCACCAGGCCCAGCGGCACGCCCTTCACCTCGAACGTACAGGCGCCGCCGTCCGGATCCACGTCGAAGTAGCGACGCTCGTCGAACACCGCGTAATTCGGAAGTTCGCGCTTGCGGTACGTCGCTTCGACCGCGCCGTCGCACAGCACGCTGGCCGCGTTGTACACCACGCTGCCCGCGCTCTGCGGCCAGCCCACCACGGCGACGATGCCATGCGTGGTCGCCGCGATCTCGGTCAGTGCGGTCTCGCAGTCGGCCAGGAAGCGTGGCCGCAGCAACAGGTCTTCCGGCGGATAGCCGCTGACCGCCAGCTCGGGGAACAGCACCACGTCGGCCCCATACTCGTCGCGCGCCTCGGCGATCATGCGGCGGATGCTCTCGCTGTTCTGCGCGACCGCGCCGACCGGGAAATCGAACTGCGCCATCGCGATGCGGAGAGTCTGTGTCATGTCGGCCTTCGTTGGGAGCGAGCGCCGGCATTATCCCAGAGCTGCGGCGTGCCGCGCGCCCGTACAAAAAAGCCCCGCGACGCCCCGGGAGGACGTAGGCGGGGCTTGCGCAGGAAAACGATGCGCGAGGCGGGGAATCAGGGCGCCAGGCGGGCCGCGATGCGTTGCTGCTCGTCCTTCAGCGCCTGCGGGGTGCGGTCGCCGAATTCCTGCAGGTACTCGCCGATGCTGGCGAATTCGGCCTGCCAGCCGGCGCGGTCGAAGCCGAACAGCAGATCGTGCGCTTCATCGCTCAGCGCCACGCCGTCCAGGTTCAGGTCCTCGGCACGCGGCAGGTGGCCGATCGGGGTTTCCACCGCGTCAGCCGCGCCTTCGACGCGCTGGATCATCCACTCCAGCACGCGCAGGTTCTCGCCGAAGCCCGGCCACAGGAATTTCCCGTCGCCGCCCTTGCGGAACCAGTTCACGTGGAAGATCTTCGGCAGCTTCGCGCCGGCCTGGTCGAACGACAGCCAGTGGGCGAAGTAGTCGGCGAAGTTGTAGCCGCAGAACGGCTTCATCGCCATCGGGTCGCGGCGCATCACGCCGACCGCGCCGG
>CAMPIO010000108.1 GCA_946886405.1 uncultured Pseudoxanthomonas sp.
AACTGAGAAAGCCGCCAGTTCGCTGGCGGCTTTTTCTGTACCCGGGTCTGGCCTCCGGTTCGCCTCGTCGGTTTGAGACGGACGCACGTCGCCACCCCGGCGCCACTCTCTTCCACACTACCGATTTGGGGATCCACATGAAGATCAAGAGCACCGTGCTGCTGGTTGCCGCCGTCCTGGCCCTGAGCGCCTGCAGCAAGAGCGAGAACACCGACGCCGCTGCTGCCGACGCCGCTGCCGCTGCCGACCAGGCTGCCGCTGCCGCAGGTGATGCCGCTTCCGCTGCTGGCGACGCCGCCTCGGCCGCTGGCGATGCCGCCGCCGCGGCCGCCGCCGACGGTGCGGCTGCCGCGACCGCCGCCTCGTACCCCGCCGCTGCCGCGACGCAGGCCGCTGCCAACGACGCCACCGCTGCCGCTGCCTCGGCCACCGCCGACGCTGCGCAGGCGACCGCCGACAAGGCCGCCGAAGTGGCCGACAAGGCCGAAGCCAAGGCTGAAGAAGCCAAGCAGTAATCGACTCGCCTCCGCGCGAATCGGAAAGGCCCGCGCAAGCGGGCCTTTCTTTTTGCAGTGCGGTTTGGCGCGTGCCGGGCTTTGTGGTCTGATGCCGCCTTCCCTGCATCGTCGCACCGCATGCCCGCCATCGCCTCGCAACTCGATCCTCGCTCACCCGACTTCATCGCCAACGCGGCGTACCACCGCGTGCTGGTGCAGGAACTCGACCGCCGGCTGGCGCGCGCCGCCGACGGAGGTGGCGAGAAAGCCCGTACCCGGCACACCGAGCGCGGCAAGCTGCTGGCACGTGATCGCATCACCGCCCTGCTCGATCCAGGCTCACCCTTCCTCGAAATCGCGCCACTGGCCGCCGAAGACATGTACGACGGCGCCGCACCTGCGGCCGGCATGGTCTGCGGCATCGGCCGGGTGATGGGCAATGAAGTGGTGATCGTCGCCAACGATGCGACCGTGAAAGGGGGCACCTACTTCCCGATGACGGTGAAGAAGCATCTGCGCGCGCAGGAAGTGGCGCGCGAGAACCACCTGCCCTGCATCTATCTGGTCGATTCCGGCGGCGCCTTCCTGCCGCTGCAGGACGAGGTCTTTCCGGATCGCGAGCACTTCGGCCGCATCTTCTACAACCAGGCACGCCTTTCTGCGGAGAACATCCCGCAGATCGCGGTGGTGATGGGCAGCTGCACCGCAGGCGGCGCCTACGTGCCTGCGATGTGCGATGAGAGCGTGATCGTGAAGGAACAGGGCACGATCTTCCTCGGCGGCCCGCCCCTGGTGAAGGCGGCGACCGGCGAAGTGGTCGATGCCGAGACGCTCGGCGGCGCGGACGTGCACACCAGCGTCTCCGGCGTGGCCGACCACTTCGCCGAGGACGACCGCCATGCGCTGGAGATCGCACGCAGCATCGTCGGCCACCTCAATCGACGCAAGACCGTGCCGGTGGCGGTGCGCGACGTACGGGAGCCGCTCTATCCCGCCGACGAGCTTTACGGCATCGTACCGAAGGACACACGGCGGCCGTTCGACATCCGCGAGGTCATCGCGCGCATCACCGACGGCAGCGAGCTGGACGAGTTCAAGGCACGCTACGGCAGGACGCTGGTCACCGGCTTCGCCCACCTGCATGGCTATCCGGTGGGCATCGTCGCCAACAACGGCATCCTGTTCGGCGAAAGCGCGCTCAAGGGCGCGCACTTCATCGAACTGTGCAACCAGCGCGGCATCCCGCTGGTCTTCCTGCAGAACATCACCGGCTTCATGGTCGGCCGCAAGTACGAGAATGCCGGCATCGCCAAGGACGGTGCGAAGATGGTCACGGCCGTCGCGTGCTCGAGCGTACCGAAGTTCACCGTGGTCGTCGGCGGCAGTTTCGGCGCGGGCAATTACGCCATGTGCGGGCGCGCCTACGGGGCCCGCTTCCTCTGGATGTGGCCGAATGCGCGCATCAGCGTGATGGGCGGCGAACAGGCGGCGAGCGTACTGGCGACGGTGAAGCGTGACGGCATCGAGGCCCGCGGCGACGCCTGGAACGCGGACGAAGAAGAAGCTTTCAAGGCACCGATCCGCGACCAGTACGAATCCCAGGGCAGCCCCTGGTATGCCACCGCCCGGCTGTGGGACGACGGCATCATCGACCCGGCCGACACGCGCCGTGTGCTGGGACTCGGCGTCTCGGCGTCCTTGAATGCACCGATCACGCCGGCGAAATTCGGCGTATTCCGGATGTAGTGCCATGGCGGCACCGGTCATCCTGGTCACGGGCGGTGGCCGCGGCATTGGCGCCGCGACCGCGCTGCTCGCGGCGGAACAGGGCTACGCGGTCGGCGTCAATTTCCGGCGGGACGAGGCCGCCGCGCAGGCGGTGGTCCAGAAGATCGTCGACCAGGGCGGACAGGCCATCGCCTTGCAGGCCGACGTAGCCCGCGAGGCAGACGTGGTCGCGATGTTCCGGCGACTCGACGACGCGTGGGGACCGCTCACTGCGCTGGTCAACAACGCCGGCATCCTGGAAGCACAATCGCGCGTGGATACGCTGGAGCCCGCGCGCATCGCGCGCATTCTCGCCACCAATGTCATGGGCACGTTGCTGTGCTGCCGGGAAGCCGTCCTGCGCATGTCGACCCGACACGGCGGTTCCGGCGGCGCCATCGTCAATGTCTCGTCCGTAGCGTCCAGGACCGGCTCGCCCGGGGAGTACGTGGACTATGCGGCGTCGAAAGGTGCCGTCGACACCCTGACCGTCGGCCTTTCGCACGAGGTCGCGCAGGAGGGGATCCGCGTCAACGCCGTCCGGCCCGGCTTCATCTACACCGACATGCATGCCGATGGCGGCGAACCGGCTCGCGTCGACCGGGTCAAGGCATTCGTGCCGATGCGTCGCGGCGGACAACCGCATGAGGTGGCCGAGGCGATCCTGTGGCTGCTGTCCGGCAAGGCGAGTTACACGACGGGCACCTTCATCGACATCGCCGGCGGGCGCTGACGCCTTGTCAGGTATGTGAGCGCCGCGTACACATGCCCGACTGCGCGATGAACCACGCCTCCCGTTGCGTCCTGATTGGCACGATTGTCCGCACGGGTCACAACGTTGAACATCGCCAGCCGCGATAGTCGGTGTCCACGTCAACCGGAGCATCCCCTGCATGTCCATCTGGAAAGACCAAGCCCCCGCGAAGAAGGACGCCACCCCGCTGCCGCCCGAGCCGTCGCCGGTCCCGCTTCGCGACACGTCCGCCGCCGATTTTTCCCCTGCCGTCACCGCACCGCCGGGCACGCGCCCGGTCGAGCGCGCGGCACCACAGGAAACGCTGAAGGAATCCCTGATCGCCGCCGACCTGACCATCGAGGGCAAGATCGAGGGCACGGGCCACATCCGCATCGCCGGCCGCTTCAAGGGCGACGTCAACGTGCAGGGCGACCTGACCATCGAAACCGGCGCCAAGCTCAATGGCGGCGTACGGGCGAAGAAGGTGACCATCGCGGGCGAGCTGGAAGGCAACATCGAATCCGCCGCACGTGTCGAACTGCTGGCGTCGGGCGTGCTGATCGGCGACGTCAAGGCGGGTTCGCTCACCGTCGCCGCCGGCTCGCGGATGCGCGGCCAGGCCGATTTCGGCTGGGATGAGCCCGCAGCCAAGGGCGGCAAGTCCGGCAGTACGGAGTCCGGCGCCGCCGCATGAGCCAACCCCGCCCCGGCAGTGCCGGCGCCACCCGCACCTGCCCGCACTGCAAGGCCACCATCCTGGAAAGCGCGGCGGTCTGCCCCGGCTGCCGCCATCACCTGCGTTTCGAACCCGGCGCAGGCGCCCAGGCCACGCCTGCGCTGACGCCGCTGCGCATCGAGGGCACGTTGCAGCCGCCCGCCGAGGGTGCCGCCTGGGAGTACAGCGTGGTGCTGTCCATTCGCAACGACCGTGGCGAGGAAGTGACCCGCCAGGTCGTCGGCGTCGGCGCCATGCAGCCGCACGAGCAGCGCAGCTTCGTCTTGTCGGTGGAGCTCAATCCCGCGACGGGCAAGGCGGCGGGACGCCGGACGCGACACTGACGCCCTCCCCGTCGCCATCGTGCCCGGCTACACTCGCTGTCGACACGGATGCCAGCAGGGGGCTGGATGATCGTCGGCATCGATCTGGGAACGACACACTCGCTGATTGGCTACTACGGGCCTGACGGTCCTGTCCTGATTCCGAACGCGCTGGGCGAACTGCTCACGCCGTCCGTCATCAGCGTGGATGCGGATGAGACGCTGATCATCGGCCGTCCGGCGGTCGATCGACTGATCACCCACCCGGAGCGCAGCGTAGCCAACTTCAAGCGCTGGATGGGCACCAACCGCGTCACCCGGCTGGGCAAGCATGCGCTGCGACCGGAAGAGTTGTCCGCGATGGTGCTTCGCTCGCTGCTTGCCGACGCGGCCAGCCATCTTGGCGCGCCCGTCACGGAAGCCGTCGTCAGCGTTCCCGCCTACTTCGGCGATGCCCAGCGCAAGGCCACCCGGATCGCCGGCGAGCTCGCCGGCATCAAGGTCGAGCGCCTGATCAACGAACCGACGGCGGCCGCCATGGCCTACGGTCTGCAGCAACGCGACGGCGGCCGCTTCCTGGTCTTCGACCTGGGCGGCGGCACGTTCGACGTCTCCATCCTGGAGATGTTCGAGGGCGTGATGGAGGTGCACGCCAGCGCCGGCGACAACTTCCTCGGCGGCGAGGACTTCCTGTCTGTCCTGCGCGACGCATGTCTGCGTGACATCAAGGTCGATCCCCGTCAGCTGACGCCCACCGAGGACGCGCACCTGCGGCGGCGCCTGGAACTGGCCAAGCGCGAGCTCTCCACCACCGCAGGCAATGCACTGACGGTGGAGATCACCGTGGGCGGCGAGCCGCGCCAGTGGCAGCTCGACGAAGCAACCTTCTCGCGCATCTGCGAGCCGCTGGTCCAACGCATGCGCGCGCCGCTGGAACGGGCAATGCGCGATGCCCGGCTCGCACCCGGTCAGCTCGACGACATCGTCCTGGTCGGTGGCGCCTCGCGCATGCCGTTGACCGCGCGCCTGGTGTCACGCATGTTCGGTCGCCTGCCGCTGCGCCACGTCAATCCGGACGAAGCGATCGCACTCGGTGCCGCCGTGGCTGCCGGCATGAAGGCGCGCGACGAATCGCTGGAAGAGATCATCCTGACCGACATCTGCCCGCACTCGCTGGGCGTCGATACCGGCCGTGACGACGGCCACGGCCAGGTCACCACAGGCCTGTTCTCGCCCATCATCCACCGCAACGCGACCGTGCCGGTCAGCCGCGTCGAACGCTACCAGCCGATGCGCGACCTGCAGACGCAGGTGGAGTTCAACATCTACCAGGGCGAAAGTCCGCGCGTCGAGAACAACGTCAAGCTCGGCACCATCGCGGTGAAGGTGCCCGCGCGCGCTGCCCACGACAATCCGGTGGACATCCGCTTCACTTACGACATCAACGGCCTGTTGCAGGTGGAAGCCACCGTGCTGGCGACCGGCCAGACGCACGAAGTGGTGCTGCAGCAGAATCCCGGCGTGCTGTCGGACGAGGAGGTCCGCCATCGGCTGGCTGCACTGGCTGAACTGAAAGTGCATCCGCGCGATCACCAGGAGAACCTCGCCCTGATCGCGCGCGCCGAGCGGCTGTACGAGGAACTGCTGTGGGCCCGCAATGACCTGCAGGACGCGCTCGTCCGGTTCCGCGGCATCCTGGACGGACAGGACCCGATGCAGATCCGCGAGCATCGTGCCGATTTTGCGCGAATGCTCGAGCACATCGAGGCACAGGGGTGAACCAGTGGCCGTGCGCCCTGCTGGGCATCGGCGACGACGCGGATGAACCCACCATCAAGCGCGCCTATGCACGGCTGCTCAAGCTGCACAGGCCGGACGATGATCCCGAAGGGTTCCAGCGCGTCAACGATGCCTACCAGTTCTGCCTGCGCCAGGTGAATGGCGGAGACGCCAACGCACCGCAAGTCATCGCCTCCGACGGGCCCGCGCATGTCCCGGAGACTTCGCCCGTCGCTGCCTTCCCGCTGGACATCGGAACGTTCATCGCTGCACTGCTCGACGTCTCGACGACGGCCAGCGGCCGCGAACTCCTCAGGTGGCTCGAGGCCCATCCGGCGTTCTATTCGATCGGCGCGCGCGAAAGCTTCGCTCCCGAAATCGTCAACGCATTGCTGCAAGAACCGGCTTTGCCACCGCGGCACGTGGCGGCCATCCTGCATTTCTTCGGACTGGATACCGCAACGCCTGCGCGCCTCTGGCTCGAGCCGTCCGTGAGCGCACTGGAGCGATACGCACACATGACGCTCGAGGACGCCGAAGCCATCCGGAAGCCATACGTGGAGTCGCCACCTCCATCGTCCGTCGGCAGCTTGGGGTGGTCATTCGGCGCTGCCATCTGGGTGTCGCTACTCGCGATGGTGTCGCTGGCGCGCTGCTCCGGAGAAGGCCCGTGAACGATGCCTTCGTCGTACTCGGCCTGCCGTCGGATGCGGATGAGCGCACCATCAAACGCGCCTACGCACGGCTGCTCAAGGCCACGCGCCCCGACGAAGATCCTGTCGGATTCCAGCACCTCAACGAAGCGTATCAGGCAGCGTTGTCGTACCAGCGACATCACGCGCACGATCCATCGGACGACGATGCGCCGGCCGGCATGGCCACGTGTGCATCGATTCCGGCATCCTCCCCGGCATCGCCTGTTGTCGCACCGAGAGCCGGCCCTCCTGCACCGCCCCTCGATGAGACGAAGCTTCGGGATGATGTGCTGTCACATGCGATGCACGAATTGCCCTCGCTGTTGCGACAACATCTTGCTCACCACCCTGACCTGTACGCGCTGGACGTCAAGCGCCGGATCGGTGCAGAGGTTTACGCGCAGGTTGCCTATGAAGACGCGCCGGTTCCGCCCGGGAACCTGGTCGTGCTGGGCGAGTTCTTCGGCTTCACGCCACCGGACTGGCTGGAGCGTCGGGCACGTGTCGTCCGTGCCGTGGAGAGCGAGAATACCGATCCTTTCGACGAGGACCGGCCGCTCACCATCCGCCAACTGAAGCGTCCGTTCCGGTGGCCGCAGGCATTGCTGCTGGCCTGCGTGCCGGGGTTCGCGATCCGCGCCGCGCGTCTGTCGCAGCGACTGGAAGCGGACTACGGCGACGAGGTGCCCGGACTGGATGCCCGCCAGCAGGCCTTCTTCATCCGCCTGGCGGACCCGCTCTATGCGGGTGCGTGGCGTTGGGCGACCATCCTGGTCTCCGCCCTGACGGCCACGCTGTTGATCGCCGGCCTCTGCAGGCTGATCGACGTCGATCCCGCGCGCGCGACCCGGGTGACCGGCACGACCTTGGTGGCCGTCGCCGGCTTGCTGTGCATCTGGCATGTGATGCGGGTGCTGTGGGCACTGCGCGAACGCCCTGCAACGATGCACGCACCGTGGATCGCCTTGATGCCGGTCTGGCTCGCCGCGTCAGGGCTGCTGGTGGCGCTTCTGCTGCCCGCGATACCCGTGCTGGCCTTAGCACTGGTGCTACCCGCAGCACTGCTGCACTTCCGCCAGTTCTTCGATGCGCTGCGATTCGGCATCGGCATCAGCTGGCTGGTCCGCGCGTTGCCGGTCGCCGAAGGACTGTCGCCGTGGATCGCGGCGCTCGCGGGAGCGGCGATCGGCATCAGCGTATGCGACTGGGCTTACGCGCGCCGCCATCAGGTGAGCATGGCGGCAGCCATCGGCAACCGATGGACGACGATCACATCGTTCGTCGTTTTCGTCTCGATGGCGATCCTCGGCCTGGTCCTGCGACTTTCCTGACCGACGTCAACCGCAGCCGTCGCATCCACCGCATGCCTTGCCGTTGATCGTGAGGCCAGGCGGTGCAATCCAACGCCCGATACGACGAACCCATCCGGCGTGATCTTCGCGCAGCAACGGCAGCGCCAACGCGACCCGCGCCTTGCGTAGCGGACCCGGGAACTGCTTCTTCACGACTACCCACGCGCTGACCACCACCGCGACCGCGATGATGGCGTACTGCAGGGCGAGCGAGGCCTCCACGTTCAGCCCGCGCCGAGCGCCTTGGCGACCTGGTAGGTCACCAGCGACGCCAGATACGCCAGTGCGAACAGATAGAACGTCGCGAAACCCATCTGTTTCCACGAGTTGGTCTCGCGCTTGATCGTCGCCAGCGTCGAGATGCACATCGGCGCGTAGATGAACCACACCAGCAACGACAACGCCGTGGCCAACGACCAGCCGTCGCTGATCACCGGCGTCAGTGCCTGGATGGCGGCATCGTCATCCGCCGCCGAGAGGGCGTAGATCGTCGCCAGCGAAGCGACTGCCACTTCGCGCGCGGCCAGGCCGGGGATCAGCGCGATGCAGATCTGCCAGTTGAAACCCAGCGGCGCGAAGAACACCGCCATCGCGTGGCCGATGCGACCGGCGAAGCTGTAGTCGATGGCCGGCCCCACCGCGTCGGCCGGTGCCGCCGGGAAGTTCAGCAGGAACCACAGCAGGATCGTCAGCGCCAGGATGATGCCGCCGACGCGCTTGAGGAAGATCATCGCGCGCTCGTAGAGGCCGATCAGCAGGTCGCGCGGGTGCGGAATGCGGTACGAAGGCAATTCCAGCAGCAAGGCGTGCTCACTCTTGTCGCGGCGCCACCTCTTCATCACCCACGACACGATCAACGCGCTGGCGATGCCGGCAGCGTACAGGCCGAAGAGCACGAGGCCCTGCTGATTGAATATGCCTACCTTTTGGTCTGGCACGAACGCGCCGATCAGCAGGGCGTACACCGGCAGACGGGCCGAGCACGTCATCAGTGGTGCTACGAGGATGGTCGCCAAACGATCGCGCGGATCCTGGATGCTGCGCGTCGCCATGATGCCGGGGATGGCGCAGGCGAAGCTCGACAGCAATGGGATGAAAGAGCGGCCCGAAAGACCGGCGGACGCCATCATGCGGTCGAGCAGGAACGCCGCGCGTGGCAGGTAGCCGCTCTCCTCGAGCGCCAGGATGAAGGCGAACAGGATCAGGATCTGCGGCAGGAATACGATCACGCCACCGAGGCCGCCGATAATGCCGTCGACCAGCAGGCTGTTGAGCGGACCTTCTGGCAACAACGCGCCAGCGTGTTCGCCCAGCCAGCCGGTGCCCGCTTCGATCATGTCCATCATCGGTGTGGCCCAGGCATAGACCGCCTGGAAGATGAGGAACATCACCACGACCAGCGCCAGCAGGCCGAACACCGGGTGCAGCAGCCAGCGATCCAGCGCGTCGTCGATCTTCGCGGTGCGCGTGGGCATGGTCACCGCCAGCGACAACAGGCGGCGTGTTTCAGCATGCAGGTCGGCGCCGTCGGCCAGGTGAACGCGGGGTTCGTGAGGTTGCGCGGCGAGGGCGTCGAGGCGCTCGACCAGCGCGCGTGCGCCGCCGTGCTTCACCGCGATGGTTTCGACCACCGGCACGCCCAGCTCGCGCTCAAGCGCCGCCAGGTCGATGACGATGCCTCGGCGCTGCGCGGCGTCCATCATGTTGATCGCGAGGATCATCGGCTTGCCGAGTTCGCGTACTTCCAGCGCAAAGCGGAGATGCAGGCGCAGGTTGGTGGCATCCACGACGCAGACCAGCACATCCGGCGCTGCCTCGCCCGGATAGAAACCCCGGCATACATCGCGCGTGACGGCTTCGTCCAGGCTGGCGGCGTGCAGGCTGTAGGCGCCCGGCAGATCCAGCACCGCGTAGCTGCGGCCGGAAGCCGAGGACTGCAACCGGCCTTCCTTCCGCTCCACCGTCACGCCGGCATAGTTGGCGACCTTCTGCCGGCTGCCCGTCAACTGGTTGAACAACGCCGTCTTGCCGCAGTTCGGATTGCCGACCAGCGCCAGCCGCAACGTCGATGCTTCGGCCGCACTCATGCCGCGGCTCCATTGCGCAATCGAATGCGGGCAGCTTCGGAACGGCGCAGCGCGAACCGGGTAAACCCGACTTGCACCAGCAGCGGCTCGGCACCCAGCGGACCCTTGGCAACCACTTCGACTTCCTCTCCGCTGACGAAGCCCAGCTCGCGCAGGCGACGGGCGATGTTGTCCTGCGGACCGTGGTCCTCGACGGCGTCGACGATGGCGGGGGTGCGCCAGGGGAGTTCGGTCAGGATCACGCAGAGCCCTCAAATGCGAATTGTTCTCATTGTAGCACCGCCGCACTGCACGACGGCCGCAACGGACTGTGCCGCTATCATTCGGCGACTCAGCAAGGAATGGCAGGCATGGCGGCATCACCGCACGAACACCCTCTGGCAGTGACCCGCACGGGGGCTGTGGCGCGCATGCGGCTGGACCGCCCCACCCTGCACAACGCCTTCGACGCCGACCTGATCGCCGCGCTTACCGCAGCCCTGGAACAGCTCGCCACCGACGCCACCGTCCGGGTCGTCGTGCTGGAAGGCAGCGGCGCCTCCTTTTCGGCCGGCGCCGACCTGAACTGGATGCGCGGCATGGCCTCGGCCAGCGAGGCCGCGAATCGCGAGGATGCGCTCGCCCTCGCCCGCCTGATGCGCACGCTGGATGAACTGCCGAAGCCCACCGTGGCACGCGTGCACGGCGCTGCGTTCGGTGGCGGCGTGGGCCTGGTCGCCTGCTGCGACATCGCCATCGGCGTGCCGGAGGCGAAGTTCGGGCTGACCGAAAGCAAGCTCGGACTGCTGCCAGCCGTGATCTCGCCGTACGTCATCGCCGCCATCGGGCCGCGCGAAGCGAGGCGCTGGTTCGCTACCGCCGAAATCTTCGACGCGGCCAGCGCGCTGCGGATCGGGCTACTGCATGACGTGGTCGAAGCCGATGCCCTCGATGCCGCCGTCGAGCGACAGGTCTCGTTGCTGCTGAAGGCCGGCCCCCATGCCGCCGCAGGCGCCAAACGCTTGGTGGCGCGCGTCGCGGGCGGCATCGACCGCGACCGTCTTGATGCCGACAACGCCGACCTCATCGCCTTCCTGCGAGTATCGCAGGAAGGCCAGGAAGGCCTGTCCGCCTTCCTCGACAAACGCGCGCCGCGCTGGATCGATTGAACAATCAAGTGACCAGACCCTTCGGCACCACGTGCCGCGCAAGCCCACGAAGCAGAGGAGGCACCGTGCCGCGGGCCAC
>CAMPIO010000109.1 GCA_946886405.1 uncultured Pseudoxanthomonas sp.
CACCGACGCCGACGATTCCACCGTCTCGGCGATCGTCTTGAAGCCGATCCAGCGGCCGGTGTAGCGGCTCATCGCCCAGCCCACCAGGCCCAGGTCGAGGATGTCCTGCACGCCGGCCGGGTTGAGCACCGGCATCATCGCGCTGACGAATTCGTCTTCCGAGCCGTGCGGCAGCGTCGAGCTGCGACAGTTGTGGTCGTCCGCCGCCAGCGCCAGCACGCCGCCGAACTTCGAGGTGCCGGCGGCATTGCCATGCTTGAACACGTCGCCGCAGCGGTCCACGCCGGGACCCTTCCCGTACCACATCGAATACACGCCATCGACCTTGGCGCCCGGGAACAGGTTGGTCTGCTGCGTGCCCCACACCATCGTGGCACCGAGGTCCTCGTTCAGGCCGGGGGTGAATTTCACGCCCGCCGTCTCCAGGTGCTTGCGCGCGCGCCACAGCTCCAGGTCGAAGCCACCCAGCGGCGAGCCGCGATAGCCGCTGATGAAGCCGGCGGTGTTCAGGCCCGCCGCCTGGTCGCGCAGGCGCTGCATCAGCGGCAGTCGCACCAGTGCCTGCACGCCGCTCAGGTAGATGCGCCCGTCGGTGCGCGTGTACTTGTGTTCCAGCGTGTAGTCGCTGTCGATCACCCCGATCT
Organism: uncultured Pseudoxanthomonas sp.; assembly: GCA_946886405.1. Next base: position 645 of record CAMPIO010000109.1, read on the forward strand.
GCGGCGTATTGGCGGACGAGGGTGAAGTGAGTTCGGCGGTGCTGGTCATGGCGGGCCCGTGCAAGCGGCTGGCGTGGCCCGATAAACCCCTCGGGCGTGAAGGCGCGCATTGTAACAGCGGCATTTTCTGTGACGCACATCACTTCGTCGTTGTGCGTTGCAGCGGTTAGGATGGGGTTCGGGGAAATATCAGGTGTCAGGGGAACGTACGTGAAATCCGGTAAATACTTGCTGCTGGCCGCCGTGCTGGCATCCGTGGCGGTGTCCGCGCATGCGCAGAGCGTGCCCAAGCCCAAGGAGTTCTACTTCGACGAAGACAAGTCGACCGCGCGGCAGATCATCGTGGTGCCGGGCGAAGGCGAGGCACAGGTACAGGCGCTGGTCCGCGAGCGCGACCGGGGTCGCCGCCAGTTGGAGGCCACCGCGCAGCTCGCACACATCGCCTTCAGCGATGGCCGCACCGACCTGGGCGAACAGCTTTACCAGCAGGTGGTCGCCGGCACGGAAGCCAAGGGCAACCTGGGTCGCTCGGTCCGCTGGAACTTCGCATGGGACCTTTACCGTGCCGGCCGCTTCGAGCCCGCGCTCGCGCGCTGGTCCGAGATCGCCACGGCCTACGGATCGCCGTCGTGGGCGCCACCGACGATGGCGCTGGTGCTGTGGCGCCTGGACCGCAAGCAGGACGCCGTCGCGTGGTTCGGCGCAGCCGTGCGCACCGAACCGGGCGTGTGGGTCGACGCGCGCAACTTCGCCTCGCAGCTGCCGGACTGGCGGCAGGAAGACCGCGACACGCTGGCGGAAGTGCTCGGCGCCTGGCAGGCCAACCCGCCGGTCTGGCCCTGACGGCGTGCGAGAATGCGCAAAAGCGCGGTCGCGTGATGCAGCCGCCATGCGCCACATCGCCAGGCTTCGATGATCAACAACGACCTCCGGATCGAACCCTACCGCGCGCGCCTGGATGCGACCGGCCGGGTGCAGGTGCCGGGGTTCCTGCAGGAGCCGTCCGCCCAGCGGCTGCGTGATTGTCTGGAACGCGAGGTGCCGTGGGAACCCGCGCAGCGTTCCGACCGCCCGCCGTTGCTGTCTGCCGACGCGCAGGCGCTCCCGCCTGCACAACAGGACCGCGCGCGATTGATGGAAGCGTTGCGCCGGGCGATGTCGGGTTTCGAGTTCCACTTCGACCGCTTCAAGATGATCGAGGCACGCCGCGACGGCCTGTATCCCGAGCTGTTGTTGCACGTCATCGTCGACTTTCTCAATTCGCCGGACTTCATCGCCTTCACCCATGAGCTGACCGGCGACACGCGCATCCGCATGGTCAGTGCGATGGCCGTGCGCTACCGGCCCGGCCATTTCCTGCGGCTGCACGACGACCGGTCGCATGAAGAAGACCGTGCGTTCGCCTACGTCATCAACCTGGGACGCAACTGGGAAGCCGACTGGGGTGGCCTGCTGCAGTTCCTCGACGACCGCCAGAACGTGGTCGACACGTTCACCCCGCACTGGAACAGTCTCAGTCTGTTCCGCGTGCCGCAGGCGCACCAGGTAAGCCAGGTGGCGCCGTGGGCGGGGGATCACCGTTACAGCATCACTGGCTGGTTCCGTCGCAGCTGACGTGTCCGCGCGGCCGTGCACGCGCGACGCCTTCCACTCTCGCGTGAGGAGTTTCCGATGTCCCTGTTGCGCCCGCTGACCTGTTGCCTGCTGCTGGCCGTCGTGCTGCCCGCATCCGCCGCCGACCGCATCACCGGTCGCGCCTTCGCCACGCGCTCGGATGTCATCGCGCCGCATGCAATGGCCGCCACGTCGCATCCGCTGGCCACGCAGATCGCGCTCGACGTGATGAAGCGGGGCGGCACCGCGATGGATGCGGCCATCGCGGCCAATGCTGCGCTCGGCCTGATGGAGCCCACCGGCAACGGCATTGGTGGCGACCTGTTCGCCATCGTGTGGGATCCGAAGACGAAGCAGCTGCACGGCTACAACGGCTCCGGCCGTTCGCCGAAATCGCTGACGCTCGATTACTTCAAGCAACAGGGCATCACCGACATTCCCGCGCACGGTCCGCTGCCGGTCAGCGTGCCCGGCGCGGTCGATGGCTGGTTCGCGCTGCACGAACGCTTCGGCAAACTGCCGATGCGCGACGTGCTGGCGCCGACCATCCGCTACGCGCGCGAAGGCCACCCGGTCCACCAGACGATCGCCTATTACTGGGAACGCTCGGTGCCGCGCCTGTCGAAGTTCCCCGGCTTCACGCAGCAGTTCACCATCGGCGGCCGCGCGCCGCATACCGGCGAGATATGGAAGAACCCCTATCTGGCCGACACGTTGCAGAAGATCGCCGACGGCGGTCGCGACGCGTTCTACAAGGGCGACATCGCGCGCACCATCGACGCGTACTTCAAGGCGAACGGTGGCTTCCTGTCGTACGACGACATGGCCGCGCACCACGGTGAATGGGTCGCGCCGGTCAGCACGAACTATCGCGGCGTCGATGTATGGGAACTGCCGCCTAACGGGCAGGGCATCGCCGCGCTGCAGATGCTCAACGTGCTGGAGGGCTACGATTTCTCGAAGATTCCGTTCGGAAGCCCGGAGCACGTGCACCTGCTGGTGGAAGCCAAGAAGCTGGCGTTCGCCGATCGCGCGCGCTGGTATGCCGATCCCGCGTTCCAGCCCGCGCCGGTCGCGCGACTGATCTCCAAGCCGTACGCGCGCGGCCGCGCCAAGCTGATCTCGCCCGACAAGGTGCTGCGCGAAGTGCAGCCGGGCACGCCGAAGGAACTGGAAGAGGGCGACACCATCTACCTGACCGTCGCCGACAAGGACGGCATGATGGTCTCGCTGATCCAGTCCAACTACCGCGGCATGGGCAGCGGTATGACGCCGACCGGGCTGGGTTTCATCCTGCAGGACCGTGGTGAGATGTTCGTGCTGAACGGCTGCGAAGGTGCCACGCCGCATCCCAACTGCTATGCACCGGGCAAGCGCCCGTTCCAGACCATCATCCCCGCCTTCATCACGAAGGATGGCAAGCCGTGGGTCAGCTTCGGCGTGATGGGCGGCGCGATGCAGCCGCAGGGGCATGTGCAGATCGTGATGAACCTGGTCGACTTCGGCATGACGCTGCAGGAAGCCGGCGACGCCCCGCGCATCCAGCATGACGGCTCCACCGAACCGGTCGGCAGCGCCACCGCGATGACCGACGGCGGCGTGGTGCAGCTGGAGTCCGGCTTCCCCTACGAAACCGTGCGCGCACTGATGGACAAGGGCCACCACGTCGAATGGGCGCTGGGCCCGTACGGCGGCTACCAGGCGATCAAGCGCGATCCGGAAACGGGCGTGTATTACGGCGCCAGCGAGAGTCGCAAGGATGGGCAGGCGGCGGGGTATTGACGGAGGCGCCATGCTGAGACGCTACTGGTTCCAAGTTGACCGTGGCCTTGGGTATGGCGTGACCGCAATGTCGGTCGAAGATGCGCGTGATCTGCTCGCGGCGTACGGGTATCCGGATGCCGATGTGCAGATGACCGGCGTCATCACGGACGTTGCGATGGATTCCCTGGATACCGATCACGTCCTACCGAACGCGGGGCCTACGGTGATTCGCGGCGTATGGTTTCCGCGACACAATGTCTAGCACGTAGGATGGGTGGAGCCGTAGGCGATACCCATCATCGCGAGTCCAGGCAGCATCATGATCGCCCCATCCTCCATCGGATGACCCATGCAGCGCGATCCCGTCCTCCACCGTGATGGGTATCGCCTGCGGCTCCACCCATCCTGCGAATCTGGCAGACGTTGCATCGAGGGAGGCATCCATGCAGACATGGCTCATGCTCGCAGCACTGGCGCAAGGCGCTGGCCAACCACCGCAATCACCCGATGAGCCACCTCGACCGCTGGAGGCGCGCGCCTTCTGTACGGCGAGCGCCGGAAAGGAGGCCAGGACGGTGGAGTGGTTGCAGGGCGACTACCGCATCGTCGGGTTGTCACCGAAGAATCGCGTGCCTTATTCGGGGACGATGAAGGTCGTCGCCTCGACCCTCACCGAGGTCCGCTTGGAAACAAGGATCGGCTCGAGCGTCCGGCATGCCACGGCACGTTACGTCCGCTGTGGCCCCGACCGCGTCAAACAGCTGTACGTCACGGTCGTTAGTCCTGGCACACCGCGGCAGCTCTACTGCGCGGTGCACAACGACTACGACAACCTGCACCGGGCCACCTGCAGCGGGCAGGCGAGCGACGGTGACGGCGACAAGGGGCTCGAGGCGTGGTTCGAGATCGTGCCGTAAGCCTCATGTGTCGCGTGGTGGCTGAGCCAGGCAGCACATAGGATCAGTGGAGCGGAGCGGAGTCCAACGGCGGATCCGGTCTACCCATCATCGCGTCCCGTCGCCCGCCGTGATGGATCTCGTCTGTGGCTCCACCCCTCCTGCGAGTCCGTTCGTGGACAATGTCCGCACCGGCGGGCCAAGGCCCGCCCTACGCATCTACGAATCCGGACATACACATGGCCACGCTCCCCGCTCTCCCCGAACTCGCTACCGGCCTCTACCACCACCACAAAGGCAACGACTACGAAGTGGTCGCCGTGGCGCGGCACAGCGAGACGCTGGAGCCGGTGGTGGTGTACCGCGCGCTGTATGGCGAGGGCGGCTTGTGGGTGCGGCCTTACGCGATGTTCTGCGAAGAGGTGATCGTGGACGGACACAAGGTGAGGCGGTTCGCGCCTGTGGAGTCTGCATGAGACGTCTCGTCGTCGCGTGTACTGGCCTCTTCTTGCTGCCGATGACGGCCAGCGCCGTCTGTGCCATCGAGCCACTGGAGCCCATGTTGCAGGCGGCCGAGACGGTCTACGTCGGGACGGTGGTGAAGTCCGCGCTGATTCCTTCTCTTGATGAGCTTCGGAACACCGAGAGTCCGCACGAACGTCGACGCCTTACCGTCGTGCGCCACACGGTGCAGCCGGAGATCGTGTTCAAGGGCGAGCCATCGACCATGCGCACCGTCCTGTCCACGTGGCAATACAACGATCCGCAAGCCACGAGGCGCGTGAAGTTCTCCGAACTCACAACGTTGATGCCTGGCGATACGATCCTTGTCGTCGCCGATCCGAGCGGCTTGACCCGCTACGGACTGTGCACGGCGAGTCGCCTCTGGGATCACGAGACCGCGAAGGTGGTCCGTGCGCATTTTCCGTCGGACCCTTGATGCTCCGGCGTAACATGCACCATCACTTGGATGGATCCAGGGCGCCGACATGACCACCTACATCGCCCTGCTCCGCGGCATCAACGTCGGCAAGGCCAAGCGCATCGCGATGGCGGACCTGCGCGCGCTGCTCGCTGGGCTCGGCTACACCGATGTCGCGACGCTGCTCAACAGCGGCAATGTCGTGTTCAAGGCGGGCAAGGGCGCGCCGAAGAAGCTGGCCGCCGACGTCTCGACCGCCATCGCGACACACCTTGGCATCGAGGTCCCCGTCATCGTGGTGCCGGCGAAGGACTTCGCGCTGATCGCGAAAGAAAATCCTTTTGCCACGACGGCCACCGAACCGTCACGCCTGCTGATCGCCTTCGTGCCGGATGCCGGTGCGCTGTCGGCGGTGTCCACCATCGCGTCGCTGGTAACGCCCCCCGAACAGTTCCATGTCGGCACGCAGGCCGCCTACCTGCATTGCGCCCGCGGCATCCTCGAGAGCAAGGCCGGCGAGGCGCTGGTGGGCAAGGCCGGGAAGGCGGCCACGACGCGCAACTGGGCCACCGTGCAGAAACTGCAGGCGCTGGTGGACAAGATCGATGCCTGACGTCTATCCCTTCCCCTGCCGATATCAACGCCCATGACGATCGCACGCTTCCGCCTGTTCCTGATCGCTTCCGTGATCCTCTCCGTCGCGACCATCGCCACGGTCTTCCTGCCCGACGGCTACTCGCAGGAGCTGGCCGATGCCTATGCCAGCGAGCCGTTGCCGTGGTTGTTCCGGAACGAACACGTGGCTAGCGGAGTAGGAGTCGTCGCGGTGGCTCTCGTGATCGCGGGGTACGTGGGCCTCTTTCTGCTGAAGCGCTGGGGCCGTGCGCTGTCGCTGGCGATGACCGTGCTCGCGCTTCCCCTGTACCTGCTGACGGGTCCCACGCTTTTGTCGCCGATCGAAGCGATGTTGACCGATGCGTCGACGCTCGTCTGGGGCGCTTGCCTTGCGCTGGCGTATTTTTCCCCCGTCAGTGAAAGGTTCGACTCCGGTGCGATGAACGCTGTTGTCCCGCTCCGCGATGACCCCTGACTCGCCCCGCTCCGATTTGGTTGAAACGTGCCCATGACATGGATCTGCAATCTCTGCGATGAGGAGCACGTTGATCTGCCGCATTGCTTCGGTGCCGAGGTGCCGTGGCATCTACTTGTCCCGGAAGACGAGTTCCAGCAGCGAGTCGACCTCACGGCAGATCAGTGTGTCGTCGATGGAAAGGCGTTCTTCATTCGCGGCCACCTCGACATACCCATCCGTGGAGAGACCGAGCCGTTGTCGTTTTCGGTCTGGTCGTCGCTCAGCGAGAAGAGCTTCCGGCACATGTCGGAGCGGTGGGTGCTGTCGGAGCGAGCAAAAGATCTGCCTTACTTCGGCTGGCTTTCCAGCTCGATCCCGGCGTATCCGGATACGGTGAACTTGAAGCTCTCGGTGCAGTCCCGCGCGCCTGGGTTGGTACCGTTGTTCTCGTTGGAGACCTCGGACCACCCGCTGTCGCTCGACCAGCGACATGGCATCAGCCGTGAACGCTGGCACGCGCTCGTGCACCTGCTGCAGGGCGAATAGCGGCTCACATGACGATGGTGGGCCAAGGCCCACCCTACGGTTCCTGGTGTCATGTCCGCGGCTGCGGGAGCGATGTCAGTCGCGACGACAACGCCGTGTTAGCTCATCGCGACTGACGTCACTCCCACGGAGAAACCCGCCATCTTTGCTCCTAGAGATCGAAGCCCAGCAAAAGCGGGTCGTGGTCTGAGCTGCGGAAGGGCACGCTGGCATCGCCATCGACGTAACCCTGCGCATCCTGTTCGTCGGCATTGATGTGCCACTCGGCGGCACCGCGCAGCTGTTTCGCCAGTGACGGACTGAGCAGGGCGTGGTCGAGTCGGCCGGACAGGCCGTTGTAGACGTAGCTGTAGGGCTGCTCGACGCCGGCCTGTTTGAACGCATCGATCCAGCCGGCGTCCTCGCGCAGCCAGCGCACCGGGTCTTCCATCGCGTAGGCGTTGAAGTCGCCCAGCATCACTACGCGGTCGCTGCGCGTGCGCGTCGGATCTGTCTTCAGCCAGGCATCCAGGCGCTTGGACGAATCCAGCCGCAGTGCGTTCCAGCAGCCGGCGCCGTCTTTCTGGTCGGTATCGGCGCCGGCGGCTTCGGAGCAGCCCTTCGATTTCAGATGATTGGCGACCACGACGAAGGGCATGCCGTTGCCGCGCACGAACGCCTGCGCCAGCGGGCTGCGGCTGCGTTCGCCGAATGGACCTTCCTGCAGCGTCGCGGGCTTGCCGGTGGGCTTCACCTTGTCGCTGCGGTAGATGATGCCGACGCGGATGGTGTCCGGGCCGGGGCCCTGTTTCGCATCGACGAAGCGCCACGTGCCGCTACCGGTGTTCAGCGCGGCGACCAGTTGCGCCAGGCTGGAATCGGCACCGTAGCCGTCGTTTTCCAGTTCCATCAGCGCCGCGATGTCGGGGTTCAGGCCGCGGATGGTGGCGACCAGCTTCGCCATCTGTGCTTTCAGCTGCTGCGGCGTCTTGGCACCGCGCTCGGTGGGGAAGCCGCTGCCCTTGCCGTCGCCGTTGAACAGGTTTTCCAGGTTGAACGCGGCGACGCGCATATTGCCGGCGACCTGCGGTGCGGCTGGGCGTTGCGGCGCGGCGATCGTCGGCGCGACGGTGAGCTGCAGGCGCCAACCGCCGAGGCGCTGCTCGACGATGCCCTGCACGCCGGTCAACACAGTGCCGGTGCGCAACGCTCGTCCGTCTTTCACGTACCAGAGGGTGGCGGGGTCGCGCTTCGCGCTGCCGTCGTCCAGCAGCAGGGTGCGGCGGGCATTGTCGGCGGCGAGGCGCTTGGCTTCGGCGCTGCCCGGCGTGGCGAGTTCGCTGGGTTGCCACAGGCGGCCATCGAAGCTGGTGATCAGTTCGCCGAATCGCTCGAGCGTGTGGGTGCCGCTGAGCGTGAGCGGGGCGTCGATGCGGACGTGCATGCCCTCAAGCGCTTCCCAGTCGGCGGGCTGGGTGGTCAGCACGCTCGGCGCGAGGCTGCCTTTGCCTCGCGGCTGGATCGCTGGAGCATGCAGCGCGGTCAGCGTCTCGTCGCCACCGGCCTTGCGTTCACCGACGATGCCGCGCACGCGGACACGGTCGCCAGCGGCGAGCGTCGGTGTCGGCGCGCCGTCTTCAAGCGCGACGAAGATCCCGTCGGAGGTCTTCGGGTTGCCGTCGCCCGAGTCCTGCACGAAAAAGCCGCCGAGGCCGTCGATGAAGGCGCCGGTGACGATGCCTTCAACGCTGACGGTTTGCCCAACGAGCGGACTGCGCTCGCCTTCGCCCTGCACCTGGCCGATCGGGATGACGCGTTCCTTCGGCGTGGCCGCGCAGGCGGGCAGCGCGAGGGACGCGAGCAGGGCGAGGGTGAGCGGCGAGCGGGAAGACGTCATCGTAGGGCAACCGTTGAAGCGAGGCGGCAAGGGTAAACGGATTGGATGACGGGCAGGTTCTCAGCGCGAGGCGGGAGGCAGTGCCTTCTCCCAGCGAGCCGAGTAGCCCGGGTAAGCGCAGCGCACCCGGGGCAGCAAGCCGCAGGAAGGGGTAGGCCCCGGGCGCGGCCTTCGGCCTTACCCGGGCTACGCGTGCGCGGTGCCATCGCGTACAAACGAAAACGCCGCCCGGGGGCGGCGTTTTCTGGAAGGCGTACGCCTTACTTGCTGTTGGCCAGCATCCAGTCGACGGTGGCGTGGATCTGCTCGTCGGTGATGGCCGGGTTGCCGCCCTTCGGGGGCATGATGCCGCCGTCCGGACCGGTGAAGCCTTCGATGGCGTGCTTGTAGAGCGTGTCGACGCCCTTGCTGGCACGGGCGCCCATGCCGGCGGCGGTCAGCATCGGGGCCTTGCCCACGCCATTGGTGTGGCAGGCGCCGCACAGGTTCTTGTAGATCTCGCCACCGTCCAGCGTGCCGCCGTAGGCGACCTGGGAGGAGGCGGCTGCGGCGGCTGCAGCAGCGGCGGCTGCCTGGGCGGCGGCACCGGTTTCACCGGCATAGACGGCGCCGGCCGGAGCGATGCGGGCCTCGGTGATCTGCACGGCCTTGGGGTTCACTTCCGCCGGCAGGCTGTCGTGCAGGAAGTACGCACCGACGATCAGGCCGGCGGTGACCAGCATCAGGAAGCCGATCACCATCGAGAAATGCTTGAGGAATTCGAGGTCGTAGTTACGCACTTTCCACCTTTGGCAGCACGGCCGCAGGGCCGCGCATGGCTACGAAAACGGGGGCCGACGGACAACGCGCTGCGCGATCCAGGCGGGACCGGGCGCCGGAACGCCGCGGGCAAGGGCGCATTATAAGCAGTGAGGCCCGCTTTGCCTCAACACCGGCGCTTTCGCGGTCACTGCGCCAGATAGACCTGCAGCGGCGCGCGCAGGGCTTGCAGGACATTACGGACGGGGTAGCCCGCGCCCTTGCCCTGGCCCGATAGGGCCTGCTGGAGTACCTGCCGCTTCTCACCGCCTTCGATGTGCAGATACAAATGGCCGGCATCGCGCAGCACCGGCAGGGTGAGGGTGATGCGGGGCTCACCCGCGCCGGGCGCGCGCATCGGCAGCACGGTGGCGGTCGTGGCAGGGTCCATGGCGTCGGCCAGGCGGTCGCCGCCGGGGAAGAACGAGGCGGTGTGTCCGTCGCCGCCCATGCCCAGCACGACCACGTCCAGCGTCGCCGGCAGGGCGGCCGCGATGTCCGCGAGGGACTCGTCCGGGGTGGCGGTGGCGCGGTAAAGCGGGACGAAGCGGGCGCTGGCGGCCTCCTGCTGCAGCAGGTGTTCCTTCACCAGGCGCGCGTTGGAGCGTTCGTGGTCGTCGGGCACCCAGCGCTCGTCGACCAGGGTGACGGTGACGTTCGCCCAGTCCAGCGGCTGGCGCGACAGCGCCTGCAGGAAGCGGCGCGGGGTGGTGCCGCCGGACAACGCGATGCTGGCGTGGCCACGCGCGGCGAGTGCCTCACGCAGATCGTCGGCCACGGCGTGTGCCAGCGCGGATGCGACGGTGTCGCCGTCGGGGAACGGGTGCAGTTGGATCTGCAGCGAGAGATCGGTGGGGGGCATGGCAGGTCTCGGGAG
>CAMPIO010000110.1 GCA_946886405.1 uncultured Pseudoxanthomonas sp.
TCGCGCTGACCGGCCTGACCATGGCCGAGTACTTCCGCGACGAGAAGGACGCGTCCGGCAAGGGCAAGGACGTGCTGCTGTTCGTCGACAACATCTACCGCTACACGCTGGCCGGTACCGAAGTGTCGGCGCTGCTGGGCCGCATGCCGTCGGCCGTGGGCTACCAGCCGACGCTGGCCGAGGAAATGGGCGTGCTGCAGGAGCGCATCACCTCGACCAAGACCGGTTCGATCACCTCGATCCAGGCCGTGTACGTGCCCGCGGACGACCTGACCGACCCGTCGCCGGCGACCACCTTCGCCCACCTCGACGCCACCGTCGTGCTGTCGCGCAACATCGCCTCGCTGGGCATCTACCCGGCGGTCGACCCGCTCGACTCGACCTCGCGCCAGCTCGACCCGAACGTGATCGGCAACGAGCACTACGACACCGCGCGCCGCGTGCAGTCGACGCTGCAGAAGTACAAGGAGCTCAAGGACATCATCGCGATCCTGGGCATGGACGAGCTGTCCGAAGAGGACAAGCAGGCCGTGTCGCGCGCGCGCAAGATCGAGCGCTTCTTCAGCCAGCCGTTCCACGTGGCCGAAGTGTTCACCGGCTCGCCGGGCAAGTACGTCTCGCTGAAGGACACGATCCGCGGCTTCAAGGCGATCGTCGACGGCGAGTACGACCACCTGCCGGAGCAGGCGTTCTACATGGTCGGCGGCATCGAAGAAGCGGTCGAGAAGGCCAAGAAGCTCGCCGAGAAGGCGTAAGCACGTAGGGGTGGGCCCCGGCCCACCTTCGCGGCAACCGGTGGCGGGCCTCGGTCCGCCCCAAACGGCAAAGAGAGTTCCATGAGCACCATCCGTTGCGACATCGTCAGTGCCGAGCAGGAGATTTTCCACGGTGAAGCCACCCTGGTCGTCGCCACCGGCGAGCTGGGCGAACTCGGCATCGCGCCGAAGCACGCGCCGCTGATCACCCGCCTGAAGCCGGGCAAGGTGGTGGTGACGCTGGCCAGCGGCGAGCAGCTGGACTTCGCCATCTCCGGCGGCATCCTGGAAGTGCAGCCGCAGGTCGTCACCGTGCTGGCCGACACCGCGATCCGCGCGTCGGATATCGACGAAGCCTCGGTCCGCAAGGCCAAGGAAGAAGCCGAACGCGTGCTGTCCCACAAGGACCCGAAGATGAGCGTGGAAGAAGCCCAGGCCCAGCTGGCCATGAGCATCGCCCAGCTCAGCGCGCTGGAGCGCCTGCGCAAGAACCTCAAGCACTGAGGTCTATCGCTTCCGCACCATCCACAACGCCGGCCCAGTGCCGGCGTTGTCGTTTCGTAGCGTGCGCCGTGCGCACGACCTGGCGATACCAACATCGCGCCAGGCGTCCCCTGGCGCACCGCGACCCAGCCAAGACATCGTGCGCATGGCGCACGCTACGGAGCCAGGTCAACGATAGACCACGTGCCGCCACAGGAAGAACGCGACCACGGCCAGTGCACCCTCCACCAGCGGCTTGGCCAACCAGGCATGCGTCAGCCCCAGCGTCCCTGCCACCCACGTGACGGCCAGTGTGCTGACGATGGTCAGCGGAATCCAGACCAGCAGGAACTTCGCGAACCGCCACCAGCCCAGTCGAACGTCGCCCGACTGCGCGAACGTCACGCGCCCGTTCAACCAGAAGCCGAGCAACGCGCCACTGATGCGCCCGGCAAGATTGCCGGGCGCCGCCGGCACGCCGAACGCGGTCACGCCCACGAAGACCAGCCAGTCCAGCAAGAGCTGGAGCAGTCCGACGATGAGATAACGGCCGCCCTGGCGGGCCAGCGTGTGGCGTGGTGGAGAGTGGGGCATGCGTGCATGGTACGCGCCGGCTCGCGCGTGCATGGCACGGTCCGGCCACGATCTGCGTTCCAGAGGGGAGTTGCTACCATCCACCTCTTCGCGCCACCGCATTCACCAGGGAAGTCCACATGAAGCCACTGCACGTCGTCATCCTCGCCGCCGGCGAAGGCAAGCGCATGAAATCCGTGCTGCCCAAGGTGCTGCAGCCCATCGCGGGACGACCGATGCTGGCGCACGTGATCGAGGCGGCGCGTGCACTGGCGCCGGCCGGTGTGCACGTGGTGTATGGCCATGGTGGCGACCAGGTACAGGCCGCCTTCGCCGATCAGTCGGATCTGCACTGGGCGCACCAGGCGCAGCAGCTGGGCACCGGCCATGCGGTGGCGCAGGCGATGCCGGAGATTCCCGATGGTGCGCGCGTGCTGGTGCTGTATGGCGATGTGCCGCTCACCCGCAGCGATACCCTGCAGCGGCTGCTGGATGCGCCGGGTCGCCTGGCGGTACTGGTCGCCGAGCCGGTCGATCCCACCGGCTACGGACGCATCGTGCGCGACGAAGCAGGCCGCGTGGCGGCGATCGTCGAGCACAAGGATGCGGACGAGGAACAGCGCCGCATCCGCACCATCAACACCGGCATCATCGCCGCCGACGGCAGCGCGCTGAAGGGATGGCTGGCGCGGCTCTCCAACAACAATGCCCAGGGCGAGTATTACCTGACCGACGTATTCGCGATGGCGGCCGAAGAATTCACTCCGGCGGAAATGGTGCTGGTCGGTGAGCCCATCGAGGCGGAAGGCGCCAACGATCCCTGGCAGCTGTCGCAGCTCGAGCGCGCCTACCAGCTGCGTGCGGCACGCGCGCTGTGCACCCAGGGTGCACGTCTGATCGATCCCGCCCGCTTCGATCAACGGGGCACGGTGAACGTCGGCCGCGATGTGCAGATCGATGTCGATGTCGTGCTGGAAGGCGATGTCGAACTGGGCGACGGCGTCGTCGTCGGTCCGTTCTCGCGCCTCAAGGACGTGAAGCTGGGTGCCGGCACGCACGTGCGCGCGCACTGCGATCTGGAAGGCGTGGTGAGCGAGGGCGCCGCGTTGATCGGCCCGTATGCCCGTCTTCGCCCGGGTACCCACCTCGCCGATGGCGTGCACGTCGGCAACTTCGTCGAGACGAAGAACACGCGGATCGGCGTGGGCAGCAAGGCCAACCACTTGACCTACCTCGGCGATACGGTCATCGGTACGGGCACCAACATCGGCGCCGGCACCATCACCTGCAACTACGACGGCGTGAACAAGTCGGCGACGACGATCGGCGACCGTGTGTTCGTCGGTTCCAACTCATCGCTGGTCGCGCCGGTGACCCTGGCCGATGGCGCCACCATCGGTGCCGGTTCGGTGATCTCGAAGAACGCCCCGGCCGAGACGCTGACGGTGGCGCGTGCGCGCCAGGTCAGCATTGAAGGTTGGCATCGACCGGTGAAGAAGCCGAAGTGAGGTAGAGCCGAGCTTGCTCGGCTGACGGCGCTTCCATGTTGCGCGATTGAGGGAGCAGCGGAGCAAGCTCCGCTCTACACGCTCCCGGGCAGGGTCCGCCCTATGCGCTTTCGGGCAACTGGATCGCCACGCACAATCCGCCACCCTCGCGGTTGTGCAGCGACAGCCGACCGCCGTGCGCTTCGATGATCTCGCGGGTCAGTGCCAGGCCCAGGCCGGTGCCGTTGCGCTTGGTGGAATAGAACGGCACCAGCGCGTTCTGCAGCACGGCGTCGTTCATGCCGGTGCCGCGGTCCATCACCTCGATGCGCAGCCAGCCGGGCAGGCGCGTCAGTCGCACCGACACGCCATCGGCGGTCGTGCCGGATTCGTGGGCGTTCTTCAGCAGGTTGAGCAATGCCTGCTCCAACTGTGCGATGTCGATGCGTCCGTCGATCTCCGGCTCCCTCATCACCAGGTCGAAGCCGATCTGCCTTTGCAGGCCCTCGAAGAAGGCGCGCCAGTGAACGGTCTGCAGTTGCGGCGACGGCAGCTTGGCGAAACGGGCGTAGCCGCGGATGAAGCCTTCCAGGTGGCGCGCGCGGTCCTCGATGGTGCCGAAGACTTCCTCCAGCCGGTCATGGCGCCCACGGCGGACGAGCTCCGCACCCGAGTGCGCGAGCGACGCCACCGGTGCCAGTGAATTGTTGAGTTCATGGCTGATCACGCGGATGACCTTCTTCCACGTCAGTACTTCCTGGCGCCGCAGCTCGCTGGTCAGCAGGCGCAGCAGCAGCAGCTCATGCGGGCGACCGTTGAGGCGGAAGCTGCGGCGTGCGAGGTGGTACACCTGCTCCTCGCCGTCCTCTTCCTCGCTGCCGATGGCGAACAGGCTGTCGCCGCCGCGCCCCAGCGCTTCGCGCATCTCGACCGGTGCCGCGGCGATCAGGGTGTCGTAGTCCTGGCCCTCGAGCTTCCAGCCACTGTGCAGCAACTTGCGCGCCGCCACGTTGGCGAAGATCACCCGGCGCACGCCGTCACCGCCCGGGGCGATCAGCAGCATGGCGACGGGCGTGTTCTGCACCATGGTGTCGAGCAGCAGCTCGCGCTGTACCAGGTTGAGGCGCTGCTCGCGCAGCACCTCGCCGAGGGAGGAATGCGCCTGCACCAGTTCGGCGAGCTCGTCGTTGCCGCGCCAGTGGATGCCGAAGTTGTACTCGCCGTCGCGGTAACTGTTGACGCTGCCGGCCAGTGCGCGGAACAGCGAATACGTGCTGCGCAGCCCGCGCCGTATCGCCCACATCGCCAGGGGCAACACGACGATGGCGGACACCAGGATGGCGATCACATCGTCGCCGATCCAGTGCGAGAGCAGCACCGGCAGCACCACGGCCAGTGCCAGCAGCGGCAGCAGCCAGGACAGGACGCGGCCGGCGAGCGAGCGACGGATCATGGGGCCTTGATGCCGAAGCGTTCCATGCGCCGGTACAGCGCCTGCCGGCTCATGCCCAGGTCCGCAGCGGCCTGTGCGATGACGCCACCGGCGCGCGCGAGGGCGGTTTCGATGTCGGCACGCTCCGGTTCCGCGACGATGGCGGCGCGCACGGGTGCGGGCCGCGGCAGGTTGAGGTCCGCGGCCTCGATGCGCTCGCCCATCGCCAGCAGCCCCGCACGCTGGATGACATTGCGCAGTTCGCGCACGTTGCCGGGCCATGCATGGCGCAGCAGCGCGGCGCGCGCGCTTTCGCCCAGCGGCTTGTCGGCGGGGCGGAAGCGTTCGGCCAGCGGCAGGATGTCGCCGGGCCGCTCGGCCAACGGCGGCAGCGCGAGCTCGATCGCGTTGAGGCGGTAGTACAGGTCTTCGCGGAAGCTGCCATCGCGGATCATGGCGGGCAGGTCGGCATTGGTCGCGCTGATCACGCGCACGGTGACGTGGCGTTCGCGGTTGGAGCCCAGGCGTTCGAAGCGGCCCGTCTCCAGCACGCGCAGCAGTTTCATCTGGCCGGTCAGCGGCAGGTTGCCGATCTCGTCGAGGAACAGCGTGCCGCCGTCGGCCGCCTCGAACTTGCCCTCACGTGCCTTGTTGGCACCGGTGTAGGCGCCGGCGTCGGCACCGAACAATTCCGCTTCGATCAGCTCCGACGGCAGTGCGCCGCAGTTGAGCGTGACGAACGGGCCGGACCGGACGCTGGAGTTGGCCTGGATGATCTCGGCGATCTTTTCCTTGCCCGCACCGTTCGGGCCGGTGATGAGCACCGGCAGGTCGGAACGCGCCACCTGGCAGGCGAGTGCGACGACGCGTTCGCTCGCAGGATCCTCGAAGACCAGGTTGCGCACGTCGTACTTGCTGGACAGCTGGTCGCGGCCGCGACGCTCGCGGCTGCGGCGGCGCTCGAGTTCGCTGCGCGCTTCCGCCAGTTCCAGCAGGGTGTTGACCGTGGCCAGCAGCTTGCGGTCGTCCCAGGGTTTTGCGACGTAGTCGGCCGCACCGGCTTTCACCAGGTTCACCGCGACTTCCAGGTGCGTCCATGCCGTCAACAGGATCACCGGCATGTCCGGCCACTGCATGCGGATGTCGGTGAACAACTGCTCGCCTTCCGCACCCGAGGTCGTGTCCTGCGTGAAGTTCATGTCCTGGATGACGAGGTCGATCGGCTGGTCGCGCAGCAGCGCCAGTCCGGCCTCCGGCGATTCCGCATGCAGCGTGTCGATGTCGTGCAGGGAGAACAGGACTTCCAGCGCCGTGCTGACGGCGAGGTTGTCGTCGATGACGAGGATGGTGGGCATGCGCTATAGCCTAACCGAAGGGCTGCGGCTGACGAGGTGGGGAGGAATCCGTCGCGCCATGCCGACCGGCCATGTGGCGACCAGTTGTACCAGGAGGGCAGCGCCGATCATCGCGGCCAGCGGCATCCATGGCGTGGCCGCCGGCGTCATCCATGCCGGTGCGACGCGAGGCAGCACCGAGGTGGCGACGAGCGCGCCCGGGAGCGACGCGATGATCGCGAGCGCCAGGTACTCGCCCCGCAACCGGTGTGCGAGCTGCGGGCCGGTCGCACCGAACGCGCGGCGCAGGCTGAGCTCCTGCCGATGTTCCTGGACCCAGCGGTGCCCACTGAGCACCAGCATGCCCAGGGTCGACAGCCACCACGCGAGACAGGCGAAGACCGATGCCCACGCATGACGCATCGATCCTGCGGATGCCCGGGCGCGCAGGTCCGCCAGGCTGACGGGGGCCGCGATCACGAGGTGGGGGTAGGCCGCCGCGAGCGCGCTCCGCACGCGATCCGACGTGGCATCGGCATCGCCCGCATGACGCACGAAGAAGTGGGCCTCGTCTGCGCGCGTCATCCGTACGGGGAGCACCAGCGCCGTGCCGTCGCCTCGGTGGGCGGTGGCGGGCAGCGGAATCTCCTTCATCACGCCGACGATGCGGAGATGCTTGTCGGGCAGCAAGTGAAGGGAGCGACCCAGCGGGTCGGCGGCACCGTACAGCCGTTCCGCGAGTGCGGTGGAGACGATGGCGGGTGCCGGATCGGCATGCAGGCGACGCTGGTCGCCGGTGTAGTCCTGGTACTCGTGCATCGCGAAGGTGCGGCCCCGCGAGGGCTTCATGCCGAGCGTCGACAGGAACGCCTCATCGGCCAGATAGACGCTGGCCATGTGGCGCGCGGGCGCATCATCGCCTGTCCATGCGTGCGCGCTCCAGGCGCTGGTGCCATGGGGCGTCTGGTTGCCTGCGGCGGCGGATTGGATGCCGGGGATGGCGCGCAGCGTCCGCACTACGTCGGCGCTGCGGGGAGCGGTGCCGTGCGCAGACTGCAGCCAGGGCACGACCAGCACGCGGGTATCGTCGACGCCATTGGGCGACATCCGTTGCGCGCGGGAGGCCAGCATGGCCTGTCCCGCGTACACGCACAGCACGACGCCGACGGCGAGTTGCAGGGCGAGCCACCCCATGCCGGCATGGGGGCGACCCAGCAGCAGGAAGGAAGAGGCGGACATGGCGGTCTCCGGGCGACCGTGCACGCCATCCGGCGTGCACGGTGTGGCGGACATCGTGCGTCAGGCGGTGCGCGTCGCCACCGCCGGCGGTACCGAGGCGGCCTTGCGTGCCGGCCCGTACACCGCGACCTGGCCGAGCAGCCACAGCAGCACGGCACCGACCGGCAGGTACAGCAGCGGCAGGCGCGGCAGCTCGTACTTGCCCATCAGCAACTGGTTGATGCCGTACGCCAGGATCATGCCGATGACGATGCCGATGGTGGCCAGCAGGAAGTTCTCGGTCTGGAAGTAGCGCAGGATCTGCCCCTTCGTCGCACCCAGTGCGCGGCGGATGCCGATCTGCTTGGTGCGCTGCTGCACCCAGAAGCTGGCCAGGCCGACGATGCCCAGCGCGGTGACGACCAGCAGCGACACGATCACCGTCATCAGCAGCCAGGCCATCGCACGATCACCGCGATAGTAGTCGCTGATGATGTCGGTGAACGTACCCTCGCGCAGGATCAAGCGACGCGCGCTGTTCTTCTCCAGCGTGGCGATCGCGGCCTTCTGCACTTCCGCGCGACGCTCGGGCGAGGTGCGCAGCACGAACGTACCCATGGTCAGGTCTTTCACCGGGAAGATCATCGTGTAACCCGCTTCCGCCGGACCGCCGTTGTCGTTGGTGCGGATCAGGCGTTCGACCACGCCTACCACCCGGTGTGGCGTATTGTCGGCATTCCAGGCGTAGATGTTCTTGCCGATCGCGCTTTCGCCGGGGAACAGCTTGTTCGCCAGTTCGCGACTCAGGATCACCGCCGGCATGGTGACCTTGGCGTTCTGCTTGTTCATCTCGGTCCAGTTGGAATACTCGTCCGCATTGAAGTCGCGGCCCTCGGCCAGTCTCAGCCCCAACGTGTCGATGATGGATTCGCCGAGGTAGACGTTGGCCTGCGCACTGGGACGCTCCTGTTCCGGCGCGAGCTGGATGGAACTGTTCCAGGAGGAGTTGTCGAATGGCACGTGGTTGATGCTGCTGGCGGCCTTGACGCCGGGCAGCGCCCGAAGGCTGGCGACATCCTGTTTCACCAGCGCGTCGGCCTCGGGGTTGTCGCCGATGCTGCCCATGCTGACGCGCACGATCTCCTCGTTGGCCAGGCCGGTGGGGCGATCGATGCGCTCCAGTCGCTGGGTGATGAGGAAGACCGCGTTGCAGATGATGGCGCACGACAGCGCCACTTCCAGCACGATCAGTGCGGCGGCCGTCTTGTGGCGGGCGAGGGTGGAAAGGATGGGGCGGATGTCCATGACGTGCCTCTTGAATGGATGGGTCACTGGCTCTTGAGCTGGATGGCGGGCGTCACCTGCATCGCGCGCCAGGCAGGCAACATGCCGGCGAGCAGGCTGGCGACGATCGCCAGCGCGAAGGTGGCCAACAGCATCTTCAGGTCCATGTGCGCCAGGTCGGCGTAGCCGGCCGGCTGTTGGCGGACGGCCAACAGGCCGAGCCAGGCCAGCACAAGGCCGAGCACGCCGCCCACCAGTCCGACGGTGCCGGCTTCCACCAGGCATTGCGCGAAGATGGCCTTGCGCGTCGCGCCAAGCGCACGCCGCACACCGATCTGCGATGCGCGACCGAGGAACTTCGCCAGCAGCAGGCCCACCGTGTTGAGCAGGCAGACGGCGAGGAAGCCGAACGCCAGCCACACCTGCAGGCGCACGTCGCCGGGCACCGCGCCCTGCTTGTCCAACCACTGCATCACGTTGTGCAGGTCCACGTTGGTCGCACGCTCGAAACGACCTGCGGCGCGCTGCTGGTCGGAGTAGTTCGCCAGGTACTGCTTGTAGGCCGCGACCTTGCCCGGCGTGTCCAGCTCCACCCAGTACTGCAGCCACGAGCACGGGGCGTTGGGTCCGCGCGAGCCCTCTTCATCTCCGCTGGAATCGCCCCAGCAGTTCATGTTGCCCTGGGTACCCATCTTCAGGCTGAGTGCCGTCCAGAACGGCACGAACAGCTGTTCCACTTCGGTGAAGCGGTCCTGCGTCATGTCGTAGAACTTCGGCGCGGGGCGCCATTCGTCCAGCACGCCGATGATGCGGAACGTCGCGCCGGATGCGGTCACGTCACGGCCCACGCTGTTGGCGCCGCCGAAGAGCTTGTCGTTGAGCGCCTTGGAGATGACCGCCACGCGTGCACGGGATTCATCGTCTGCGGCCGACCAGCCGTTGCCGTGGCGGAACGGCACGTCGAACATCGGGAAGAAGTCGGCGGTGGTATAGCGCGCATCGACGCGGAACGGTTCGACTTTTCCGTCGGCCGATTCGATCGACGACGCGCCGCCTGTCATCAGTGCCTGGCGATCGCCCTTCTTGTCGCGCAGCAGGCGTTCCGCGTCGTAACGCGTGAACTGGTCTTCCGGCTCGTCGCCCGGGGTGAAGCCGTTTGCCGAGCGCGGGTCGATGCGCGGATAGAAGAGCCTGTCGCTCTTCTGCGGGATCGGATCGCCCGACAGCACGTAGAACACGGTCAGCGTGGTCATGCTGGCGCCGATACCGAGCGCGATGGCCAGCACCATCAGGAAAGTCAGCGCCTTGTTGCGCTTGAAGCTGCGCAGCGCGAGGGAAAAGTAGTAGCCGAACATGCGTGGCTCCGTAGGGTGGGCCCTGGCCCACCATGGGGTTGTCTTGGCGGTATGTGCGGTGGGCCGGGGCCCACCCTACGCAGAGGCGTTGGCTTCGGCGGCGTTCGCCGCACGGATCAGCGCGGGCTCCACCGACAGGTCGGTGGCCATGCCGTCCACGATGTGCACGTTGCGCTGCGCACGCGCGGCCAGTTCAGGATCGTGCGTGACCATGATGATGGTCGTGCCCTGGCGGTTGATCTCCTCCATCAGCTCCATCACGCCGCGGGCCATCTGCGAGTCCAGGTTGCCGGTCGGTTCGTCGGCCAGCAACAAGCGCGGGCTGCCCGCGAGTGCGCGCGCGATCGCCGTGCGCTGCTGCTGGCCGCCCGACAGCTCGGCCGGGAAATGCTTCATGCGCGAGCCCAGGCCGACACGTGCCAGCGCGTCTTCGATGCGCTGCTTGCGCTCCGACGCAGGCATGCCGCGATAGCGGAGCGGCACGTCGACGTTGTCGAACAGGTTGAGGTCGGGGATCAGGTTGAAGCCCTGGAAGATGAAGCCGATCTTCTGGTTGCGCAGGCGCGAGCGTGCGTCGTCGCCCAGGTGGCTGACGTCCTGGCCATCGAGCAGGAACTGCCCGCCCGTGAACGTTTCCAGCAGGCCAGCGATGTTGAGGAACGTGGTCTTGCCCGAACCCGACGGACCGGTCACCGCGACGAACTCGCCCTCGCGGACATGCAGGTCGAGCGAACGCAGCGCATGCGTTTCCACCTGTTCGGTGCGGTAGACCTTGGCGACTTGGCGCATCTCAAGCATGGTGGGTTCCTTCTTCT
>CAMPIO010000111.1 GCA_946886405.1 uncultured Pseudoxanthomonas sp.
CGGCAGAACACCGCCTTCAGATAGCGCGATTCCTGCACGTGCGCCATGAACGGATGATCGGGGCCGGCGCCCGCGACCTTGAGGATCTGGATGGTGCGGCCGGAGAAGTAGGCGGCGCGGCGCAGCATGTCGAGGAACTGCTCCTCGCTGACCAGGCCCGTGCACGAGAACGTGGCGAACAGCCCACCCGGCTTCACCACGCCCAGCGCCAGCTTGTTCATGTCCAGGTATTTCTTCAGCGCGGCGATCACCTGCTCGCGGTCGCGCGTCATCTTGGCCGGATCGAGGATCACCACGTCGTACTGCTCGCCGCGGTTCGCCGCGTCGCGCAGGTACGGGAAGATGTCGGCCTGCACGAACTTGGGCCGCGCGTTGTTGAGCTTGGCGTTACCCTTGGCGATCTGGATGACGTCCTGGTCGATGTCCACGCCGACCACCTCGGCCGCGCCGCGCGCCGCGGCATACACCGCGAAGCCGCCGGTGTTGCAGCACAGGTCGAGCACGGTCTTGCCTTCGACCTGCTGGCTGAGCCACTCACGGTTCTCGCGCTGGTCGGCGAAGAAGCCGGTCTTGTGCGCACCGGCCGGATCGGCGCGGAACTTCACGCCGTATTCGGTGATCACCGACGCTTCGGTGGTGGTATTGCCGTGGAACTCGAAGCTCTCCTGCTTCTGCACGTGTTCGTCGGCGAAGCTGTGGAAGCGGCAGCCGGGGAACTGCTCGCGCAGCGCCTCGTAGATCCATTCGCGGTGGCGGAACATGCCGGCGGCGAAGAACTCCACCACGATCAGGTCGCCGTAGCGGTCCACCACCAGACCGGACAGGCCATCGCCTTCCGCATGCACCACGCGCCAGGCGTCGGTGGTCGCATCCAGCTTCAGCACATCGCGGCGCAGCGACACGGCGGCGGCGATCTTGCGCGAGAACCAGCCGGCATCCACCGGGATGTCGGGATGCGTCTCCAGGATGCGCACCGCGATGCGCGAGTGGCCGTTGTAGAAACCGCGGCCGATCCACTCGCCGTCGACGCCGACAACTTCCACGACCGTGCCCGGCTTGGGCTTGGCGACGGGCTTCTCGACCAGTTTCTGGAAGATCCACGGGTGGCTGGAACGCCAGGCGTTCTTCAGGCGTACGGTCGGGTTGGGGGTATTCATGAACGGCATTTTACCTGCCCGGTTGACCCAGCCGGGCGCCACCCGGACAATTCGCCGCAGAAGGGGAGTAGCTCCCAAACGTGCCGGCCGTCATTTCGAGCAGCAATGCTCCGGTCCCACGGCAGCCCACCGGGCTGTGAGCGAGACCTTCGCCGCGATGGCGAAGGCATACCCCCGGATCCCCGTTTCCCGGTTCCGAGATGTCCGCGCCTGCGGCCGTCCTCCACTTTTTTCGGGAATCTCGATGGAAACGATTGGCAACCCTTGGTTGTGGGCCGGCTTCGGCGGCCTGGTGGTAATCGCCTTGCTCGTCGACCTGGTGCTGATGCGCCATGGCGGCGCGCACAAGGTGACGTTCAAGGAAGCGATGTGGTGGAGCCTGGGCTGGATCGCCCTGGCCATGGCGTTCAATGGCGGCCTGTGGTGGTACGTGAACGAGACCGCCGGTCTGGTGGAAGCCAACCGCGTGGGCCTGGAGTTCCTGACCGGTTACCTGGTCGAGAAGGCGCTGGCGGTCGACAACATCTTCGTGTTCCTGATGGTGATGACGTACTTCGCCGTGCCGGAAGAGCAGCGCCAGCGCGTGCTGGTGATCGGCATCCTGGGCGCCATCGTCCTGCGCAGCATCCTGATCTTCGCCGGTGCGGCACTCCTGGCCCAGTTCCACTGGCTGCTGTACCTGTTCGGCGCGTTCCTGCTGCTGACCGGTATCAAGATGTGGTTCGCTGCCGGCAAGGAGCCGGACCTGGAGAAGAACCCCGCGCTGCGCTGGATGCGCAACCACCTGAAGTTGACCGACGGTTACCGCGGCGCGGCGCTGAGCGTGCGCGAGAACGGCGTGCGCTGGTTCACCCCGCTGTTCGTGGTGCTGGTGCTGATCGGCGTGACCGACGTGATCTTCGCGGTGGACAGCATCCCGGCGATCTTCGCGATCACCTCGGACCCGTTCATCGTGCTGACCTCGAACGTGTTCGCGGTGCTGGGCCTGCGCGCGATGTTCTTCCTGCTGGCGGGCATGGCCGACCGCTTCCACCTGCTGCCGTATGGGCTGGCGGTGGTGCTGGGTTTCATCGGCACCAAGATGCTGCTGATCGACGTGTACAAGATCCCGGTGCCGTGGGCGCTGGGCACGGTGGCGGCGATCCTGGGCATCACCATCGCGCTGAGCCTGGCACGGCCGCAGAAGACGGAACCTCAGGTCTGACGTGGCTTGACGGACCATCCCGTGCGCGGGATGGTCTGTCCACCCCGGCCACCCTTGCATTCGTCGGCGCTGCCGCCAGAACTGGACCATGGACCTGCACCCCGACGACCCGGCGTTCGACCCGGAATCCCAGCAGCGCTACGACCGCAAGCGCCTGCTGCGCGCGCTCAACCTGAGCCTGGCCTTCGTGCTGCTGTTGGCCATGGTGTATTCGGCGCAGAACAGCTTCGACGTGCGCGCGTTCACCATCGCCCCGCTGTCGGTGGAAGGGCTGCTCGGCGTCCTGACGGCACCGCTGCTGCATGGATCACTGGAGCACATCGCCGCGAACGCGTCGGCACTGCTGATCCTTGGCACGCTCGCGGGTGCCGTCTATCCACGCGCCACGCTGTGGGCGATCCCGCTGGTCTGGCTCGGTTCGGGTCTGGGGCCGTGGCTGCTGGCCGATCCCGGCACGCACACACTCGGCGCCAGCGGCCTGACCCACGGTCTGATGTTCATGGTCTTCATGCTCGGCCTGTTGCGCCGCGACCGCGCCGCCATCGCGGCGGGCATGATCGCGTTCCTGTTCTACGGCGGCATGGTGTTGACCATCCTGCCGCGCGAAGCCGGCGTGTCGTGGCAGGCGCATATGGGCGGCGCGGTGGCCGGCCTGATCGCCGCCTTCCTGTTCCGTCGCCTGGACCCCGTACTGCCGCGCAAGAAGTACAGCTGGGAGATCGAGGAAGAGGAAGCGGCTGCGCGTGGCGACGACGAACTCGAACTGCCTGCACCGCGCGAGGTGCCGCTGCTTTGGGTGCGCCCGGAATCGCCGGAAGAAGCGCAGCGTGGCGTGGTGCTGCGATTCCCTCCTCGTGAGCCACCGGCATCCTGATGCCTCGCACGTAGCGTGCGCCATGCGCACGAGCCGCGGTGTGGTCCGGGGTCACGAGGTCGTGCGCACGGCGCACGCTACAGAAAATACGGGCGCCATGCGGCGCCCGTGTGGTGATCGCACGTCTCCGCGGATCAGAACTTCGCGCTGAACTCCACGCCGACCGTGCGCGGCTCGTTGATGAAGCCGGTCAGGTTGTTGAAGTCGATACCGCCGACGATGCGGCGCTGGTCGGTGATGTTGCGGCCGAACAGGGCCACTTCGTAATCACCGTAGCCCCAGCCATAGCCGATGCGCAGGCCGCCTTCCAGCGACGACTTGCCGGTGAACTCGACGGAGTCGTACAGGAAGAAGTTCACTTCGCTGCGGTAGGCCCAGTCGGTGTAGACATACAGCTCGCTGCCGTCGCCCAGGCCGACGCTGTAACGCGCGGTCAGGTTGTGCACCCACTTCGGGGCCTGCGGCAGCTGGTTGCCGTCGATCAGCGCCAGGCCTCCGGTGTTGCGCGGGTCGGTGACCGTGCAGGCGGCGCACACCGCAACGGCGAGGTCGTTGTCCTGGATCTCGGTGTCGTTGTAGCTGCTGCCCAGCGTGAGCAGCAGGTTGTCGAGCACGTAGGCCTGCATGTCCAGTTCGAAGCCCTTGCCCACCGACTTCTCGGCGTTGAGCAGGATGTTCGCGTTGGCGGCGCCGCCGACCGCGGTCAGCTGCTGGTCCTTGATGCGGTAGTAGAAGACGCCCGCGCTCATGCGTGCGCGCTTGTCCCAGACGTCGGCTTTCACGCCGGTCTCGATGGAGGTGACGGTTACCGGACCGGCGACGGACTTGCCGTTGAAAGCGCCGGCGGCCTGGATGCTGCTGCCACGGAAGCCGGTGGCGGCGCGTGCGTACAGGTTGACGTCGTCGCTGACCGCGTAGGTCGCCGACAGATCCCAGTTGAACTTCTTGTCTTCGGGCGAGGCGGACAGATCGCCGTCGGGCTCGAGCGCGGCCAGCTGCGCCAGCGTGCACTTGCCCGCCAGCACGCAGGCGGCGAAACCGGTGTTCCAGTAATCCTCGACGGTCAACTTCTTCTCGTCGACGGTGTAGCGCAGGCCCGCGCGCAGCTCCAGCTTGTCGGTCGCCTGCCAGGTCGCCGCGCCGAACAACGCCCAGGCGTCGTTGGTCTGGCGGATGCGCTGGTAGCCGTCCTGCGCACTGTTGTTGAGCGAGTCGTAGCTGAAGCTTTCGACGCGGTAGTCTTCCTTGAAGTAGAACAGACCCGCCTGCCAATTCCACGGTCCCGCGTACTCGGATTCGATGCGGAACTCCTGCGTCCACTGCGAGTGGTCCGGGATGCCGTCGGCGGTTTCCGACGCGAACGGGATCACGCCCGGGCCGGAGTCGGGCAGGAACACCGCGCCGTAGCCGCCATCGATATCGCCACGGTTGATCGTCTCGACGCTCTCGTAGCCGGTGATCGAATAGAGCTTGTAGTCGCCGACGTCCCAGTTCAGTCGTGCACTGGCGCCCTGCGATTCCAGCTCGGAGTAGTTCAGGCCGTCCTGCGAAACCTTGTCCTCGTCGAAGCCGGGGACGAAGTTGTTGGTGCCCGGGTCGATGATGTTCGCGCGGAACAGGCGCGCGGTGCCGTTGAGCTTGCGGGCATGCGCGTTGAGCAGGGCTTCGAAGCCCTCGCCTTCGTAGAGGAACTGCACGCGGCCGGCGGACTCGTCGTAGCCTTCGAAGCCATCGCTCGGGCCCGGATAGGTGTTTTCCACCCAGTCGTCGCGGCGCTGGTAGAGCACCGAGGCACGCGCGGACCAGTTCGGACTCAGTGCGCCACCGACGGCGCCTTCGACGTTCCACATGTTGTCGCTGCCGACGCCGACTTTGCCGTAACCGCTGGTCTCCTGCGACGGCTTGGCCGACTCGAACTTCACCACGCCGGCGGGCGTGTTGCGGCCGAACAGCGAACCCTGCGGGCCGCGCAGCACTTCAATCTGCTCCAGGTCGAACAGCGGGAAACCCTTCAGGATCGGGTTTTCCTGCACCACGTCGTCATACACCAGCGAGACCGGCTGCGAGGTGTTGAGGCGGAAATCGGTGTTGCCGTAGCCGCGGATGTAGAAGCGCGGGAACGCGCGGCCGAACGAGGATTCGATGTTCAGGCTGGGCACGCGCCCGGACAGGAAGCGGATGTCGGTACCGCCTGACGCGAGCACGCCGAGTTGCTCACCGTTGATCGTGCTGATGGACACCGGCACGTCCTGGATGTTCTCGACCTTGCGCTGCGCGGTGACCTGCACGGTGTCGAGCGTGGCGGCGTCCTTCTCGGCCGGGGTGGCGGCGTCCTGGGCGAGGGCGGTGCCGAAGGGCAGCAGCGCGGCGATGGCAAAAGCGAGGCGGTGCGGCCGGACGGCGGCCGGGCGGACTGGAGACATGGCGTGGCTTTCCGAGTGGGTGGGGTTCGGGGCGCGCGGCGGCGCTAGCACGCGGATGTTGCATTACAGCAACAGCGGGAGCAATGGCCGGAAGTCCCGTTTCGGACGACGTCCGGCCGGGGAAGGGTCATTCCCCCGTCCGACCCGGTGGCCAGGACGCCACCGTGGCGGCGTGCTGCGGCCCACGCCTTGCGATCAGGTGATCCAGGCTGGCGCGACCCGGACCCGCGAACAGCAGCCACGTGAACACGGCCACGTAGAGCACCTCGTCCAGTTCGACGAACTCGTCCAGCGTGGAGATGCCCGGCAGCACCACGACGGCCAACGCCACCAGCATGTTGAAGATCATCGGCAGCATGGTCAGCCGGGTGGCCAGTCCCAGCATGATCAACACGCCGCCGATGAATTCGGTGCCGGCGCAGACCGTTGCACTCAACGCGGGCCAGGGAATGCCCCACTCGATGAAGCGCTCGGTGAAGAACGCCAGGTTGTTCAATTTGGCCCATCCGGTCTCCAGCCAGAAATAGCCGAATACCAGCCGCAACAACAGCGGACCGATCCAGTCATGGTCGTGGAGGAAGGCGAGTGCACGGGCGTGCACGGGTCGGGTCTGCATGGAAGATCTCCAGGAAAGTCAGGCAGGGAAGGACAGGTCGGCCACCAGGCCGTCGGACAACCAGCGCTTCAGCAGGCGCGCGGCGCGCAGTGCAGGCGAACGACCGGGCAGACGCGCGCACCAGTCGGCGAACGTGTCGCCGCGTTCGATGGCCACCAGTGCCATCGCCTCGTCGCGGGGCAGGCGGCGCCAATGGACATCGAACCCCGCGCGCCAGAGCAGCCACGCGGTGGGTGGGTGCGGACGCAAGGGGGGCAGGCGCTCGCCACGCGCATGGGCATCGAGCACGGCAATGGCATTGCTGTGCAGGCGCAGGCGGCGCACGACCGGGTGCAGCATCAAGCGAAGGCCGGCCCACGCTTCGGCAGAAAGCGCCGCCATGTCGTCGATGCTGCGCGCTGGCGCATCGGCGGCATCGAACACCTCGCCCTGCCGCCACTCCAGGCGCGCGAGATCGGCGGAGGTCGCATCGCGCAGGGCCAGCCAGTGCGGGAAACGCTGCCCTAGGTGCCGGACCGACGGATGGCGCGAAGGATGGGCGGCGAGATAGGCCTCAGCGAGAGTGTCGAAGCGGTCTTCGCCCAGCGAGGCGCGCAAGGCGGGAAAGTCGTGGCCCAGCACCTCCACTAGGCGCCAACGGTAGCCTTCCGCATACACGCGCAGGCGTACTGAGGCAGGGGCCGGGGGTGCGTCGGACAGGAGCGGTGCCTCTGCGGGATTCCGGCGCAGCAGCCAGCTGGCGAGCTGTCGCTGCTGGTCGACGAGGGCCGTCGTGTGGTTCATGCCGCACGCTCCTGCACGGATGCACCGGCAGCGACGGCACGCGCGACATCCAGTTCGGTCAGAAGGTCTGCCAGCGGCGGGATGTGGTCGTCGCGTTCGATCATGGCCGGAACATGCCCGAACCGGCGCACCGCCTCCGCATACAGCGACCACACGCCGTCAGGCACCGGGGCATCGTGCGTGTCGATCAGCAGGCCGCTGCCCCGCGCATCCTCGCTGTGTCCGGCCAGGTGGATCTGGCGGATCGCGTCAGGCGGCAAACGATCGAGGAATGCGACCGCATCGAACCCGTGGTTGTGCGCGTTGACGAAGACATTGTTCACGTCCAGCAACAGCCCGCACCCGCTTTCGGCCACGATGGCGGACAGGAATTGCGCTTCGTCCAGCGTGTCGTCGGCGAAGCGCAGGTAGCTGGAGACGTTCTCGAGCGCCAGCGGCATGCCGAGCGCGTCCTGCACCTGGCGCACGCGCGCGGCGACATGCCGCACGGTGTCGTCGTTCTGCGGCAGGGGCAGCAGGTCGTGGAACTGCACGCCGGCATGGCGCGTCCAGCACAGGTGGTCCGACACGATCCGTGGCCGCACGCGCCGGGCCAGGCGGCCCAGCGCGCGCAGGTAGTCGCGGTCCAGCGGATCGCTTCCGCCGATGTCGAGCGACACGCCATGCATCACCACGGGCCATCGTTCGGCCATCCGGTCGAGCATCCACAGCGGCCGGCCGCCGTCGACCAGATAGTTCTCGCTGAGGATTTCCAGCCAGTCCACGCGCGCGCTGCCCGCGAGCAGCGCGTCGTAGTGCTGCGGGCGAAGGCCCAGGCCGAAACCATGCAGGGGCGTCGTCATGGCGTGTCGTCGCTCCGGCCTGGCGTCAGGTGTTGGCTTTCTTCGCGTCGGTCGCCTTCTTCTGCGGCTTGGGCGCTTCGAACTTGCCGCCGGCGGTCTTGCAGGTTTCGGCGGTGGATGCGGTGAAGCCGTGGCCCTTGCACGCGTTCTGGCCCTTGCAGGCGTTGGACGCGCTCTTGCACGCGCCTTGTCCCTTGCAGGCATTGGCGCCGACGCAGTGGCCGACCTTGGCCGAGCCGGATTCGGCCGCATGAGCCATCGGTGCACCGAGGAAGAGAGCGGCGGCGGCGACCGCGACGGACAGGCCGGAAAGCTTGGTGGTGTTCATGGGAGAGCCTCGTTGGAGTTGGGGAAGGCGTCGTCGGCAGCGCGCTGCAGGACGCCATGCCATTCCACCGCCATGCGCCGGCGGCCACCATTCCCGAGCGTTCCCGCGATATGCCCCATCGTCCGGCTCCCGGCCTTGGCGGACGCGCGCGCATGAACGGGCGGACGCAGGGTCATGGTCGGTACCTGCCCCGTGGCCTACGATGGCGACATGGATCCCTCGCCCCTCCGTGCGCTCGACCTGGCCGACGACGACGATCGCGACGCCGTCCTGGAGACCGTGCTGGGCGCCTATCGCATGCGCGTGGAGATCACGGCGGACGTGCGCTACTGCGGCACCTGGTACGACAGCGAGCCGGCGACGCACCACGGCCAGTTCCATCTGCTGACGCAGGGCCAATGCTGGATCAGTGGTGAAGCACTCGAGGCTCCCGTGCTGCTCGCGCAAGGCGACCTGATCGTCTTTCCCGCCGGCGTGCGCCACGTGCTGTCGTCGTCACCCGACCCGCACCTGCCCCATGCGCCTGATGCCGGCGACACCAGCATGCTGTGCGGCGAGCTGGAGTTCATCACCGGCTCGCACAATCCGATCTTCGCCGCGCTGCCGCGCTGGTTCGTGATACGCGGGCAGGACAGCAGCGCCGGCTTCCGGCAACTGGCGCAGATGCTGGCGGACACCAGCCGGGAACGCCGCTGGGGTCGCCAGCTGGTGCAGAACAAGCTGGCCGATTCGTTGTTCACCATGGCCGTGTGCGAGTACGTGCGCCAGGCCGAGCAGCCGCGTGGCCTGCTCGCGGCGCTGACCGACGCACGCCTGTCGCGTGCGCTGTCGGCCATCCATGCGCGGCCCGGTGAAGACTGGACCATCCAGCTGATGGCGCAGGAGGCGGGCATGTCGCGCACCGCATTCGCCGAACTGTTCACCGCGACGGTCGGGACCCCTCCCATCCAGTACCTGGCGCAGTGGCGGGCGACCGAGGCGCGCCGGCTGCTGAAGAATCGGCGCTTCTCCGTCGCCGCGATTGCCGAGATGCTGGGTTACAGCAGCGAGGCGGCGTTCCGCCGCTTCTTCAAGCGCGTCGAAGGCGTGGGGCCGGGCAACGCGCGGCGTCGTCCCGGCGGATCCTCCTGAAACAGTGCGCTGTGTTGGCTGCGGTTGCGCGAAGGGGCGCTATCCTGCGCACCGGTTCCGTCCACCCTTCGCCCATGCGCCCTGTCGCCCGTCTGTTTCCCGCTCTCGTGCTTGCCCCGCTGTTCCTGGTCGCCTGCGGCGGCGACAACGTCCGACCCGCACCGCCCGCCGCCGTGGTAAAGCCGGCGCCGGCGATGCCCAAGCCGAAGGTCGGTATCGCGCTCGGCGGCGGCGCGGCGAAGGGTTTCGCGCACATCGGCGTCATCAAGATGCTGGAAGCCAACGGCATCGAGCCGCAGATCGTGTCCGGCACCAGCGCCGGCAGCGTGGTCGGTGCGCTGTATGCCAGCGGCATGGATCCCTTCCAGATGCAGAAGCAGGCCTTCGCGCTGGACGAAGCGAAGATCCGCGACGTGCGCCTGTTCTCCGGCGGGCTGGTGCAGGGCCAGAAGCTGCAGGACTACGTCAACGACCTGGTCGGCAAGCGCACGATCCAGCAATTGAAGAAGCCCTTCGCCGCCGTTTCCACGCAACTGGAGAACGGCGAACGCACGGTATTCGTGCGTGGCAACACCGGTCAGGCGGTGCGCGCGTCAAGCAGCATCCCGGGCGTGTTCGAGCCGGTGGTGATCGGCAAGGCCAGCTACGTGGATGGCGGCGTGGTCAGCCCGGTGCCGGTGGACGCAGCGCGCCAGCTGGGCGCGGATTTCGTCATCGCCGTGGACATCTCCACCAAGGCGCCCGGCACCAAGCCCGGCAGCATGCTGGGCATCGTCAACCAGTCCATCGGCATCATGGGCCAGCGCCTGGGCGAACAGGAACTGGCGCGTGCCGACATCGTCATCCGGCCGAAGGTCAACGACATCGGCCCGGCCGACTTCGAGCAGAAGAACAATGCCATCCTCGAAGGCGAACGCGCCGCGCTGGCGGCGATGCCGCAGATCAAGGCCAAGCTCGCCGAACTGCAGCGCACCCGCACGGCCGCGCACGCGGCGAAACATGCGCCGCCGAAGCCGGACCCGCGTTGCCTGGAAGAACCGTCGCGACTGGGGCGCCTGTTCGGCCGCGACGTGAAGTGCGATGCCGCCGGGCAACCGGTGAAGCCGTAGAGCGGAGCTTGCTCCGCTGCTTCTGGCCCCCGCGCTTCGTGATACCCGATGCCGTGCGGAGCCGAGCAAGCTCGGCTCTACGCTTTGGTCACGCGGCGCAGGTTGTCCCGCGCCCCCGCCTCCAGCGCGGCGTGGAAATACGGCGTGCTGTAGATCACCGGGCGAGCGAGTCGGCCGCGACGTGAAGTGCGATGCCGCCGGGCAACCGGTGAAGCCGTAGAGCGG
>CAMPIO010000112.1 GCA_946886405.1 uncultured Pseudoxanthomonas sp.
CTGGCGCAGCCGGACGTGCGGCGCCCGCGCGACCTGCAGGGGCGCCGGGTCGGCTGACGAAGCGGTGGGCCTTTCCGGCTGGCGGTCCGACGGCTCAGTCGCAGTAGGGGCCAGTGCCCGGCGGACGAGGGGAGTAGATGCTGGCACGACGGGTCGCGGTCGCTCGATCCAACGCATCCGGAGCGTCGTTCGCTCCGCAGCATCGGGGTATCGCGTGGATTCGCGCAGCAGCACCCAGGCGGCCGTCCCGTGGACCAGTAATACGACGGCCACCGCGATGGCGCGGCGCCTGCCTCCATCCGACATCCTGTCTTCTCCGCATCGGGTGCGCGGAGTCTGTCGAGGCGGAAATGAATGCGGAGTTATCCGTCCATCGCGTTGGCGCGATGGCTCCCTCGGACGGGGCAACACGTTGGGAAGCACGCGCTCCGGAAGGCAAGCGGCAGCGACTTCGGTCCGTGCGTTGAGGGTGCCGCGACGGCGCGGACACGCCGCATCACCAGGCACCGCACGGGCCGAAGCCGCCGCCGGCGCTCGTCCCCTTCATAGGCTCCAACGGAAGGCAGGCGACGAAAACGGCCACCCGTCGGTGATAATCCTCGAACGCCCCCTGCCGTGCTGCCCATGGACAAGATCGAACGCATCACCGCCCTTCACCGCATCCTGAAGGCCGCGCGCTATCCGGTCACGGTGAAGCGACTGCAGGAGGAGCTCGGTTGCTCGCGTGCCACGGCCTATCGTGACCTGGCGTACCTGCGCGATGCGCTGATGGCGCCTATCGAAGGCGACGGCGAGGCGGGCTTCCGCTATCACGCCGCCGAAAGCGATCGCTTCGAATTGCCCGGCCTGTGGCTGAGTTCGGAGGAGTTGTACGCCCTGCTTGCTGCCCAGCAGTTGCTGGTGCGCACGGGTGGGGGCGTGTTGTCCGGCGCGCTGGCGCCGCTGCAGAAGCGCATCGAGGGCCTGCTGGCCGACCATGCCGGCGTGGACCAGTGGCCGGTCGACCGCGTGCGCGTCATTCCGCACCGCGGGCGCACGCTGGATGAAGCCAGTTTCCGCACCGTCGCGTCGGCGGTGCTGGAACGCAAGCAGCTGCAGTTCGAATATCGCGCGCGCTCCACCGACGAGCGTACGCGCCGCATGGTATCGCCGCAGCGCATCACCCATTACCGCGACAACTGGTACCTGGATGCGTGGGACCATGAGCGCAACGCCTTGCGCAGCTTCGCGGTCGACCGCGTGGGCAACGCGCGGATGGGGGACGAACCCGCCCGCGACCTGCCCAACGACGAGCTCAACCAGCACCTCGCCTCCAGCTACGGCATCTTCTCCGGCGAGCCAAAGGGGTGGGCCACCATCGTGTTCAGCGCCAAGGCCGCGCGCTGGGTCGCCGACGAGCAATGGCACTCGAAGCAGCAGGGTCGCCACCTGCCCGATGGCCGCTACGAACTGAAGATCCCCTACAGCGTCTCGCGTGAGCTGCTGATGGACATCCTGCACTACGGCGCCGACGCCGAAATCGTCGAGCCCGCCGTGCTGCGCGAGCAGGCGAAGGCATTGCTGGAACTGGCGCTGTCGAACTACGAGAAGAAGTGAAGCGGTTGGCGTTGCAGGAGCGACGCCAGTCGCGACAGTTGCGGCTGGATGCGTAGCCCGCTTGGTCAGAGCATCGGCAACGACGTGTCGCCCGTCCGTGCGATGGAAACTTCCTTATAGCCTTCGCTTCCGGTCGCGACTGACGTCGCTCCTGCAGCAAGCCGGTCAAGGCTCCTTCGGTTCCCCGAATCCGGGCTTGCCCACCTGCTCCGGCGCCTGCGGCACGCGTACGAGTTGGCGTGCGTTGATGCCATGGTCGCGCGCCCTCCGGACCAGATCCTGATACGTGGCATCGTCCATCGCTGCGTCACGGGCGAGGATCCAGCCCATGTCGCGGCCCGGGTAGTCCACCAGCACCCAGGAATAATCCGGTGCGACCTCGACGATGCGCCACTTCGCCGGCACCACGCCGACGAACCAGAGGGTCCACTCGCGGTTGCCGCTGTCCTTCTTCACCGACGCGCGCGCTTCGCGCTGTTGTTCGGGCGCGGCGAAGCTCTCACGGTAGTGATAGGTCACGCCGACCTTGTCGGTGTCGCGCAGGGCGTATTCGTAATGCGCTGCCACGTGACCGCGTTCGGCGAAATAAGGAAGGTGTGCGATCACGCGCCACGTGCCCATGAGGCGCGGCAGGTCGATGGCGGCAGGGTCTTCCTTCACGCCGCCGCGGTGACCGCAGCCGACAACCATCGCGAGCAGGCAGGCGGACAGGACGACGCGGGCGATACGGGGAAACAACGGCATGGGCATGTGGAACTCCTTTCTCCCCGTCATACGGACACGCTAGCCATCAGGATGCGACGGAGATGTTAACCGGTGATGTCGCAACCCGTGAGATGCGCGTGCGCGAACGTGACGTTCAGTCGACATCACGTCACAGGAGCTCACTGCCATGTCCTTCGTTCCCCCTGTCTCTGCCGTCGCGGCATCGTCCGACCGTCCCGACGCCGCACTGGACCGCGTGCTGCGCCGGATCGTCCTGACCGGGCTGGCGCTGGTCGTGCTGCTGCCGCTGGCGCGCGCCAGCACCGACATGCTGGGCTGGCTTCCGTTGTGGCTGGTGGGCATGCCGGCTGCGGCGTGGTGGGCGCTGCACCGGTTCAGGATGCCCGCACGGACGACCGTCGCACGCACGGGGCGTCGTCGTCGCGGGCCGCAGGCGCGTCGGCTGCGCATGGTGTCCTCGGGCCTGTCGAGGGCGGCCTGACCTTCGGCAGGGGGTGGCCTCCGGGCCTTGTGCTAGCGTGACATGTTCATGAACTGCACCTCCGGAGCTACACCCGATGCCCAGACTCACCCATGCCTGCCTGGCCGCCGGCCTCGCCGTAGCGGGCGCGCTGTCCGCCCCTGTGCACGCCAAGGAGGCTGACGTGTCGAATGATCCGTATGCCTGGCTGGAAGACGTCGAAGGCCAGAAACAGCTCGATTGGGTGAAGGGCGTGAATGCCAAGGCGGAGGCCGAGATCGCGGCCACGCCGGCGTTCCGGCAACTGGAAGCCGACATCCGTGCCATCCTCGATTCCGACGCCAAGATCCCCGGCGTGCAGAAGATCGGCGACCACTATTACAACTTCTGGAAGGACCAGCAGCACGAGCGCGGCCTGTGGCGCCGCACCACGCTGGCCGAATACCGGAAGCCCCAGCCGAAGTGGGAAACCGTCCTCGACCTGGACGCCCTCAACAAGGCCGAAGGCAAGAACTGGGTGTGGCACGGTGCTGACTGCCGCAAGCCTGACTACGCGCGCTGCCTGATCGCGCTGTCCCGCGGCGGCGCCGATGCCGACGAGACCCGCGAATTCGACCTGACCAACAAGAAGTTCCTCGCCGAAGGCTTCTACCGCCCCGAGGCCAAGGGCGGCCTGGGCTGGAAGGACGCCGATACCGTCTACGTCTATACCGATTTCGGTGCAGGCAGCATGACCAGCTCCGGCTACCCGCGCATCGTCAAGGAGTGGAAGCGTGGCACGCCGCTGGACAGCGCCAAGGTCGTCTACGAAGGCAAGCCGGATGACATGTACATCGCGGCGTACCATGACGACACGCCGGGCTTCCAGCGTGATTTCGTCAGCCGCACGCTGGCCTTCTACAACGACGAGCTGTACGTGCGCAGCGCCGATGGCACGCTGGCCAAGATCGACGCGCCCAACTCGGCCAACAAGGGTGTGTTCCGTGAGTGGCTGACGCTGGAGCTGCGCGAGCCGTGGACCGTCGGCGGCAAGACGTATGCGGCGGGCTCGCTGCTGGCGGCGAAGTTCGACGACTTCATGGCCGGCAAGCGCACGTTCGACGTGTTGTTCGAGCCGACCATGACGACGTCGCTGGCGGGCATGTCCGTGACGAAGAACCACGTCGTGCTGAACGTGCTCGATGACGTCAAGAACAAGCTCAGCGTGCTGACGCCTTCGGCCACCGGCTGGAAGCGCAGCGCGTTCGTCGGCGCGCCGAGCTTCGGCACCATCAGTGTCAGCGCCGTCGATGCCGACGAAAGCGATGCGGTGTGGATGACCGTCACCGACTACCTGACGCCGACCACGCTGTCGCTGGTCGAACTGGGCCAGCAGCCGGAACAGCTGAAGTCGATGCCGGCGTTCTTCGATGCGTCCGGCAAGAAGATCGAGCAGCATTTCGCCACCTCCAAGGATGGCACCAAGATTCCCTACTTCCTGGTGCGCCCGGACAACCTGAAGTACGACGGCAGCACACCGACGCTGCTGTACGGCTACGGCGGCTTCGAGATCTCGATGACCCCGGGCTACTCCGGTGGCGTCGGCAAGGGCTGGCTGGAGAAGGGTGGCGTGTATGCCGTGGCCAACATCCGCGGCGGTGGCGAGTACGGTCCGCGCTGGCACCAGGCGGCACTGAAAGCCAACCGCCACAAGGCGTACGAAGACTTCGCCGCCGTCGCACAGGACCTGATCGCCCGCAAGATCACCTCGCCGAAGCATCTGGGCATCCAGGGTGGCAGCAATGGCGGCCTGCTGACCGGCAACATGCTGACGCAGTACCCGGAGCTGTTCGGCGCCGTCGTCGTGCAGGTGCCGCTGCTCGACATGAAGCGCTACAGCCATCTGCTGGCCGGTGCGTCGTGGATGGCCGAGTACGGCAATCCCGACACGGCGGACTGGGAGTTCATCAAGACGTTCTCGCCGTACCATCTGTTCGACGCTAAGAAGGACTATCCGCCGACGCTGTTCATGACCTCGACGCGCGATGACCGCGTGCATCCCGGCCACGCCCGCAAGATGGCGGCCATGATGCTGGATGCCGGCAAGGACGTGCGTTACTACGAGAACATCGAGGGCGGCCATGGCGGCGCGGCGAACAACGCGCAGGCCGCGCACATGAGTGCGCTGGCGTATACCTTCCTCTGGCAACAGCTGGCCAAGTAAGCCTCCTGCGCCCCTCCCTCGCGGAGGGG
Source organism: uncultured Pseudoxanthomonas sp. (assembly GCA_946886405.1). The sequence goes on from CAMPIO010000112.1 coordinate 5,015, forward strand.
CGCTGCCATTGCAACCCGCACTCCCGGACCCCATCCATGAAGCCGACTTCCTTCCTGCTTGCCGCGACCGTCCTGATGAGCACCCCGATCACCTCCGCCATGGCCGCCAGCGCCACCCCGCCCGACGTGGCGAAGAAGCCGCACGTCGTGAAGGCCCCGCACGGCGCCGAGCGCAACGACGAGTACTACTGGTTGCGCGACGACAAGCGCGAGAACAAGGAGATGCTCGCCTATCTCGAGGCTGAGAATGCCTACACCGATACGGTGATGGCGCCGTTGAAGCCGCTGGAGGACAAGCTCTACAACGAGGTCGTCGCGCGCATCAAGCAGGACGACGCGAGCGTGCCGTACCGCGAGCGAGGCTGGTGGTACTACGCGCGCTTCGTCACCGGCAAGGACTATCCGGTCCATGCGCGCCGCAAGGACGGCGCGGGCGTGGATGCCGTCTCCATCCAGAAGGCCAACGAGGCCGGCGATTTCGCCGGGGAGCAGGTGCTGCTGGACGTCAACGCGCTGGCGGGCGACAAACTGTTCTACAGCGTCGGCGACTACGAGGTCAGCCAGGACAACCGCCTGCTCGCGTATGCCGACGACACCAACGGCCGCCGCCAGTACACCATCCGCTTCAAGAACCTGGACACCGGTGAAATCCTGCCGGATACGGTCACCAACGCCGAACCGAACATGGTCTGGTCCGATGACGGTCGCACGCTGTTCTACGTCGACAAGGATCCGGAGACCCTGTTAAGCAAGCGGGTGAAGTCGCACGCGCTGGGCACGCCGGCCAGCCAGGACAAGCTGGTTTACGAAGAGGAAGACGACAGCTTCTACATGGGCATCGGCCGCAGCCGCGACGACGCGTTCATCTGCATCAGCGTGGAGAGCACGGTCTCGTCGGAAATGCGCTGCACGCCAGCCGCGAGCCCGGGTGTGTTCACCGTGCTGGCCCCGCGCGAACGCGATGTCGAATACCAGGCCGACCACCTCGGCGACCGCTGGGTGATCCGCACGAACGCCGATGGTGCGACCAACTTCAAGATCGTCACCGCGCCGACCGGTTCGACCTCGCGCAAGGACTGGAAGGACTGGATCGCGCACCGCGATGACGTGTTCGTCGAGGGCTTCGAGCTGTTCGATGGCTTCAGCGTCGTTTCCGAGCGCGCGAACGCGCTGGAAAGCCTGCGCGTGATCAAGGCCGACGGCAGCAGCGACTACGTCAAGGCCGACGAGCCGGCGTACTCGATGGGCCTGTCGGCCAATCCGGAGACCGGCACCGACTGGCTGCGCTACAGCTACACGTCGATGACCACGCCGGCCACGACCTACGAGATCAATACGAAGACCGGCGAGCGCCGCCAGTTGAAGCAGCAGCCGGTGCCGGGCTACGACGCATCGAAGTACGTGACCGAGCGCATCTGGGCGCCGGCCCGCGATGGCAAGACGAAGATCCCGGTGACGCTGGTGTACCGCAAGGACGTCGCCCGCGACGGCAAGGCACCGATGCTGCAGTACGCCTACGGCAGCTACGGCGCGTCGATGGATCCGAACTTCAGCATCACCAACATCAGCCTGCTCGACCGCGGCGTGGTGTACGCACTGGCGCATATCCGCGGCGGCCAGGAAATGGGCCGTGCGTGGTACGACGACGGCAAGCTGTACAACAAGATCAATACCTTCACCGACTTCATCGACGTCACCGACTACCTGGTCAAGGAAGGCTATGCGGCGAAGAATCGCGTGGCCGCGATGGGCGGCAGCGCCGGCGGCCTGCTGATGGGCGCGGTGTCCAACATGGCGCCGGAGAAGTACAAGGTCATCCTGACCCTGGTGCCGTTCGTCGATGTGGCCACCACCATGCTGGACCCCAGCATTCCGTTGACCACCAACGAGTACGACGAGTGGGGCAATCCGGAAGAGAAGGGCTATTACGACTACATCCTGACGTACTCGCCCTACGACAACCTGCAGGCCAGGGCCTACCCGGCGATGTTCGTCGGCACCGGCCTGTGGGACTCGCAGGTACAGTACTGGGAGCCGGCCAAGTACGTCGCCCGCCTGCGCGATTTGAATACCAGCAAGGAAACCGTCGTGTTCCGCACCAACATGGAAGCCGGCCACGGCGGCAAGTCAGGCCGTTTCCGCCAGTACCGCGAGCGGGCGGAGATGTACGCCTTCATGCTGGACCAGCTGGGCGTGGCGTCGAAGTAACCGCGTCGCAGGGGAAGCTAAGGAGAGCCGGGGCAACCCGGCTCTTTCCGTTTATGAAGATCCCGTCGACAGGCGGTGCTTCAGGCCGGAACCGTCATTGCCGATAACCCAAGGGAATCGGCGGGAAGAGCGCGGTGTGTCATGGCAGGGTGGGGCGCGGTCATCCGGTCCGCGCGGATCGTATTTGCGCCGTCAGTGGCTGATTTGGGGTACAAGGTCGCCGTGCACGACACCTCTCCGCCGCCGCGTGACCTGCCCGATGCGCGCCCGGTGCGCTTCCGCTGGGCGTGGTGGCTGTTGGCCTACGCCAGCCTGGGCGTCGGGATCCTGGGTGTGTTCGTCCCCGGCCTGCCGACCACGGTCTTCATCCTGATCGCGGCCTATGCGGCTTCGCGCGGCTCTGACCGGTTGCATCGCCATCTGATCACGCATCCGCGCTTCGGCCCGATGATCCACGACTGGCACCTGCACCGCGCCGTGTCGCGGCGCGCCAAGTGGGCGGCCACGTGGACGATGCTCGCCAGCGCCGCGATCCTGGTCGCGCTGATGCTGTGGACCGGTTCGCACCGCTGGTGGATGGTCGCGCTCCCCATCGCCTGCATGGCCACGGTCGGCGCCTGGTTGTGGATGCGTCCCCAGCCGCCACGCGGCGACTGAGCGTCCACCGCATTCATCGGGCTGTGGCTATACTCGCGCCATGAACCGGAATGCCCGCCTTTTCCTTGCCGCCGCCGTGATGGCGGTCCTCTCCGCCTGTGGTGCCAAGGGCCCGCTGTTCATGCCGGAGAAGCCGGTCGAAGAAGCGCCCGTGGCGCCTGCCGAGGCCGCACCCGCTGCGACCGACGGCGTCCCCGCCGAGCCGCCGATCGACCCCGCCACGGTGCCCGCCACCGACGGGAATGGCTGAGTCCCCGCACGCGCGGAGCACGGTGATGCGTTTCACCAAGATGCATGGGGCCGGCAACGACTTCGTCGTGCTGGACCTGCGCGACGGCCTGCCGCCACCGGATGCCGCATTGGCGGCGGCGCTGGCGGACCGTCACCGCGGCATCGGCTGCGATCAGATCCTGACCATTGAACCGCCCCGCAGCACGGGCTCGGTGGCGGCCTACCGCATCTGGAATTCCGACGGCTCGCCCTCGCAACAATGCGGCAATGGTGCGCGCTGCGTCGCGGCGTGGCTGGTGCGCGATGGCGTTGCGCCCGGCAGCACGTTCGACGTGGACAGCCCGCTGGCCACGCATGCCGTCGAGCGCATGGGCGATGACCGCTACGCCATCGCCATGGGCGTGCCCGAGTTCGTGCCGGCCCGCATCCCGTTGCTGGGCTTCGACCAGCCGCGCGCCGAGTACGATGCTGACGTGGACGAAGGCGTGCGCCTGCGGTTCGGCGCGGTGTCGATGGGTAATCCCCACGCCGTCATCGAAGTTCCGTCCGTCGATGCCGCACCGGTGCTGCATTACGGGCCTTTGCTGCAGCGGTCGCGGCATTTTCCGGAGTCGGTCAACGTCGGCTTCGCCGAAGTCGTCGCGCGCGACCGGCTGCGCCTGCGCGTGTACGAGCGTGGCGTGGGCGAAACCCTGGCGTGCGGCAGCGGCGCCTGCGCGGCAGCGGCCGTGCTGATACGGCGGGCCCGTGTCGACCGCGACGTGACCATCGCGCTGCCGGGTGGGGAACTCCGCATCCGCTGGCCGTCCGATGACGCGCCGGTCATCATGTCCGGGCCGGCGGCATTCGTATTCGAAGGGGAATGGAAAGCATGAGCGAGACAGCGGAAAAACTGGGTGCACACGAGGTCGCGGCGTGGCTGCGTCGCCACCCGACCTTCCTGAAGCAGTTCCCGGACCTGGCGCTGAGCATGGTCGTGCCGCGCGACGAAGGCCCCACGGCATCGCTGGCGAGCTACCAGCTGGAAGTGCTGCGCGACAAGAACCGCGAGTTGTCCAAGCGCCTCGGCGACCTGTTCGCGAATGCGCAGGAGAACGAGCGCCTGGCGGTGCGCACGCACCAGTTGGCGCTGACCTTGATGAAGCAGAACACGGCCGCCGATACCGTACGCGCGATGGCGGCGTCGCTGGCGGAAGACTTCAATGGCGACCGCGTCAGCATCGTGCTGCTGCAGCCGGTGGGCGGGCTGGACGAGAGCGAGTGGCTGCAGATCATCCCGGCGGACAATCCGCACATGGCCCCCTTCCGCGACTGCCTGCGTGACGGCGAGCCGATCTGCGGGCGCCTGCAGCCCGAGAAGCACGTGCTGCTGTATGGCGCGCGTGCCGAAGAAGTGGCGTCCTCGGCACTGCTGCCGTTGCCCGGCATCGGCCTGGTCGCCGTCGGCAGCCGCGACGGCAACCGCTTCTACCCCGGCATGGGCACGCTGTTCCTGCGCCTGATGGGTGAGACGCTGGTGACGGCGCTGAAGCGGTTCGATGGCTGAGCGGGAGTTCGCGCCTCCTGTCGTCGTTCCGGCGGAAGCCGGAATCCACGTTGCTCCTGCTCGTTCGATAGTGAGGCAATGGCAACAGCAAGATGGATTCCGGCTTCCGCCGGAATGACGGACGCAGGGAATGTACGCAGTCGGCGACTTTCTCGCCCATCTCGAGGTCGAGCGCCGCGTCTCCTCGCACACGCTGGACGCCTATCGTCGTGACCTCGCGGCGCTGACGGAGTGGGCGCAGGCCCAGGACATCGGCGATCCTGCCGAGATCGCGTCGGAACAGTTGCGTGGCTTCGTCGCCAGCGAACACCGGCGCGGCCTGTCGCCGAAGAGTCTGCAGCGCCGCCTGTCGGCGTGCCGCAGCTACTATCAGTGGCTGCTCAAGCACGGCCGCATTGCCGCCAGTCCCGCCGCCGCGCTGCGCGCACCCAAGGCGCCACGCAAACTGCCACAGGTGCTCGATGCCGACGAGGCCGTCAGGCTGGTCGAGGTGCCCACCGATGCACCACTGGGCAAGCGCGATCGCGCGTTGCTCGAGCTCTTCTATTCCTCCGGCCTGCGCCTGAGTGAGCTGTGCGCGCTGCGGTGGCGAGACCTGGACATGGCCGGCGGCATGGTCACGGTGCTGGGCAAGGGCAACAAGGAGCGCAAGGTGCCGGTGGGTTCGCATGCGCGCAACGCGCTGGTCGAGTGGCGGCAGGAACGGCCGGCGGGCAACGAGGGCTTCGTGTTCCCCGGCCGTGGCGACGGTCCCATCTCGCAGCGTGCGGTGCAGATCCGCATCAAGCAGCTCGCGCAGCGGCAGGGCCTGTTCAAGCACGTGCATCCGCACATGTTGCGGCACAGTTTCGCCAGCCACATCCTGGAGTCCTCCGGCGACCTGCGCGGCGTGCAGGAACTGCTCGGCCACGCCGACATCGCCA
>CAMPIO010000113.1 GCA_946886405.1 uncultured Pseudoxanthomonas sp.
CATCGACCGCCAGCTCGAGCGGCTGGACCAGGCCCGCGCCGCACAACCATGAACGGGACCCGGCTGGTGCTCGCCTCCACCTCCCGCTACCGGCGCGAACTGCTGGAACGGCTGCGCCTGCCATTCCACATCGCGCGGCCCGACGTGGACGAGACCCCGCAGGAAGCCGAGGCCGTGTCCGCCATGGCCGGCCGGCTGGCCCACGCCAAGGCGGACGCCATCGCCCGGCAGCACCCCGGCACCTGGGTCATCGGCGCAGACCAGGCGGCAGAACTGGACGGGCAGCCCTTGGGCAAGCCCGGTCACCGCGAGGCGGCCATCGCCCAGCTGACGGCGATGTCGGGCCGCCAGGTCCGCTTCCACACGGCCATATGCCTGGTGCGTGACGACGAGATCCTGCGGGCGCAGGACGTCACCACGGTTCGTTTCCGTGCGCTCGCCGCGACCGAGATCGAGCGCTACGTGGATGCCGAACAGCCTTTCGATTGCGCGGGCAGCTTCAAATCTGAAGGCATGGGAATCGCCCTGTTCGACGCCATCGAATCATCGGACCCCACGGCGCTCGTCGGCCTGCCGCTGATCGCCCTGTGCCGGATGCTGCGCGAAGCGGGCTTCGACCTGCCCTGATCCGCTTCGTTCAGCGGATCTCGACCGGCTGTTCCGCCCACGTCTCGACACTGCCGTCGCCGCCGGTCACCCGCAGTCCCAGCCAATGCCGACCTGCCGGCATGCCGCCGGCATCGACCTCCGCCGTGAACTGGACATTCGGCATGCGCGGATCGCGCGATGCACCCTTCAGGAAACCGCGCAGCCACGCGTTGGCCCCGGCCTGCCTGGCCACGGCAACGACCCGGCCATCCAGCAGCACCTCCACCTTTGCCACGCCGACCACGTCCTTCACCGCCCAACCCCCGACGACGAAGCGGCGATCCACGCGGGCCCCGGCCGCAGGCACATCGATGTTGGCGACGACCGGCGTGATGCATTCGCCTTGCACCCGCGTTGCGGGCAGTGCGAACAGCAGGAAGCGGCGCGCACCATGGTCGATGTTCACCACCCGCGCAGGCGGTAACGGGCCGACGACGTGGCATAACTGCTGGTAGTACCCGAGCAACGCACTGAACTTCACGTCGGTCGCACCGACGACCAGCAGCGCGGGCGCATCGCGTGAGCCGTCGTGCTGCAGGCCCCACAGCTGGAGTTGCGGCGCGCGTCCATGCTTGTGGTTCAAGGGATGGTCGAGGACGGGGATGTCGGCATCCTCCAGCGCAAAGCCCAGCGCCGCCCCCGTCTTGAAATTGTCCGCGAGCAGCACGCTCCCTTCGGGCAGCGTCGCGCGCACGGTCCGCACTTCCGCAGCCAAGGTGTTCCAGCCGGAAAAATTCTCGGGGTAGTACTTGCTGCCGGCGATCTGCGCACGCAGTCCCGGCAACGAGACCGCCACGTAGTAACCCAGCATCAACAGCGCCCCCAACGCCGTGACGCCCCAGGTCACACGTCGCCATGCCGGCGCCCACTCCCGCAACAACAGCGGCACCACGACGATCAGCGCAAGGTAGCCGGGCAGCGGCCAGTGAAAGCTGACGCGTTCGTTGTCGGCGAAGAATCCCAGCGCGAAGAATCCCAGCGTAGACACGGCTCCCAGCAATGCGAAGTAACGCCACGCCGCGCCAGCCTGTGCTTCACCGCGGATGCCACGCAGGCAGACGACGAGCATTGCCCAGAACAGCAGGGGCGTCGCCATCGCGGCCTGCACCAGCAGGAAGCGGAACCCGTCCCCGTGGAAGCGCCACGGATGACGATCGAGCAACTGGAAGCGCAGGCCTGCATCGGCATATTCGAGATTCCATGCCAGCAACGGCGCCCACGCCAGCAAGCCCACCGCCAGCGCCACCCATACCCGCGCATCGCGCAGCACCTTGCGGCCCTCGGGCAACCAGAGCAGTGCGAGCAGACCGACACCGATCACGCCGACGAACCGGTAATGACTGAGCGCGCCGAGCATCAGGCCGAGCGCCAGCTCTGTCGCCGACATCGCATCGACCTGGCGCAGCATGCGCGCCCCGGCATCCGCGCACAGCACCGTCGCCAGCGCCATCGGCACATCCGGCAACGCCAGCAGGCCCAGCGTGCCCGAGAGGGGCATCAGCACCGTCAACGTCGCCGACTGCCAGCCTACGGCCGGACCGAACCAGTGCGCCGCGGTCCGCGCCACCAGCCATGGGAGCGCAGCCGCCACCAGCAGGAAGGGCGCACGCACGGCGAGCACGTGATGGCCACCCAGTTCGGTGCCCAGTCGCGTCAGCCACGCCGTCAACCCCGGCAGATCGGAGTAGGCCGTAGCGAGGTGTCGCCCTTCCTGCCAGTAGAACGCCTCATCGACGAACAGCGGCAGGCGTGCGGCGATCGCGATCTTGACCACCGTCACGATTGCCCACACGGCAAGGAACCATCGGCGCGCGCGTTGTTCTTCGTCCATCTCGCTACACTGCCCTCAACCCACGATCGGAACCCGAGAGCGCGATGTCCGCCATCCCCAGCACCCGCCCTATGCTATCCGAAGGTCTTGCCGAGGCCCTCACCCGCGCGCAGGCGCAGGTCAACTCGCTGGTGCTCGGCAAGTCGCACGAGGTCCGGCTCGCCTTCGTGGCACTGCTGTCGGATGGCCACCTGCTGATCGAAGACCTGCCCGGGCTCGGCAAGACCACGCTGGCGCATGCCTTGGCTGCCACGCTTGGCCTGACGTTCCAGCGGGTGCAGTTCACGTCCGATCTGTTGCCGGCCGATGTGCTGGGCGTGTCGGTGTATGACGCGCAGGCCCGCGCTTTCAGCTTCCACCCGGGACCCGTCTTCACGAACGTACTGCTGGCGGACGAAATCAATCGCGCGCCGCCCCGTACGCAGAGCGCTTTGCTGGAAGCCATGGCGGAGCACCAGGTCACGCTGGACGGCGTGACCCATGCATTGCCCGCGCCGTTCTTCGTCATCGCCACCCAGAATCCGGTCGACCTCTCCGGCACGTATCCGTTGCCGGACTCGCAACTGGATCGCTTCCTCCTGCGCCTCGCGCTGGGCTATCCCAGCGCCGAATCGGAACGCGCGCTGCTGGCCGGCAGCGACCGGCGCATGCTGATCGCGCAAGCCATGCCATTACTGTCGTCGGACGAGGTGATGGCGCTGCGCTACGCCGTCGCACACGTGCATGCCAGCGACGCGCTGATCGACTACGTGCAGGCATTGCTCACGCGCAGCCGCCAGCACCCGGGGGTGCGCGTGGGCCTGTCGCCGCGCGCCGGCATCGCGCTGCTGCGGGCTGCGCGCGCTTACGCGCTGTTGCTGGGGCGCATGCATGTCTTGCCGGACGACGTGCAGGCGTTGTTCGCGGCGGTCGCCGCCCATCGCCTGGTGCCGGAAGCGGAAGCGGCGTCGGCAGGCGCGTTGGCCAAGGCGATCCTGCACGCGGTGCCGGTGGATTGAGCATGGCCGAAGGTTCGCTGAGAAGCCGACTCGCACTGCTGGCCAGGCCTCGCGCGCCGGAAATCCTGCCCGTCCAGCTGGACCGCCGGCGCGTTTACGTGCTGCCGACGGGTTTCGGCTATTTCTACGCGGCGCTGGTCCTGGCCATGGCGATGGGTGCGCTCAACTACAACAACAATCCCGCGTTGCTCATGGCCTTGCTGCTGGGCGCCACGGGCATGGCCAGCCTGATCTTCGCGCACCTGCAGCTGTCGGGACTGCGCGTGGAGGCGGTTTCCGCCGATCCGGTGTTCGCGGGCGAGGCCCTTGTCGTCCATGCCGCGCTGTCCGCCCGTGATGGCCGACTGCGGCGCGGGCTGCGCCTGGAGGGCGCCGGCGCCACGGTGTTCGCGCCCACGATGGCAACGGAAGGCGTTGTGGTCGAGTTGCAGGTACCCACCTTCGAACGCGGCTGGCACGATGCAGGCCGCCTGCGCCTGTCGACAACGCAGCCCCTGGGTCTGGCACGCGCCTGGTCGTGGATATGGCCGCCGTCGTTGCTTGTCTATCCTGCACCGGAAACGCAGGGCCCCCCGCTGCCGGAGGGCGGGCGTGCCGGCCAGCATGCCAGGCTGGATCCTGTCGGCGACGACGTCCATCACTTGCGCAGCTATCGTGCAGGCGACGCACCGAGGACGATCGCGTGGAAACCATCGGCACGCCGGGATACGTTGCTCGTGCGCGAATACGAGCAACCGGTAGGGGTGGAGGTGCGCCTCGACTGGGATGCGCTGGCGACACTGTCGCACGAAGCCCGCATCCGGCGGCTGACGCACTGGGTGGAACTGGGCGAGCGCGAAGGGCGTCGATACCGCTTGAGCTTGCCGGGACATCCGCCCATCGGCCCCGCGCACGGCGCACCCCATCGCCATCTCTGCCTGCGCGCCCTGGCGCTGATGCCGCATGCACGCCATGGCGCCTGACGACACCCTTCCCGATCGCGTCAGCCGGTTGTGGACGCTGGCAAGCGCGGCGCTCTGCCTGCTCGTCCTGCTGACGCAATTGCCCTTGGCGCTCGCACTGGGTCTGGCTGCCACGGGGGGCGCACTGGCGATCGTGTCCTGGCGACGCCCGATGCCGGCGGCACTCCGCGTACTGCTGGCGCTCGCCATGCTGGCCGCCGTGCTCTATGTCACCGGAATGCGGATCGGACGCGACACCGGATGCGCGCTGCTCGCTGCGATGCTCGCGATCAAGCCCACCGAGACCCGGAGCCTGCGCGACAACCGCAGCTTGCTGGGCTTCGCCTTCTTCGCGCCGTTCGCCGCCTTCCTGCTGGACCAGGGGCCGCTGACGATGACGCTTGGCCTGCTGGGCATCTGCAGCGGCCTGATCGCGCTGCAACGCCTGGCCGACGTGGAAGCCCGCTCGACCTCGACGTCCGCCGACACACTGCCCCGTCTTGCGCTCGTCGGACGCCTGGTACTGATCGGGCTGCCGCTGGTACTGGCGGCGTTCTGGCTGTTCCCCCGCCTCGCCTCGCCCCTGTGGGGCGTTCCGGATCGCGCCCAGGCGCGGCCCGGCCTCGCCGACGAAATGTCGCCGGGCGGCTGGCTGGACCTGATGGCGGACGACGATCCCGCGCTGCGCGCGCAGTTCTTCGGCGCCACGCCGCCACCCAGCCAGATGTACTGGCGCGGCCCGGTCCTGTGGAACTACGACGGCCGCACCTGGACACAGGCGGGCTGGCTGCGGGGGCTGCCACCCGCCGAGGCCGCTCGAGGTGGCACGACGTGGGATTACCAACTGGAGATCGAACCCACCGATCGCCGCCAGTTGGTTGCCCTGGACCTGCCCACGGCGGCACCGCAAGGCGCGCACCTCTCCAACGACTATGCCTTGACCGTCCGCGCGCCCCTGAGTGCGCTGACCCGCTGGCGCATGCAGTCGACGGCCCCGGTCCGCTTCGATGCCAAGTTGCCGCTGACCCTGCGCCAGCAAGCACTGCAATTGCCCGCTGGGTTCAATCCACGGACACAACAATTGGCGACGCGTTGGCGGCAGGAAGCCGGCAATGACGACGACGCGCTCGTGCGGCGTGCACTTGCATGGATCCGCGCGGACTTCGCCTACACGCTCGATACGCCGCTCCCCGGCAAGCATGCGGTGGACGAATTCCTGTTCGACCAGCAGCAGGGTTACTGCGAGCATTTCAGCTCCGCCTTCGTCGCGCTGATGCGGGCTGCGGGCGTGCCGGCCCGTGTCGTCACCGGCTACACCGGCGGCGTCTACAACCGGCTGGGCGGCTATTGGGTCATCAGGCACATGGATGCGCATGCATGGGCAGAAGTGTGGTTGCCCGCCCGTGGCTGGACGCGGGTGGACCCCACCGCAGCGGTAGCACCCGAGCGCATCTACGACACCCTCGACGATCGCCTGGGCGACGATGTCGATGCCGGGCGGATGACGCTGGAGGGGTTCGGCAGCGTCAGCGATTGGCTGAGGCGCGGCTGGAACGACCTGGTGCTCGGGTTCGATGCCCGGCGACAGGCGCAACTGCTCGAACGTCTCGGTGGAAATGGCCTGGGAGGCAGAGGCTTGAGCGTGCTGTTCGCCGTGGCCGCGCTGGGCACGCTCGGCTGGATGGCCTGGTGGCTGGCGCGAGGCGAACGCGAACGCGATCCGCTGCTGCGTGCCTGGCACCGGCTTGGCCGCCGGTATGCGCGCCTGGGGCTGGGCCGGGAATCGCACGAGACCGCCACCGACTGGGCCCGCCGCGTGGCCGCGAAGCGACCGGCAGGCGCGAACCTGCTGTTTTCACTCAGCCGCCGTTTCGCCGCAGCGCGCTACGCTCCGAGCGAGGGAGACCACCGGGCACTGATCGAAGAGCTGCGCCGGCACCGCCCATAACCCGCTGGAGACTGGCCATGAACCTTCGCTTCGCCATCGTCGCTGCAGCCGCCGCGCTGCTGTCCGCCTGCGCCACGGCGCCCGCGCCTTTGCAGGGCAGCTTCACCCAGGTCAATCCACGCGACTCGGTGGGGGCGCCGCAGGTCGGCGCACCGGTGCGCTGGGGAGGCCGCATCATCAGCACGACGCCTGGCCAGAACACCACCTGCTTCGAGTTGGTTTCGCGCCCACTGAGTGGTACCGGCCGGCCGTTGTCCTCGGCACCCGATGCCACCGATGGCCGCTTCATCGCCTGCCGTGCCGGGTTCTATGATCCGGCGGTGTTCGCCGAAGGTCGCGAAGTGACCTTCGTTGGCAAGATCGAGGGCTATGAAAGCACCCGCATCGGCGACTACGACTACCAGTTGCCGCGCGTGGCAGCCGATGTGGTCTACCTGTGGCCGGAAGTGCGCGACGTCGAAGTCGTTCGCCCTTATCCCTACTACGACCCGTTCTGGGGTCCGCGCTGGGGTCGTTGGGGCTGGTGGTAAGACGTCGTAGCGACGAACGAAAAAAGCCGCTCGTCGAGCGGCTTTTTTCTTGTCCGATGGTGGCGCGCCCGGCCGCTTCTAGCCGGGGGTACCGAAACGTCCCAACGGTGCACCCGCCAGCAGGTGCAGGTGGATGTGGAACACGGTCTGCCCGGCGTCTTCGCGGCAGTTCATGACGATCCGGTAGCCGTCCTGCGCGAAGCCTTCGCTGCGTGCGTAATCTGCAGCCGCCAGCGCGAGCTTGCCGATCAGGTGCGCCTGCTCCGGGCGCACGTCGTCCAGCGTCGGAATCGCCTCGTTCTTCGGAATGAAGAGCACGTGCACCGGCGCCTGCGGCCCGATGTCCTTGAAACCCAGCACCTCGTCGTCTTCATAGACGATGGTCGCCGGAATCTCGCGGCGGATGATCTTGGCGAAGATGGTGTCGGTCATGGCGGTTCGGATCTCCGTGCGTGAAGTCAGGTCATCTCGCTGCGGCCGCCGAACGCATGCGCCAGCGTGCCGCGATCGACGTATTCCAGCTCGCCGCCCAGCGGCACGCCATGGGCGAGCCGGCTGGGTCGCACGCCCTGCTGCCGCGCCAACTGCGCGAGGTAATGAGCGGTCGCCTCGCCCTCCACCGTCGGGTTGGTGGCGATGATCAGTTCGGTCACTTCGCCCTGGGCCAGGCGTGCCGACAGCGCATCCAGACCCAGTTCGCGCGGCCCCACCCCATCCAGCGGCGACAGCCGCCCATGCAGCACGAAGTACACGCCGCGGTACCCGGTGGCCTGTTCGATCGCCAGGCGGTCGGATGGCGATTCCACGATGCAGAGCTGGTGGCGGTCGCGGCTGCCGCTCGCGCAGAGCGAGCAGATCGCCCCCTCGGTGAAGTCGCGGCAGTGCTCGCAATGGCCGATATGGTCCAGCGCTTCGGACAGCACGCCCGCCAAGCGCTTGCCACCGTCCCGTTCGCGATCGAGCAGGTGGTACGCCATGCGCTGCGCGGTCTTTTGCCCGACACCGGGCAGGACGCGCAACGCTTCGATGAGCTGTTCGAGCAGCGGACTGGACATGGTCGTTCCGGGACCGTCGGCGGAACGCCGCCGTCATCCGGTCCCTACGGGAATCAGAACGGCAGCTTCATGCCCGGCGGCAGCGGCATGCCGGACGTGGCAGCGCCCATGCGCGTCTTCGACTCGGCATCGACCTTGTTGGACGCGTCGTTGAACGCAGCGGCGATCAGGTCTTCCAGCATCTCGGCATCGGACAGCAGTGAAGGATCGATGCGGACCTTGCGGCACTCCTTGGCGCCGGTCATCGTCACGCTGACCATGCCGCCACCAGCGTTGCCGGTGACTTCCAGCTTGGCGAGTTCTTCCTGGGCGCGCTGCAGGTTCTCCTGCATCTTCTGCGCCTGCTGCATCAGTTGGGCGATGTTTCCACGCATATCGTGATCACTCTTCGTAAGGACGGATGGAGTCCGGCACGAGTCTGGCGCCATGCTGCTGCATCAGCTGCCGTACGTCCGGATGGTTCATGAAGGTTTCTTCGGCGACGTTCTGGCGCTCGTCGCGCTGCCGGTGGCTGCGCTGCTTCAGCGTCTCGCCGTCCGGTGCCGCCGCCGCGAATGCCAGCCGCGGCGCCACGCCGTAGCGGCTGGCGATCGCCTCGCCAAGTTCGCCCAGCGTGCGCTCCGAACGCAGATAATCGAAGCCGCTGTCCAGCGCGAGGGTCAGCGTGCCGTTCGCGTAGCCGGCGAAGGCGACGTTGTCGACCAGCTGCTTGCCGACCCCCTTGAGACCGCAAGTACCTGCGAAATGCAGCCAGGTTTCCGCGTCGATGATGCCGATGCCTGCGGGCATCGTCGAGGCGACAGATGGCGGCGGAACGACGGGGGTCACCGCAGCCACAGGCGCCGTTTCCGCCGGACGCCAAGGCGGCACGTCATCGAGGGTCGGGGCCGCAGGTCGCGAGGGCACCGGACGCTCTTCGCGCGCCATCTGCTGCGGCGGCATCACCGGTTCCGGCGCCGAGGCCGCACGCACGTGAGGCGCAGGGCCGGCCGAGGGTGTGGAAGCAGCCGGTGGGGACGCCGTTGTCGACGGCGTACGCGCCTCGCCCCGCATCTCGCCCGCCTGCGCCGGTCGGAAGGCCAGCATGCGCAGCACGCTCATCTCGAAGCCCGCGCGCCCACTCGGCGCCAGGTGCAGGTCGCGACGACCGTTGAGGGCCATCTGGTACCACAGCTGGACGACCTCGGGACGCAGCTGTCCCGAGAAGGCATCCACATCGACACCCTCCGCGTCCACGCTCGCCGATGGCACCAGTTGGCGTACCTGGATGCGATGCAGCGCTTCCGCCACCGCGTCCAGCACGCCGGCCCAGTCCGGCGAGAACTCTGCCAGGCGCGCCACGACCTGCAGCAGTTCGTCGCCGTCACCTTGCGCAAGGGCCGCGAGCATCGCGCTGACCTGGGTGCGATCCACCGTGCCGAGCATGGTACGCACGCCCTCGTCGCGCAGCGCACCACCGGCATAGGCGATGGCCTGGTCGAGCAGCGACAGTCCGTCGCGCAGCGAGCCGTCGGCGGCACGTGCGAGCTGGACAATGGCGGTCGCATCGGCCTCGATCGCTTCGGCCTCCAGGATCTTGGTCATCTGGCCGCGGATCTGCGCTTCGTCCAGGCGCTTGAGATTGAACTGCAGGCAACGCGACAGCACGGTAACCGGCAACTTCTGAGGGTCGGTGGTGGCCAGCAGGAACTTCACGTGCTCCGGCGGCTCCTCCAGCGTCTTCAGCAGCGCATTGAACGCCGCCTTCGACAGCATGTGGACTTCGTCGATCAGGTAGACCTTGAACTTGCCCCGCGACGGCATGTACTGCGCGTTCTCGATCACCTCGCGCACGTCGTCCACGCCGGTGTTCGAGGCGGCATCGATCTCCAGCAGGTCGATGTAGCGGCCGGCATCGATGTCGAGGCAGGCCCGGCACTCGCCGCAGGGATCGGCACTGGTGCCCTTCTCGCAGTTCAGCGATTTGGCGAAGATGCGGGCGATCGTGGTCTTGCCCACGCCGCGTGTGCCGGTGAACAGGAAGGCGTGGTGAACGCGGCCGCTGTCCAGCGCATTGGTCAGCGCGCGGACCACGTGTTCCTGGCCCACCAACTCGGCGAAACGCTTGGGACGCCACTTGCGGGCGAGGACGAGATAGGACATGCCGACATTGTGCCACGCCCCGCCAGCCGCCCCTGCGCTCCGCGACCATCCGGCGGTTTCGCTTGTGGCGCGCCCCCTGCGAAGGCTAGAATTCACGCCCCTGAAAGCAGCCCTTGGCCGCATTCAGGTCCCGGAGAGGTGTCCGAGTGGTTGAAGGAGCACGCCTGGAAAGTGTGTAAGCGTCTAAACCGCGCTTCGGGGGTTCGAATCCCCCTCTCTCCGCCAGTTCTGCAATCCATGGTGGCCTCGTCGGCCCCTCGCGACGCTAGGTCGAAAATCCCGCCAGGGCCGGAAGGCAGCAA
>CAMPIO010000114.1 GCA_946886405.1 uncultured Pseudoxanthomonas sp.
CCCCATGACCGCACCCCGCCATCGCGAATTCACCCTGCAACCCGACAACGTCGAGCGCCTGGCCAACCTGGCCGGCCCGTTCGATGCGCACCTGCGCCAGATCGAACTGCGCCTGGGCGTGGAGATCGCCAACCGCGGCGCGATATTCCGCATCACCGGACCCGAGAAGTCGGCCGCCGCCGCCGAAAAGTTGCTGCATGCGCTGTACGAGGAGACCGCCAGCGAGACCTTCGACAGCGAGGCCATCCACCTGCGCCTGAACGCGGCCAACGTCGACCGCATCGCCGACGAGGACTACCAGCCCCAGGACGTGGCCATCAAGGTCAAGCGCGGCACCGTGCGCGGTCGTGGCGCGAACCAGGCCAGGTACCTGCACGCCATCGCGACGCACGACATCAACTTCGGCATCGGCCCGGCCGGCACCGGCAAGACCTTCCTGGCCGTGGCCAGCGCCGTCGAGGCGCTGAACGAGTCGCGCGTGCAGCGGTTGATCCTGGTGCGCCCGGCGGTGGAAGCGGGCGAGAAGCTCGGGTTCCTGCCTGGCGACCTGACCCAGAAGGTCGATCCCTATCTGCGCCCGCTCTACGACGCGCTGTACGAAATGCTGGGCGTCGAGAAGGTGGTCAAGCTGCTGGAAAAGAACGTCATCGAAATCGCGCCGCTGGCCTACATGCGCGGCCGCACGCTCAACGACGCATTCGTGATCCTCGACGAGGCGCAGAACACCACCATCGAACAGATGAAGATGTTCCTGACACGCATCGGCTACGGAAGCACCGCCGTCGTCACCGGCGACCTGACCCAGATCGACCTGCCCAAGCACCAGAAATCCGGCCTGAAGGACGCGTTGGAGGTATTGCGCGGCGTGGACGGCATTTCGTTCAACTTCTTCACCAGCCGCGACGTCGTGCGTCATCCGCTGGTGGCGAAGATCGTGCGGGCTTACGATGCGCGCGATGGCAAGGATTCCGACGTCGAGCCGGCCGCGTGATGAACGTTGCGTCGAGCTTGCTCGGCTGGTTTGCTTCGCGGGATGATGACGCCATGAGCAGTCGAGCAAGCTCGACTCTACCGAGGCACACCCCATGACCCAAGGTCCCGTCCGTCTCGAAGTCGCCGTGAATTACGCGTTGCCGCGTGCGGGCATCCCGTCCGCCGTGAGTTTCCGCAAGTGGGTGGCGGCGGCGCTGAAAGGCCGCATCCGCGAAGCGGACCTCGCCATCCGCATCGTGGACAGCAAGGAAGGCCGCGCGCTCAACCGGCACTACCGCGGACGCGACTACGCGACCAACGTGCTCAGCTTTCCGGCCGAGATGGCGGAGGGCGTCAAGCTGCCCAAAGGCGTGAAGATGCCCCTGCTCGGCGACCTGGTGATCTGCGCACCGGTGGTCGCGCGCGAAGCGAAGGAGCAGAAGAAGCCGCTCGCCGCGCATTACGCCCACATGACCGTGCACGGCACGCTGCACCTGCTCGGCTGGGACCACGAGGACGACAAGGAAGCCGAGTGCATGGAACAGCTCGAGCGCGAGATCCTGGCCGAACTCGGCATCGCCGACCCCTACGCGGAAGACTGACCCATGCTGCGTGCCCCCTTGCTCGCGCCGGTGCTGGCGCTGCTTTTCCCGCTGTCCGTCGCGGCCCAGGAAGCCCCCGTCGACCTCGCCGCCCTGGTCGAATGCCGCGGGGACCTCGGCCAGCTCGCCGCGCTGGCGCCGGCATTGGAAGATCCGCTGAAGGCGGTCGCACTGGGCTGGCAGCCATTGCCCCAGGCGAACATGTTCATGACCGAGTACCGGCTGGCGTCGCCGATCCGGGTGTTCGGGCACGAAAGCGCCCATATCGCCTTTTCCGGCGGCGGCGTGATCGCGCTGCTCGACCTGCCCGATCCGCGCCCCCTGGCGAAGCAGCTGGCGCTGGAAACCGCCATCGATACGCCTGCGAAGGCGATGTTCGGCAAGGAGGTCCGCAGCGAGGAGACGCTCGACCCGGCGTCCGGCAAGGCCCTGATCGACTCGGCGGTGCTCAACGTCAGCAATGTGTCCTCGCATCCCGGCAAGACCCTCGTCGGCTGCAGTTACAGCCTGGACCTGCCCGAGGAGGAGCCCGCGGACGAACCTGCGGAGCCATTGGCGGCGCCTGCGCAGGCTGCCCAACCGGGTTAGACTGACCGCCACGCCCCCGGGGGGCGACCGCTCTCAAGAGATGTCAGAAGACGACAGTACCCTCGCGCCGGAAGGCTCCGACAGACCCTCGGAGAAACGGCGCACCTGGCTGGACCGCCTCAGTTCGGCGTTCTCCGGCGAACCCAGCACACGCGATGATCTGGTGGCCATCCTGCGCGATGCGCAGTCCGACGGCCTGATCGCCAGCGACACCCTGAAGATGATGGAAGGCGCCATTTCGGTCGCCGACCTGACGGTCGGCGACGTCATGGTGCCGCGCGCGCAGATGGTCTCGCTGCCGGTGGAAGCGCGCTTCCTAGACCTGATGAAGGATGTGGTGGAGTCCGGCCACTCGCGCTTCCCGGTGCATGGCGAGAACAAGGACGAGATCCTCGGCATCCTGCTCGCCAAGGACCTGCTGCGCGGCGTGGTCGCCGACAACGGTCCGGGCAGCGTGCGCGAGTTGCTGCGGCCCGCGGTGCTGATTCCCGAATCGAAGAAGCTCAACCTGCTGCTCAAGGAATTCCGGCTGTCGCGCAACCACATGGCGATCGTCGTGGACGAGTACGGTGGCGTGGCCGGCCTGGTCACCATCGAGGACGTGCTGGAACAGATCGTCGGCGAGATCGACGACGAACACGATGAAGCCGAGGACGGCGCGGCCCTGATCGCGGCGCAGGCCGATGGGCAGTTCGTGGTCGATGCACTGACGCCGATTTCGGACTTCAACGAGCGTTTCGGCGCCGACTTCCTCGACGACGAATACGACACCGTCGGCGGCCTGATCACCGCGGCCATCGGCCACCTGCCGGAAACCGGGGAGGAGCTGACGCTTGGACGCTTCATGTTCCGCGTCGCGCGTGCCGATGCGCGCCGCGTGCACGCCTTCCACGTTGGAGTGCTGGCGGATGCGTAACGCAGCCACACGCCTGGCGTTGCTGGGCGTGCTGTGGCTGCTGGCGTCGGCCGCGTGGGCGGCGCCGCGGATCGGCGTGGCGACGATGGCGCCGGGCGAGGTGTTCTTCGAGCGCTTCGGCCACAACGCCATCGTGGTGATCGATCCCGCCAACGGCGATGCGATCTCGTACAACTTCGGCTTCTTCGATCCGGGCGAAGCCGACTTCGTCGGCAATTTCGCGCGCGGCCACATGATGTATTACCTGGTCGCACTGCCGTTCGAGCAGGACCTGATGCAGTACCGCGACAGCGGGCGCGGCGTGTCGCTGCAGTGGCTGGACATTGCGCCGACCGAGGCGCAGGCGCTGGCCGATGCATTGGCCGAGCGGGCGAAGCCGGAGAATGCGCGCTACCGCTACGACTATTTCACCTCCAACTGCTCCACGCAGGTCCGCGATGCGCTGGATGCCGCGCTCGGCGGAAGGCTGAAATCGCAGCTCGCCGGGCGCTCGCGCGGCAATACCTTCCGCAGCGAGGCCGTGCGGTTGGCATCGCCGGCAACCTGGATG
Source organism: uncultured Pseudoxanthomonas sp. (assembly GCA_946886405.1). The sequence goes on from CAMPIO010000114.1 coordinate 3,629, forward strand.
TGGCTGGGCTTCGACCTCGGACTGGGGCCGAACGCCGACAAGCCGATGTCGCGATGGGAAGAGGCGTTCGTGCCGATGCGCCTCGCCGACAGCCTGCGCGAGGCAAAGAACGCCGCAGGCCGCCCCCTGGTGCAGTCGGAAATGCAGTTGCTGCCGCACCGGATCGCGGCGGAGCCTGCGGAAACGCCGCGCCGCTGGTTGCCCTGGCTGGGTGCGGGCGTACTCATCGCGACCGCCCTCGCCTTCGCCGGCCGGCGCTGGCCACGCGCCGTGGCCAGCATCGCGTTGCCCTTCTGGCTGGTGTGCTTCATCGGCGGCGGTCTGCTGGTCTATCTGTGGGGCTTCACCGAGCACTGGGCCGCATGGGCGAATCGCAACCTGTTGCTGCTGGATCCGCTGTGCGTGCTGCTGGTTCCCGGCGCAATTGCCGTGCTGCGCCGCCGCACGCCTGCCCGATGGCTCCGCTGGCTCGCGGTCGCCATCGCGATGGGTGCCTTGGTCGCCTGGTTCCTGCACTGGCTGCCGTTGCGGCTGCAATACAACCAGACCTGGACCGCGTTGCTGCTGCCCGTGCATCTGGCGCTTGCATACGTATTCATGCCGCGACGCTTGTCGCACTGATCCACGCCACGCACGATGCGGCCCTCTGCCTATCGCGAGGGTCGCATGCTCCGTTTCCTCTCCACGCTTGTCGTGTTCGCCGTCGCCGCGTCGGCCCATGCCGCCCCGGGACCGCGCGTCGCATCGCCTGACGGCTCCATCGTGGTGGAACTGTCCACCGACAACGACGGCCGCCCCGCCTATGCCGTATCGCGCAAGGGACAGCCGGTCATCACGCCGTCGCGGCTTGGCTTCCTGCTGCTGGATGCGCCGAAGTTCGAGCGCAACATCGAAATCGTGCAGCCGCGCACGCGCAGCTTCGACGAGACCTGGGAGCAGCCCTGGGGCGAGCGCCGCTTCATCCGCAACCACTACAACGAACTGACGGTCACGCTGAAGGAAAAGGCGAAGCCTTTCCGCCGCTTCGACGTGGTGTTCCGCGTGTTCGACGACGGCGCCGGCTTCCGCTACCGCTTCCCGGAGCAGCCCGGACTGGAGCAGGTGAAGATCAGCGAGGAACTGACCGAGTTCTCGCTGGCGCGCGATGCCACGGCGTGGTGGATCCCCGCCGGCGAATGGAACCGCGAGGAATACCTGTATCACCGCACGCCCGTACAGCAGATCGGTGATGCGCAGACGCCGATCACCTTCAAGTTCGACGACGGCACCCACCTGTCGATCCACGAAGCGGCGCTGGTGGACTACAGCGGCATGAACCTGACCCGGGTCGACGGCCGCAAGTTGAAGGCGGACCTGACGCCCGGCATTGGTGAGGGCAAGGTGGTGCGTGCGGCACCGTTCGACACGCCCTGGCGCACGCTGTTGCTCAGCGACGATGCAGCGGGTCTGGCGATGTCCGGGTTGACCCTCAACCTCAACGAACCCAACGCCCTCGGCGACGTGTCGTGGGTGAAGCCGATGAAGTACGTCGGCGTGTGGTGGGAGATGCACCTGGAGCTGAAGAGCTGGGCCTCCGGGCCCAAGCACGGCGCCACCAACGAGAACGTCCGCAAGCACATCGACTTCGCCGCCAAGCACGGCTTGGGCGGCGTGCTGGTGGAAGGCTGGAACGTGGGCTGGGACGGCGACTGGTTCGGCAATGGCGAGGACTTCAGCTTCACGAAGTCGTATCCGGACTTCGATCTGGAAGCGTTGAGCGCCTATGCCCGCGCGAAGAACGTGGTGCTGATCGGCCACCACGAAACCTCCGCCAATGCGGCGCACTACGAGACCCAACTGGGCGACGCGTTCGACCTGTACGAACGCGTCGGCGTGCCGGCGGTGAAGACCGGCTACGTGGCAGACGCCAGCCAGGCCAAGGTCACCGGCATCGACGGCAAGCGCCATTACGCGTGGCACGAAGGGCAGGACATGGCGCGCCACCATCTGAAGGTGGTGACCGAGGCCGCCAAGCGTCATATCGCCGTCAACCCGCACGAGCCGATCAAGGACAGCGGCCTGCGTCGCACGTATCCGAACTGGATCACCCGGGAAGGCGCCCGCGGCATGGAATTCAGCGCCTGGGGCCAGCCCGGCAATCCGCCCGAGCATGAAGCCAACCTGGTGTTCACCCGCCTGCTGGCCGGCCCGATGGATTACACGCCCGGCATCTTCGGCATGAAGACGCGCTCCACCGACGGCATCGCCACCACGTGGGCCAAGCAGCTGTCGCTGTACGTGGTGATCTACAGCCCATTGCAGATGGCGGCCGACCTGCTGGAGAACTACGAGAAGAATCCGGCACCGTTCCAGTTCATCAAGGACGTGCCGGTGGACTGGGACGACACGCGCGTGCTGAACGGCGAGGTCGGCGACTACGTAACCGTTGCCCGCAAGGAGCGCGGCGGCGACAACTGGTACCTCGGCGCGCTGACGGACGAGGACGGCCGCACGCTGAGCGTGCCGCTGACCTTCCTCGACGACGGCCGCCGCTACACGGCGCAGATCTACCGCGACGGCGACAAGGCGAACTGGAAGACCGCGCCGCAGGACATCGTGATCGAGGAGCGCAGCGTGACGCGTGGTGACACGCTGACGCTGAGATTGGCGCCGGGTGGTGGTCAGGCGATCCGCTTCGTGGCGCAGTAGTGTTGTGGCTTGCTGTAGGAGCGACGTGAGTCGCGACCGCAGACCCGCAACACCCAGCGATGCCGATGGAAGACGGATCCTGCGGAAGCGTTGACACGTTTTCCACAGGATCCGTGCATGACAGACGTTCAACGGACTTGATTGGCACGGTCGCGACTCACGTCGCTCCTACAGGAGGCATACGGGCTTGTCGGATGCCGCCGCGTGGCGCACGATTCACGCCATGAATGATCTCGCAGCCATCGATACGAAACCCGTCCTGCCCCAGTGCGTCATCAATTGCGTGGTCTACGACAAGGGCGGCAAGCGGCGCGACATCAGTCTGGACGAAATCAGCGACGTCCTCGCCATCGACGATGGCAGCTTCATCTGGGTAGGCCTGTACGAACCGGCCGATGCGATCCTGGAGAAGCTGCAGGAAGAGTTCTGCCTGCACGATCTTGCGGTTGAGGACGCCCAGAACGCGCACCAGCGCCCGAAACTGGAAGCCTATGGCAACTCGCTGTTCGTGGCCGTGCACACGGCGCAGGTGGTGGACGACCGCATCAAGTTCGGTGAGACCCATGCGTTCCTTGGTCCGCGTTACCTGGTGACGGTGCGCCATGGCGCATCGCTGTCGTACGCACCGGTGCGTGAACGTGTGCAGCGCGAGCCCGAACTGCTCGCGCTGGGTCCGTCGTATGGGCTCTATGCGGTGCTCGACTACATCGTCGACAACTACCGGCCGATCATCGACCAGTTCAAGCAGACGCTGGATGCGCTGGAGAAAGACATCTTCGCCGACACCTATCGGCGGGTGACGGTGGTGAAGCTGTACGAACTGAAGCGCGAACTGACCCAGATGCGGCTGGCGGTGGCGCCGCTCCAGGACGTGCTCGCCCAGCTGACCCGCTCGCAGAGCCCGCTGATCCCCGAGGAGGTGCGCTTGTACTTTCGCGACGTGCAGGATCACGTGCTGCGTGTCAACGAATACACCGATACGCTGCGCGAGATGCTGACCACCGCACTCAGCGTGAACCTGTCGCTGGTGACGCTGGCGCAGGGTGAGATCGTCAAGCGCCTCGGCGCGTGGGCCGCCCTGCTTGCCGCACCGACCTTGATCACCAGCTGGTACGGCATGAACTTCGAACACATGCCGGAACTCGGGGGACGCTTCGCCTATCCCGCCCTGATCGCGGGCGTCGCCCTCGCCTGCTTCGGGCTGTACCGGCTGTTCAAGCGTTCGCGCTGGCTCTGACGGCAGTACGGCGCCGGACTGCGACCAAAGTCGAAGGCTGAATCCGGGATTACGGATTGACCGGCTTCCCCCATGGGGTGACCCTTGTCGTGACTTGCCGGAGGGTTCCCGAATGAACGGTTTTTCCAAGATCGGCTGGGCAGCGCTCGCGCTGCTCGGCGCGGTGTGTCTGGGCGTGGTGGCGCTTCGCCAGGGCGAACAGATCAGTGCGTTGTGGATCGTCGTCGCGGCGGTGTCCATCTACCTGGTCGCCTACCGCTACTACAGCCTCTACATCGCGAAGAACGTGATGGGCCTGGACCCGACACGGGCCACGCCGGCGCATATCCACAATGACGGCCTGGACTACGTACCGACCAACAAGCATGTGTTGTTCGGCCATCACTTCGCCGCCATCGCCGGCGCCGGCCCCTTGGTCGGCCCTGTGCTGGCCGCACAGATGGGCTACCTGCCCGGCATGCTCTGGCTGATCGCCGGTGTGGTGCTCGCCGGTGCGGTGCAGGACTTCATGGTGCTGTTCATCTCAAGCCGCCGCAATGGCCGCTCGCTCGGTGACCTCGTCCGCGAGGAAATGGGCCAAGTGGCCGGCACCATCGCGCTGTTCGGCGCCTTCCTGATCATGATCATCATCCTCGCGGTGCTGGCGATGATCGTGGTGAAGGCCTTGGCTGAAAGCCCGTGGGGCATGTTCACGGTGATCGCCACGATGCCCATCGCGATCTTCATGGGCATCTACATGCGCTACATCCGCCCCGGCAAGATCGGAGAGATCTCGGTGGTCGGCATCGTCCTGCTGCTGCTGGCCATCTGGTTCGGCGGCAAGGTCGGCGCGCATCCAACGTGGGGCCCCGCCTTCACTTTCACCGGCACCCAGATCACCTGGATGCTGATCGGCTACGGCTTCGTCGCCGCCGTGCTGCCCGTGTGGCTGCTGCTGGCACCGCGCGATTACCTGTCGACCTTCCTGAAGATCGGCGTGATCGTGGCGCTGGCCATCGGCATCGTCATCGCAAGCCCGGAAGTCACCTCGCTCAAGATGCCGGCATTCACCGAGTTCGCCAGCACCGGCGACGGTCCGGTGTGGAAGGGCGGCCTGTTCCCGTTCCTGTTCATCACGATCGCCTGCGGCGCCGTATCGGGCTTCCATGCGCTGATCTCGTCGGGCACCACGCCCAAGCTGCTGGCCAATGAAACGCACGCGCGCTACATCGGCTACGGCGGCATGCTGATGGAATCGTTCGTCGCCATCATGGCGCTGGTTGCGGCGTCGATCATCGAGCCGGGCGTGTACTTCGCCATGAACAGCCCGGCCGCTGCGATCGGCACGAGCGCCGTCGACGTGGCCGCGAAGGTCAGCAGCTGGGGCTTCCTGGTGACGCCGGAGATGCTGGAACAGACGGCCCACAACATCGGCGAAGGCACCATCATTTCACGCGCCGGTGGCGCACCGACGCTGGCGGTGGGCATCGCCGTGATCCTGCACGACGCCCTGCCCGGTGGCGACGCGATGATGGCGTTCTGGTACCACTTCGCCATCCTGTTCGAAGCGCTCTTCATCCTGACCGCGGTGGATGCCGGTACGCGTGCCGGCCGCTTCATGCTGCAGGACCTGCTGGGCAACTTCATCCCGCCACTGCGCAGGACGGATTCCTGGGGCGCCAACGTCGTCGGCACGGCCGGCTGCGTCGCGCTATGGGGCTACTTCCTCTATCAGGGCGTGGTCGATCCGCTGGGCGGCATCAACACCTTGTGGCCGCTGTTCGGCATCGCCAACCAGATGCTGGCCGGCATCGCGCTGATGCTGTGCACGGTGGTGCTGTTCAAGATGAAGCGCGACCGCTACGCCTGGGTCACTGTCGTCCCGGCGATCTGGCTGCTGATCTGCACGACGTATGCCGGCCTGATCAAGATCTTCGACAGCAACCCGGCGGTCGGCTTCGTCGCCCAGGCGAAGAAGTACCAGGCGTCCATCGCCGATGGCCAACTGCTGGGTGCCGCAAAGAGCATGAGCCAGATGCACCAGGTGGTGATCAACAGCTATGTCAACACCGGTCTGACCGTGCTGTTCCTGTTCGTGGTGTTCAGCGTGCTGCTCTACGCGGTCAAGGCGATCCTGAAGGCGCGCCGCAGCAGCGAACGCAGCGACCGCGAGTCGCCGTATGTCGCGCTGACGGAAGAGCAGCAGAAGGTGTGGCTGTAACCCATGGGCACCGAACTCGTCCCGCTCTCGCACTTCGCCGCACACAAGCGTGTGTGGCGAAGGCTGGTGCAGACGGCGCGGCTGTGCTGCGGCGTGCCGGACTACGACAACTATGTCCGGCACATCCTCGAAAAGCATCCCGACCGCGAGCCGATGGACTACAAGACGTTCTTCCGGGAACGGCAGGAGGCTCGGTTTGGCGGCAGGAGCGGGTTTCGCTGCTGCTAGGTCAGCGGGATCCGGGAGAAACAAAAAAGGGCGAA
>CAMPIO010000115.1 GCA_946886405.1 uncultured Pseudoxanthomonas sp.
GGTCGACGAGGAGTGGCTGCTGAAGCTGGAGCGCAAGCATTTCGTCGAGCTGGCCCAGCAGGAAAAGACCCAGGCCCGCATCGCGCACATGCTGAAAACCGGCAAGCCGCTGCGTAACTGACCGACGACAAGGACCTAGTGAAATGAGCAAGCAAGTACAAGAAGCCTATATCGTCGCCGCCACCCGCACGCCCGTCGGCAAGGCGCCCAAGGGCGTGTTCCGCAATACCCGTCCCGACGACATGCTGGCGCACGTGCTGAAGTCGGTCGTGGCGCAGGCACCGGGCATCGACCTCAACCGCATCGACGATGCCATCATCGGCTGCGCCATGCCCGAGGGCGAGCAAGGCATGAACGTGGCACGCATCGGCCTGCTGCTGGCCGGCCTGCCGAACACCATCGCCGCGCAGACCATCAATCGCTTCTGCTCGTCCGGCCTGCAGGCCGTGGCGATGGCGGCGGACCAGATCCGCCTGGGCAATGCCGACCTGATGCTGGCCGGCGGCACCGAAAGCATGAGCATGGTGCCGATGATGGGCAACAAGATCGCCATGGCGCCCAGCGTGTTCGACAACGACCACGTTGCCATCGCCTACGGCATGGGCATTACCGCCGAGAAGGTCGCCGAGGAATGGAAGATCTCGCGCGAAGACCAGGACGCCTTCGCGATGGCTTCGCACCAGAAGGCGCTGGCGGCACAGGCGGCCGGTGAGTTCCGGGACGAGATCAGTCCGTACGAGGTCGTTTCGCGCCAGCCCGACCTCGCCGGCAACACGGTGCGCCTGAAGAAGCTGCTGGTCGAGCAGGATGAAGGCCCGCGCGCGGACACCTCGCTGGAAGGTCTGGCCAAGCTGCGGACCGTGTTCCGCAATCCGCAGTTCGGCGGTACCGTCACCGCGGGCACGTCGTCGCAGATGAGCGACGGTGCCGCCGGTGTACTGCTGGCGTCGGAACAGGCGATCAAGGATTACGGCCTGACCCCGCTGGCGCGTTTCGTCAGCTTCTCCGTGGCCGGTGTGCGTCCGGAAGTGATGGGCATCGGCCCGATCGCGGCGATTCCGAAGGCGCTGAAGCAGGCCGGGCTGACCAAGGACCAGTTGGACTGGATCGAACTCAATGAAGCCTTCGCTGCGCAGGCGCTGGCGGTGATCCGCGACAGCGAGCTGGACCCTTCGAAGATCAATCCGCTGGGCGGTGCCATTGCCCTCGGCCATCCGCTCGGCGCGACCGGCGCCATCCGCACCGCCACCATCGTGCACGGCATGCGCCGCCGCCAGCAGAAGTACGGCATGGTCACCATGTGCATCGGTACCGGCATGGGGGCGGCGGGCATCTTCGAATCGCTGTAACAGGCGTGTCCCAGTCAACAAGGAAATGGCGCCGGAAGGCGCCATTTCTTTGCGACCGTGGAGGCAGGTCAGGCCATGCGGGTTCCATCCGGTACCGGGCGCTCGATCGTCGTCACCACGACGCCTTCGTCCGTGGGGAATCCCGTCAGCAGGAAGTCGGAAACGAACGGGCCTATCTGCTTCGGCGGGAAATTGATGACGCCGACGATCTGCCGCCCCACCAGATCTTCGGGAGCATACAGCGAGCGGATCTGCGCACTGGTTTTCTTTACGCCATGCGGGCCGAAGTCGACCCACACCTTCCATGTAGGTTTGCGTGCTTCGGGGAATGGCTCCACGCGCAGCACGGTCCCTGCACATAGCTGCACGCGCATGAAGTCAACCCAGGCGATGACGTCCTCGGGCTCGCTCATGCATCCCTCTGCGCTTTACTGCTGGCCTTCCAGGCGTCTTTCGCCTCCGCCCACCAGTAACTCACCTGCGCGCCCAGGAAGCCGGCGGGCTTCATGGCCGACACCAGCCCGTACGCTGAAAATTCGCGCCAACGTTCGTCGCCTTCCGCGATGGCGGCGGCAATGACCTCGCCTGCCAGCGTGGTCGGCGCCACCCCATGCCCACCGAACGCCTGCGCCACCCAGAGACCCGCTTCCACCTGGCCGATCTGCGGCATCTCGTGACGCGCATAGCTCATGAGGCCCGACCATGCGTAATCGACCGCCACACCTTCGAGCTGCGGATAGACCTTCAGCATGTCGCGATACAACAGCCGCCTGACCGCGTGTGGCGAGCGGTCCAGGATCGAGATCCGGCCACCCCACAAGAGCCGTGAGTCCGGCAAAGGCCGGTAGTAGTCGAACGCGAAGCGGGTGTCGTAGACGGCGGCACGGGTGCGCATCGCCTCGTCCATCCGTTCGCCCAGCGGTTCGGTCACCATCACGTACGTCGCGATCGGCAGCACGCCGGCATCCACCCGTCGGTGCAGACCGGCAAGATAGCCTCCACAGGCAAGCACCACGTGCTGCGCGTCGACGCTTCCCGACGGCGTCATGACACGCCAGCCTTCGCCTATCTTCGCCAGCGAAATTGCGGGCGACTGCGCAAGGATCGAGACCCCCAGCTCGCGTGCCGCGCGCACCAGTCCGTTCGCGTACTTCAGGGGATGGAAGTGGAAGGCACGCGCTTCGAACAAGGCATCGTGATAGCGCGTCGTGCGCAGCTGCCGGCGGACCTCGTCGCGGTCCACCCATTGCCAGTCCTGCCCGAACGTATCGGCGAGCAGCGCTTGCCGTGTCCTCAGCACCTCACGGTCACGGAACCAGTTCGCCCACAGGATGCCGGCCTGGGTATCGTCGCAATCGATACCGTGCCGCGCCATCCGGCCACGGATCAGCTCCACCGCCTGCGTCGTACCGGCGTAGAGCGCTTTCGCGCGGCCCGGACCGAGATCGCGCAGCAGCGCCGCCTCGCCACGCGAGAAGCCGCCGAACACGAAGCCGCCATTGCGACCCGACGCGCCGAAGGCTGGCGTATCCGCTTCGAGCAAGACGACATCCCTGACACCACGCTCCGCCAGGCCCAGCGCCGTATTCAGTCCGGCGAAGCCGCCTCCGATCACGCAGACAGAGGCGTCGACGCGCGACGCGAGTGACGGCAGCACCGGGGGCGCACCCGCCGTGTCCACGTAGTAGTTGCGGGATGACGACAGCACGAAGCGATCTCCCGAAAAGTCGCCGTCGGGGCCGTCAGCCCAGGTCCCGCACACCCAATTCGTTCAAGGCACGCTGCATCGTGTCGCGCGCGGCATCGCTGAGCTTCTCGTGATCGAGGGCGTAGCGGATCGTCGCCTCGATAAGGCCTATGTGCGTGCCGCAATCGAATCGCGTGCCCTGGAAGCGATACGCATGGACGGGCTTTTCGCCAAGCAACGCGGCGATGGCATCGGTCAGCTGGATTTCGCCGCCGGCACCCGGCGTGGTGCTCTCCAGCAGTGAGAAGATGCGTGCGTCGAGCACATACCGGCCGACGACGGCGAGCGTGCTGGGGGCGACATCGGGCTTGGGCTTCTCGACAATGGCGCTGATACGCCCCTCGCGCCCGGAGAACGCATCGGTCGCCACGATGCCGTAGCTGCCGGTCTGCTCCCGTGGCACATCCTGCACGGCGATGACACTGCTTCCGCTCGCCTCTGCGGCATCGGCCATCTGCTTGAGCGCACCGGGACCGCGGTTCCAGATCAGATCGTCCGGAAGCAGCACGGCAAACGGCTCATCACCCACGATCGGCTTGGCGCACAACACCGCATGTCCCAGCCCCAGCGCTTCGGCCTGAGTGACGAAGACGGCCCGGACGTGCGGCGGCAGCACGTTGCGCACCAGTTCCAGCTGTTCGGCCTTGCCTGCCCGCTCGAGCTTCTGTTCGAGTTCGTAAGCCTTGTCGAAATAGTCCGCTACCGCATGCTTGTAGCGGTTCGTGACGAAAATCAGCGTGTCACATCCCGCCTCGATCGCTTCGTCCACCGCGTACTGGATCAGGGGCCGATCGATGATCGGCAGCATCTCCTTGGGTACGGTCTTGGTGGCGGGCAGGAAGCGGGTGCCGAGCCCCGCCACGGGGAACACGGCCTTGCGGATTCTGGCTCGGGTCATCGGGTCCTGCGTGCGTCGCGGCCTGGGAAGACCACGATATTAGCCGACGCTTCGTCCTGTTCGTTTGACAGCGGGGCGAACTCGGGTACCGCGACCCGCAACACTTCGCCAAGTTCGGCGGTGTCGTAGCGGGCATGCGCCGCACGCAAGCGCTGCATGGCCAAGTCCAGGAACTCCGGCGACACCTCGCGCGCCAGCGCTTTCATGATCTTCGAGTGCGATGTCGGCTGGTAGCGCTCGTCGGCATGGAACAACGTCTCGTGCAGCTTTTCGCCCGGACGCAGGCCGGTATAGACGATGGCGATATCGCGCCCGGGTTGCTTGCCCGCCAGGCGGATCATCTGCTCGGCCAGCAGGCGGATCGGCACCGGATCGCCCATGTCCAGCGTGTAGATCGACGCGTGCGCCGCTCCCGAAGCCGCCTGCAGGATCAGCTGGCAGGCCTCCGGAATGGTCATGAAGTAGCGCGTCACGTCGGGGTCGGTGACGGTGACCGGCCCGCCCTTGCGGATCTGGTCGCGGAACAGCGGTACCACGCTGCCCGCCGAATCGAGGACGTTTCCGAAGCGCACGGTGACGTAGCGAGTGGAAGATCGCACATCGTCCAGCGCCTGGCAGGCCATCTCGGCCAGTCGTTTGGTAGCGCCCAGCACGTTGACCGGGTCCACTGCCTTGTCGGTGGAGATCAGGACAAACGTGCCCACGCCTGCCTCGCGACAAGCGCGGGCAACCGTCTCCGTCGCGAGCACGTTGTTGCCGATGGCTTCACGCAGGTGGCCTTCCAGCAAGGGGACCTGCTTGTAGGCCGCAGCATGGAACACGGCATCGGGTTCCGCGACTCGCAGCGCGTGCGCAATCACGGCAGGGTCGCCACAGTTGCCCAGCACGGGCAGCACTTCGAGATCCGGGAATGCGCGCCGCAGGTCGCCCTGGATCGTGATGAGCGCGAGTTCGTCGATCTCGACCAGCGCAATGCGCTGTGCGCCATGCCGGGCACATTGGCGGCAAAGTTCCGAACCGATGGACCCCCCTGCCCCCGTCACCATGACCGTGCGGCCACCCAGCCAGCCGCGAATCAGCTTCCAGTCCGGCGTGACCGACTTGCGCCCCAGCAGATCTTCGATCGCGACTTCCTTGAGGTCGCCGGGCATCGACTGGCCCTCAAGGACGTTCACCAGACGCGGCACCATGCGGAAGGGCAGTCCGGTGCTCTCGCAGATCGCCACGACCCGCTGCATGGACGGGGCATCCAGGGAAGGCATGGCGATCACCAGCATCCGTGCCGCAGTTTCGCGCGCGACCGCCGCCGCGCTCTCCAGACCACCAAGGACCGGTATGCCCAGCAACTTGGAACCATGGAGCCGCGCTGCGTCATCAAGGAACGCGACCGGGTGGTAGACCCCTGTCCGTCGGAGTTCGCGGACCAGCGCCTCGCCTGCACGCCCGGCACCCAGGACCAGGACGCGCGACGCACTCTCGTTACTGCGCTGGACCTGGCTGTCCTTCCAGGCCCGGTAGGCCAGTCGCGGAAGACCCAGGAACCCCACCAGCGCAAAAGGATAGAAGCCCAGGACGGCGCGGGGCGTGGAGCCGAAACGGTTGTAGAAGAACAGGCCCAGCACCACGCCCAGAAATCCGAGCGCGCAGGCCTTCACGATGTTCCACAGGTCAGGCAGGCTGGCAAAACGCCACAGGCCGCGGTAAAGCCCCATCCACCAGAAGACAGCGCCCTGCGCCAGAAGGACGACGGCGATTTCGTTGGACCACAAGGGGAAGTCGGGAGCGTGCGCCAGCATGGCGTACCGGAATCGATGCAGGACCTGCCAGCACAGCCACACCATGGCCAGGTCATGTGCCGCCACCAGCGCGCGCGGCATGAGGCCGCTCAATCGGTCTCGCCAGGATTCCATCAGTTCCCTCTCCCGATACTAATCACGCCATCCCCGGCGCAATGAAAACCACAGTGCCCCGCCCAGCGCGTACCACACGATGAAAGCGAGGACAGGAGCGGATGTGACCGACCCTGACAGCGCATAGCTTAACAATAAGCTAACGCCACCGAACGCCATGTAAACCAAGGTGACTGCGGTATGTCCGTATCGTCGCGCGCCTCGTTGATAGAGGTGCCCGACATGCGGCGTCCACCATCGGTCGCCGCGCAGCATGCGCCCGCACAGCGTGAAGCCCGCGTCGACGAGAAAAGCGCACAGCGGCAGCAGCAACAGGGGCGCCGTCGGGGGCGGCATGCTGATCAGCGCGGCCGCCGCCAGCCCTGCCAGGGTGTAACCCAAAGCGCCACTCCCCACATCCCCCAGGAAAATGCGGGCACGGGGAAAATTGAAAGGCAGGAAGCCGAGGCAACCGGCGAACAGGGCCAGCGCCAGCCAATACCATTCTCCCGTCAGCAGCCCGGCATACGCCAGCGCGGCAAGTGCTGCCTGACTGGCAGCCAGACCATTGATGCCATCCATGAAGTTCCAGACGTTGACCAGCACCATCGCCGCCCCGAATACGATCAGGGCAGGAAGCCAGTGGTTGGCCTGGCACGCCGCCCCGACCGCGAGCATCGTTGCGGCAAGCGCCTGCACCGCCAGTCGCAACCAGGGCGACAGCGGACGATGGTCGTCCCACCACCCGATGCCGGCCACGATCAGAAGCCCCGGCAGGAAGCCGATCCACAACGCGCTCAAGGACGTCGACTGCCAGGCCAGATAAACACCCGCGGCGAATACGACGATCACGATCGCAATGCCGCCACCACGCGGCGTGGCGACGTGGTGGCTGCGACGCTCCCCGGGATGGTCCATCAGATTGCCGCGCAGCGCATAGTGGCGCGCCCACCACGTTGCGACGGCCGCGCCCAGTGCGAGCACGGCCAGCCATACGAGCAGGTCCCGCATCAGACCACCGCGTAATTCAGCAGTGGTTTGACCGTGCCCCACTCCTTGCAGCTCGGGCACTGCCAGTGGTGGGTACGGGCACCAAAACCGCAACGCGTACAACGGTAGCTCGGGTTGCGCACCAGCAACTGGTCCGTGATGTGCTTCAGATCGTGCAGGGTGGCCGCCGGGTCTGCCCCTTCGGCCAACGTCAGGTCGATCAGCGACGCCTCGCCCCTGACCGAAGGCCGATCCTTCAGCTGGCGGGCAAGATAGGCGCGCGCGGCGGCGACGCCTTCCTGGCGCTCAACCAGTTTCGTCAGTGCCAGCACCGGAGCGATGCCCCGGTAGTGCTCGCACATTTCGGAGAGGAACGCGCGCGCGCCAGACAGGTCGCCAACCTGGTCATAACTGGCAAGCAGGCTGGGCAGCACTTCCGGCAGATAGTCCGGGTCGTGGCGAGCGGCGCGTTCGAACGCGCGAATGGCCGCCTCCGCATTGCCCGCGTCGGTTTCGATGCGGCCTTCGATAATGCCCGCGCGGACGCTGCCCGCATCGGCCTGGTAAGCACGGGCGACCGCGGCGCGGGCTTCCTCGCCGTTGTTCGCCGTGCGATGCCGCTCCGCCAGTTCGCACTCGAACTGGGCCACCAGTTTGCCCATCGGTTCCGCCGTGACTTCCTCATAGCGGACCGCATTGTCGATGGCCTTCTCCCAGTCGCGCTCCGCCTGGTAGATGCCGATCAGGTGCTTGAGTGCCTGCGGCGCTCGCTGGTCGATCTGGGCAAGATCGCTGAAGACCGTCTCTGCGCGGTCCAGCAGGCCCGATCGCATGTAGTCCTCGCCCAGTGCCAGCAACGCCTGGACGCGCTGGGCATCGCTGAGATCGGCGCGCTGCACCAGCCCCTGATGCAGGCGGATCGCGCGATCCACTTCACCGCGACGTCGGAACAGATGCCCCAATGCGACCTGTGTTTCGAACGTCTCCTTGTCCAGCTCCGCGATGTGCAGGAACAGTTCGATCGCCTTGTCCGGCTGCTCGTTGAGCAGGTAGTTCAGGCCACGGAAATAGGTACTCGACAGCCGGCTGACCTGGGTATCACCATGCCGTTGCCCACCGCGGCGGCCGATGATCCAGCCGCTGAGCGCAGCCAGCGGAAGGAACAGGAAGAACCAGAACCATTCGGTGAGGAAAGCCATGTCGTCAGGCGCCGCCGTCGACGGCCGACGAGGGGCCCGCTCCCGTCACCGGTGGGGACGCCGCCCGGGTCGCCTTCCTGAGCTTGGCATACAGCGGCCATACCAGCGTGGCCAGCACGATCAGCCCGCCGACCACGACGCCCAGCAGGAGGGACAGCATGATGCCGACGCCGGACGACGTCTGGAATTCGGTAAAGAGGAGTTTCAACGTGATCGGCTGCGTATTGAGCACGCCGATGACGAGTCCGTAGGCCAGGAACAACAGCGCAACGACCAGGCGGAACATGTTCATCAGGCGACTCCTTGCAGGACGATGCCTAGCTTAACGGAGTCGGCACGGAACGACACGCGCGCCTGACGGGGGTACTACTCCCCGGCCTCTTCGATGGGCGTGACGTCGCTGACGCGTTCGCGCAGCTCCTTGCCCGGCTTGAAGTGGGGGACGTGCTTGGCCGGCAGCGCGACCGATTCACCGGTCTTGGGGTTGCGCCCCATGCGCGGCGGACGATAGTGCAGCGAGAAGCTGCCGAAGCCACGGATCTCGATGCGGTCGCCCTGCGACAGGGCGCCACCCATCATTTCCAGCAGGGCCTTCACGGCCAGATCCACGTCCTCGGCCTTGAGGTGCGGCTGGCGGCGGCTGAGGATCTCGATGAGTTCGGATTTGGTCATCGCATGCGGAATTCGGGCGGATGTACCCGCGCCGGCCCGGGATCGCCGGGCCGACGGGGAACGTTACTGCTGAAGGTGATGCAACGGCGCGAGCCGCTTACTCGGACTTGCCACCGTCCAGCTGTGCACGCAGCAGCGCGCCCAGGCTGGTGGTACCGGTGGACGCTTCGGCGGCCGACTTGTTGTACTCGGCCAGCGCTTCGGCGGTATCGGCTTCGTCCTTCGCCTTGATCGACAGCTGCAGCGTGCGACCCTTGCGGTCCATGCCGATGAACTTGGCTTCGACCTTGTCGCCGACCTTCAGGTGCTGGCTGGCATCGTCCACGCGGTCGTAGCTGATGTCGCGCGCCATCACGTAGCCTTCGATGCCGTCGGCCAGTTCGACCGTGGCGCCCTTGGCGTCCACTTCCTTCACCGTGCCTTCGACCTTCGAGCCCTTCGGATGCGAGGCCATGTACTGGCCGAACGGATCCTGCTCCAGCTGCTTGACACCCAGGCTGATGCGCTCGCGCTCCGGGTCCACGGCCAGCACCACGGCTTCCAGCGTGTCGCCCTTCTTGAAGTTGCGCACGATGTCTTCGCCGGTGGTGTTCCAGCTGATATCGGACAGGTGGATCAGACCATCGATGCCGCCGTCCAGGCCGATGAAGATGCCGAAGTCGGTGATCGACTTGATCTGGCCGGACACCTTGTCGCCCTTCTTGTGCATCGCCGAGAACGCTTCCCACGGGTTCGGGGTGCACTGCTTGATGCCGAGCGAGATGCGGCGACGCTCGCCGTCCACGTCCAGCACCATCACCTCGAGCTCGTCGCCCAGCTGGACGACCTTCGACGGGTTGACGTTCTTGTTGGTCCAGTCCATCTCGGACACGTGCACCAGGCCTTCGACGCCCGGCTCGATCTCGACGAACGCGCCGTAATCGGTGACGTTGGAGACCTTGCCGAACACGCGGGTGTTGGCCGGGTAGCGGCGCGCGATGTTGTCCCACGGATCCTCGCCCAGCTGCTTCAGGCCGAGGCTGACGCGGTTGCGCTCGCGGTCGTACTTGAGCACGCGGACGTCGAGCTCCTGGCCGACTTCCACGACTTCGGACGGATGGCGCACGCGCTTCCAGGCCATGTCGGTGATGTGCAGCAGGCCGTCGATGCCACC
>CAMPIO010000116.1 GCA_946886405.1 uncultured Pseudoxanthomonas sp.
TCGGCCTGCGCGCCGCCGCCGATGCCTTCCCGCGCGAGCTGTCCGGCGGCATGGCCCGCCGCGTGGCGCTGGCCCGCGCGCTGGCGCTGGACCCGCCGCTGATGATCTACGACGAGCCGTTGACCGGGCTGGACCCGATCGCCTCGGGCGTGATCATGAGCCTGATCCAGCGCCTCAACGACACCCTGGGGCTGACCAGCATCATCGTGACCCATCACGTGCACGAGACGCTGCCGATCGCCGACCAGGCGGTGGTGATCGCCAACGGTGGGCTGGTGTTCTCCGGTACGCCGGCGGACCTGGAAGCGACGTCGGACCCGCTGGTGAAGCAGTTCCTGCGCGGCGAGCCGGATGGCCCGATCGCGTTCGATGCGGTCAAGCGCGGGGAGGCGGCATGAAGTTCTCTTGCGCACCGCATCTCATGCCCGTCATCCCGGCGAACGCCGGGATCCATCTTGATTCTGCTCGCGAGGCCCGGAGCAACCGCAAGAGCACAATGGATTCCGGCTTTCGCCGGAATGACGGCTCAAGCGCGGCAGACGGCGCTGTTGGGAAGGTGCAGTGATGCCTTTCGTCGAAGCCACCCGTTCGCTGGGCCGCGCCGGCCTGTTCTCGCTGTCGGTCCTCCGCGCTTCGAAGCCGACCCGCGACTTCTTCGCCGAGCTGACCCGCGAGATCTACAAGATCGGCGGCCGCTCGCTGCCGATCATCGCGGTGGGCGGTGCCTTCGTGGGCCTGGTGTTGACGCTGCAGGGCTACCGCACGCTCACCACGTTCGGCGCCAGCGATGCGCTGTCCACGCTGCTGGGCCTGTCGCTGTACCGCGAGCTGGGCCCGGTGCTGACCGCGCTGCTGTTCATCGGCCGCGCCGGCAGTTCCATCGCCGCCGAACTGGGCCTGATGCGCGCCACCGACCAGATCAAGGCGCTGGAACTGATGGCCATCGACCCGGTGGCCAAGGCCGTGGCGCCACGCTTCTGGGCCGCCGTGCTGACGGTGCCGCTGCTGACCGGCTTCTTCTGCTCGCTGGCGATCAGCGCGAGCTACTTCGAGGCGGTGCATGTGCTCGGCCTCGACAACGGCACCTTCTGGTCGGCGCTGCAGAACAGCGTCGACTTCTGGGACGACTTCGGCGTGGCGCTGCTGAAGTCGGCCGTGTTCGGCGGCACGGCCGCGCTGGTCGCGGCCTACGTGGGCTTCCACGCCGAGCCGACCATCGAGGGCACCTCGGTGGCCACCACCCGTGCGGTGGTGAATGCCTCGTTGCTGGTGCTGATGTTCAATTTCGTCATGTCTGCATTGCTGTTCAGGAGCTGACCCATGTCCGTCCGTGGACCCCGCCTCGAATTCGCCGTCGGTGCCTTCCTGCTGCTGGCCCTGGCCTCGCTGCTGGTGCTCGCGCTGGCTTCCACCAACAAGCGCTTCGGCGTGGGCGGCGGCAGCTACGAGCTGATCGCGCGCTTCTCCAACCTGGGCCAGCTGCGCAAGCAGGCGCCGGTGAAGATCGGTGGCGTGGTCATCGGGCAGGTGGCCGACATCCAACTGGATCCGGTCAAGTTCGATTCCCTCGTCACCCTGTCCATCGACAGCCGCTACAAGGACCTGCCTGCGGATACCGCCGCCGGCATCTTCACCAGTGGCCTGCTGGGCGAGAACTACATTGGCCTGTCGCCGGGCGGCGATCCCGAGGTCCTGAAGCCCGGCGAGGAAATCGCCTTCACCCAGCCGGCGGTGGACCTGCTGCAGCTGGCCGGCAAGTACATGTTCAGCGGCGGCACCAACAATGCCGGTGCAGGCTCCGGGGAACCCCCGGCCAGCGGCGACACCGCCGCGCCCCCCGTTACGGAAGAACCCACGCCATGAAGACCCTGATCAAGCCCTCCCTGCTCTCCGTCGTGCTGTCGGCCGTGTTGCTGGCGTCCGCGCCCGTCGCCGTGTTCGCACAGGCCGCAGCGCCGGCCGCTGCCGCCAGGCAGAACACCGCCAGCCAGGTCGTGCTGGCCAGCAGCACGCGCATCCTGACCACGCTCGACCAGCGCCGCGCCGAGTTCAAGTCGAATCCGGCCGCGCTGCGCCAGTTCGTCACCAGCGAGTTCAATACGCTGTTCGACGGCGACTACGCTGCCCGCCTGGTGCTGGGCGTGCATGGCCGCGGCGCTTCCGATGCCGACGTGAAACTGTTCGGCCAGGCCCTGACCGAGCGCCTGCTGTCGGCCTACGGCGCCCGCCTGGCCGACTTCAACGCGCGCCTGAGGGTGCGGGTGAAATCCGAGACCCCGCTGCCCGGCGGCCGCGGCGTGAAGGTCGACACCGAGTTCCTGCAGGCCGACCAGACGGTCACCCCGATCACCTTCTACGCGCGCAACGTGGGCGGCCAGTGGAAGGTGTTCGACGTGCTGCCGGAAGGCGTGTCGTTCGTGCAGACGTTCAAGACCCAGTTCGACACCCCGCTGCGCCAGAAGTCCATCGCCCAGGTGGCGGCGGACCTGAAGTCCGGCAAGCTGCAGGTCAATGGCAGTGCCGGCGGCAACTGACAGCGCGGTAAAGCGGGACGGCGACGCGCTCGTGTTCACGGGTGCGCTCGACCGCACCGCGTCGGGCGCCCTGTGGCCGACGGCGTCGGCGCAGCTGGCGGGCGCGCAACGCATTGTCCTGACCAACGTCACTACCGTCGACAGCGCCGGGCTGGCACTGTTGGCCGAGCTGGCCGCGCGCTTGCGCGCCAGCGGTACCACCCCCCGCTTCGAAGGCGAGCCCGCAGGTCTTGCCGATCTGCAGGCCGCGTATCGCCTGACGCCGGCACTGGATTTCCCGGCGTAACCCACCCCCCGCAGTTTTCCAGGAATCAGGATGAATCTGTTCCGCCTCAGCACCGTCGTCCTGCTGGCCGCCCTGGCGACCGCATGCGCGTCGGCACCCAAGCCGTCGGCGGATGCGCCGGCCAATGCGGTGGTGATCGACAGCACCGCCACGGCGGCGGCCCCGTTGCCGCCCGAGCCACCGATCGACCCCGCGAGCATCAACGCGCCCGCACCGACGGCCGACACCGCCACGGCGTCGGAAGGCGAGGACGACTTCGCCGCGATCTACGGCCAGGGCGCCTACGACCCGGTCGCCGATCCGACCCTGCCCGCGCCGGCACAGTCACCGACGGCCTACGACCCGTGGGAGAAGTTCAACCGCAAGGTGCATGCATTCAACAATGTCGTCGACCGCGCGGTCGCACGTCCGCTGGCGCGTGCCTACGTGGCGGCCGTGCCGCGGCCGGTGCGCCTGGGCGTCGGCAACTTCTTCGACAACCTGCGCCAGCCGCTGACGATGGTGAACCAGCTGTTGCAGGGGCGTCCGCGCGACGCGACGCAGACGTTCGGCCGGTTCGTGCTGAACTCCACGGTCGGCATCGGCGGCGTCTTCGACCCCGCCAGCGACCTGAAGATGAAGCGCCGCAGCGAGGATTTCGGACAGACGCTCGGGACATGGGGCTGGAAGCGTTCGCGCTACGTGGAACTGCCGTTCTTCGGCCCGCGCACCGTGCGTGACGTGCTCGGCCTGGCGGGCGACATGCCGCTCAGTCCGACCCGCTACGTGGAAGACGACAAGGCCCGCATCTTCCTGCAGGGCCTGAACCTGGTGGATACGCGCGCCCAGCTGCTGTCGCTGGACAGCCTGCGCGAAGGCGCGGTGGACGACTACGCGCTGGTCCGCGACTCGTGGCTGCAGCGCCGCAACTACCAGATCGAAAGCCACCGCACGCCGAAGCAGACCGGAGAGGAACTGCCGGAATACCTGCAGGACGAGAACACCCCGACCGTGCCGGCCGACGCCATGCCGATGCCGGAGATCAGCGGCGGCGGGTGAGGCGGGATTGGAATGCGATCAAAGACAACGGCGCCATTAGGCGCCGTTGTCTTTTGGCTGTTGCCCTCTCCCTGCGCAGCGGGGAGAGGGTGCCGAAGGCGGGTGAGGGGCGAACGGAGAGGTGATGCCTGCGCGCGCAGTTCCTTGCCGCGCTCGCCCCTCATCCGCCCGCTGGGCACCTTCTCCCCGCACGCGGGGAGAAGGAACAACACCCGACGCCTCACTCTGCTTCGTCGCCACCCAGCAGCTTCTGCGCTTCTTCACCGGGCAATGCTTCGACGCCCCGCAGCTGGCGCTCGATCGCGCGCGTACGCACCCCCGCCTGCTTGATGCTGTTCTGCACCGTGTCCAGCTGGCTGTTGGCTTTCTCCAGCACCGTGGCGAACTTGCCGAACTCGGTCTTCACTGCGCCCAGCAGCACGCGCACCTCGCTGGAACGCTTCTCGATGGCCAGCGTGCGGAAGCCCATCTGCAGGCTGTTGAGCAGTGCCGCCAGCGTGGTCGGGCCGGCGATGACGATGCGGTAGTCGCGCTGCAACGCATCGACCAGGCCCGGACGGCGGATGGCTTCCGCATACAGGCCTTCGGTGGCCAGGAAGAGGACCGCGAAATCGGTGGTGTGGGGAGGCACCACGTATTTTTCGTTGATCGACTTCGCCTGCACCTTGATCGCGCGTTCCAGCTGCGTGGCCGCGATACGCATCGCATCGGCGTCGCCGCGCTCCCGCGCTTCGATCAGCTTCTCGTAATCCTCGCGCGGGAACTTGGCATCGATGGGCAGCCACACCGGCACGTCGCCATCCTGCCGGCCGGGTAGACGGATGGCGAAGTCGACGGCTTCGTTGCCGTCCGGACGGACCTTCACGCTCCGCGCGAACTGCTCGGCCGTCAGCACCTGCTCCAGCAGGTTCTCCAGCTGCACCTCGCCCCAGCCGCCGCGATCCTTGACGTTGCTCAGCACGCGCTTGAGGTCGCCGACGCCGGTGGCGAGCTGCTGCATTTCGCCCAGGCCGCGCTGGACCGCCTCCAGCCGCTCGGACACCAGCGAGAACGACGCATCGAGCCGCTGCGTCAGGGTGGCCTGCAGCTTCTCGTCCACCGTCGCGCGCATCTGCTCCAGCTTCTGCGCGTTGTCGGCCTGCAGTTCCTTCAGACGATCCTCCAGCGTGGCGCGCATCTCGCCGATGCGCTGCTCGTTGCGCTGGGTCAGTTCGTTGAGCCGCTGGCCCAGCGTATCGGCGAAGCGCTGCTGCGACTCGGACGCGTCCAGGCGGCCCTTGCGTGCGTCTTCGGTCAGCGTATCGCGCAGCACGTCCAGGCGCTGGTCGGTGCGCGTGCTGAGGTCGGCGAGGCTGCGGGCGAAGCCGTCGATGCGCACTTCCTGCGCCCGCGACAGACCTTCCAGCTGCTCGCGCAGCTCGCCACGCCCCTCGCGTTGTTCGTCGCGCAGCGCGCGTTCGAGCAGATCGCCGATACGCGCTTCCGGGCGGCGCAGCACCAGCACCGCCAGCAAGACGACGGCGATGGCCACGAGGATCAGGAGGAGGACAAGCAGGGTCTGGGAATCCATGCGGACAGTGTAGCGGCTGGTGTCTCATCGCCTGCGCCTGTGGTGATGGAAACGGCCAGCGCGCAGGGTTGCCCGCGGCTGTTCCAGCGAACGCGGGCGTCGCGTGGTGCGCCGCCGATTGCCAGCGCCGGCCCGGGCCGCTTAGGCTGCGGGCGGTCGCGGGCGGCACGCCGCGGATCATTCCCCCATCCCGCTTGCGCCGGCGAACATCCCGCGCGCTGTTCCGTTGACGCATCCCGAGGAGTTTCCATGACCTGGCTACGGCGTAAATCCATCGACCGGATCACCGAGCATGAAGAAGGCCGGCGACTGGTGCCCACGCTGAGCTGGCCGCACCTGGTGGCGCTGGGCATCGGCGCGATCGTCGGCACCGGCATCTACACGCTGATCGGCGTGGGTGCCGAGAAGGCCGGCCCGGCCGTGCTGATCTCCTTCCTCGTCGCCGGTGTGGTCTGCGCCTGTGCGGCGCTGGCCTATGCCGAACTGTCGACGATGATGCCGGCCGCCGGCAGCGCCTACACGTACAGCTACGGCGTACTCGGCGAATCGATCGCCTGGATCGTGGGCTGGAGCCTGATCCTCGAATACTCGCTGGTCGTCAGCACGGTCGCGGTGGGCTGGTCCGGCTACTTCGTCGGTTTCCTCGAATGGGTGCAGCTGACCTTCGGTTGGAACGTCACCCTCCCCGCGGCGCTGTCGGCCGGCCCGCATGCCGGCGGCGTACTCAACGTGCCCGCCATCGTCATTACCTTCCTGGTCGCCGGCATGCTGATCGCCGGTACGCGCGAGAGCGCCACGCTCAACGCGATCCTGGTGGTGTTCAAGTTGATCGCACTGGCCGTGTTCATTGCCGTCGCGCTGCCGGCGTTCAATGCGGACAACCTGCAACCCTTCATGCCGTATGGCTTTCCGAAATCGATCGGCCCCGACGGCGTCGAACGCGGCGTGATGGCGGCGGCGGCGATCATCTTCTTCGCGTTCTACGGGTTCGATGCGATCTCCACCGCCGCCGAGGAAACCAAGAATCCCGGCCGTGACCTGTCCATCGGCATCATCGGTTCGATGGTCGGCTGCACGCTGATCTACCTGGTGGTGGCGGTGGCCGCGGTGGGCGCCCTGAGCTACACGGTCTTCGGCCAGAGCGCCGAGCCGCTGGCGCTGATCATGCGCGAACTGGGCCACGGCACCGCCGCACTGGTGATCGGCATCGTGGCGATCGTCGCGCTGCCGACGGTGCTGCTGGCGTTCTTCTACGGGCAGAGCCGCATCTTCTTCGTGATGTCGCGCGACGGCCTGCTGCCGCGCAACCTGTCGAAGGTCAATCCGCGCACCGGTACGCCGGTGGCGATCACCGTGTTCACCGCCGTACTGGTCGCGGCGCTGGCCGGCGTGGCACGGCTGGACGAAATTGCGGCACTGGCGAACGCCGGTACGCTGGCGGCCTTCGTCGCGGTCGGCGTGTGCCTGCTCGTGCTGCGTGTGCGCGAGCCCAACCGTCCGCGCGTGTTCCGCACGCCGCTGGCGTGGGTGGTCGGCCCGGTCGCGATCCTCGGCTGCCTGTACCTGTTCTGGAGCCTGCCGCACCGCACGCAGCTGTGGTTTCTCATCTGGAACGTGGTCGGCGTCGTCGTCTATCTCGCCTACAGCCGCCGCAACAGCATGCTCGCGAAGGGCGGCGACGCCTGATTCCTTAGCGTGCGCCATGCGTACGACCCGGATCGCGTGGAGATCCCGAGGTCGTGCGCGCAGCGCACGCTACGTCCATACGCATGCGTCTGCAGTGCGGACGCTTCATTCCCGGCGCCGGCGGCACTAAGATGCCGCGCAGGCACACCATCCCCCGGGTTACGACGTTGATCATCCATCCCAAAGTCCGCGGCTTCATCTGCACCACCACCCATCCGCTCGGATGCGAGCTCAACGTGCGCGACCAGATCGCCGCCACGCGCGCACAGGGCGTGCGCAGCGACGGACCGAAGAAGGTGCTGGTGATCGGTGCCTCCAGCGGCTACGGCCTTGCGGCGCGCATCAGCGCGGCGTTCGGCTTCGGCGCGGACACGCTGGGCGTGTTCTTCGAGAAGCCCGGCAGCGAGAAGAAGGCCGGCACCGCGGGCTGGTACAACTCGGCCGCGTTCGATAAGTTCGCGAAGGAAGCCGGCCTGTACAGCAAGTCGATCAACGGCGACGCATTCTCCGACGAGGCGCGTGCGAAGGTCATCGAACTGATCAAGGGCGAAATGGGCGGCAAGGTCGACTTGGTCGTCTATTCGCTGGCTTCGCCGGTGCGCAAACTGCCGACCACCGGCGAAGTGAAGCGCTCGGCACTGAAGCCCATCGGCGCGCCGTACACGTCCACCGCCATCGACACCAACAAGGACCAGATCACCCAGGCGACGATCGAGCCGGCGACCGAGCAGGAGATCGCCGACACCATCACCGTGATGGGCGGCCAGGACTGGGAGCTGTGGATCGATGCGCTGGACAAGGCCGGCGTGCTGGCGGACGGCGCGCGTACGGTGGCCTTCAGCTACATCGGCACCGACATCACTTGGCCGATCTACTGGCATGGTGCGCTCGGCCGCGCCAAGGTGGACCTGGACGAGACCGCACAGCGCCTCGATGCACGCCTGAAATCCACGGGCGGCACCGCCAACGTCGCCGTGCTGAAGTCAGTGGTGACGCAGGCCAGTTCCGCCATCCCGGTGATGCCGCTGTACATCAGCATCGTGTTCAAGGTGATGAAGGAGCTGGGTCTGCACGAAGGCACCATCGAACAGCTGGATCGCCTGTATCGCGAGCGCATGTACCGCACCGACGGCACGCCGGCCGAAACCGACGATGAGAACCGCCTGCGCCTGGACGATTGGGAGCTCAAGCCCGAGGTGCAGACCCAGGCCAAGGCACTGTGGCCGCAGGTCACCAGCGAGAACCTGTTCCAGCTGACCGACTACGCCAACTACAAGCACGAGTTCCTGAAGCTGTTCGGCTTCGAACGCAGCGACGTGGACTACGACGCCGACGTGGATCCGGACGTGCAGTTCGATTGCATCGAGCTGTCTCCGGAAGGGTGATCGCCGCACGTCGCGCATGAATAAGGCGGGCTTCGGCCCGCCTTTTCTTTGCCACCCTGTAGGAGCGACGTCAGTCGCGACCGCACGGCCGGACAGCAAGGACATCATCAACAATCGCAGGTGCGCCGGGATGCAACATCCGGCGCCATCGACACCTGTCGGCGTGCGGTCGCGACTGACGTCGCTCCTACAGTGAAGCCGGCTTGCAATCCTTTCCCAGCGCGCGGATACGCATGCCGCGCAGGTACACGGCATTGCCATGATCCTGCAGTGCCAGATGCCCGCGACGCGCCTTGGCGAAGTCCGCGCGCCCCGCGAACTTGCTGGCAGCCACACGACGTTTCCAGTCATCGCTGTCGAGGTCGTAGGTCGCGACACGCACGCCATTGAGCCAGTGTTCCACGTGCGGACCGCAGGCGACGATGCGTGCGTGGTTGTAGGTGTCGATGGGGCGAAGCACGTCCTGCGCGGGCGCGATCAGGTCGTACGCCGCCCCCGCGCGATGGCTGATCACGACGCGGTCTTCCGCTTCGCGATCATCCAGCAGTTGGTACTCGACCGCGCGCGCCCACACCGGCGACGCGTCGACGGCGCGATAGAACACACCGCTGTTGCCGCCCGCAGGCAGGCGCCATTCGAATGCCAGTTCGAAGTCGTCATAAGCAGCGACACTGATGATGTCGCCACCTCCCGCCGCCGTCAGCGCGAGTTCGCCGCCGCTTGCCTGCCAACGCGGATCCAGCGTGGATGCACCGATATTGCGCCACTGCGCGGCATCAGCGAGCGACTGCCACGGTGTGCCCGGTGTGGAAGCGCAGCCGGCTGCGAGTGCGGCCAGCAGGATCAGTACGATCCGCAGGCCACGCATCCTCAGTCCACCACGCGGCAGAACACCGCCTTCAGATAGCGCGATTCCTGCACGTGCGCCATGAA
>CAMPIO010000117.1 GCA_946886405.1 uncultured Pseudoxanthomonas sp.
CCGCAGAACGGCTTCATCGCCATCGGGTCGCGGCGCATCACGCCGACCGCGCCGGCGGCGGCGGCGGTGGTTTCCGACCCCATCGCCGCGCCGACCAGCACGCCGTGCGTCCAGTCGCGCGCTTCGAACACCAGCGGCACCAGCGAGGCGCGGCGGCCGCCGAAGACGATGGCGCTGATCGGCACGCCCTGCGGATCCTCCGCCTTGGCCGAATAGCTCGGGCACTGGCGCGCGGACACGGTGAAGCGCGAGTTGGGATGCGCGGCCGGACCATTCGCCGGATCGTACTTGCGCCCCTGCCAGTCCAATGCCGGCGTGCGCGAATCCAGTCCTTCCCACCACGGCTCCTGCTCGTCGGTGACGGCGACGTTGGTGAAGATGGTGTGGTGGCTGATGGTGGCCAGCGCATTGGGGTTGGAACTGTCCGACGTGCCCGGCGCCACGCCGAAGAAGCCGGCTTCCGGATTGATCGCGTACAGGCGGCCGTCGGCGCCGGGGCGCATCCAGCAGATGTCGTCGCCGACGGTCCACACCTTCCAGCCGGCCTGGCGGTAACCCTCCGGCGGGATCAGCATGGCCAGGTTGGTCTTGCCGCACGCCGACGGAAACGCGGCGGCGATGTAGTGCGTCTCGCCCTGCGGGTTCTCGATGCCGACGATCAGCATGTGCTCGGCCAGCCAGCCCTCATGGCGCGCCTGGTGCGAGGCGATGCGCAGCGCGTGGCACTTCTTGCCCAGCAGTGCGTTGCCGCCGTAACCGGAGCCGAAGCTCCTGATGGTCAGCTCGTCGGGGAAATGCATGATGAAGCGGCGGTCCGGGTCCAGCTCGCCGGTGGAATGCAGGCCCTTCACGAACGTCCCTTCGCGCTCGATGCGCGCCAGGGCCGCGGCGCCCATGCGGGTCATGATGCGCATGTTCGCCACCACGTACGGCGAATCGGTGATCTCCACGCCGCAGCGCGACAGCGGCGAATCGATCGGGCCCATGCAGTAGGGAATCACGTACAGCGTGCGGCCGCGCATGCAGCCGGCGAACAGCGCATCCATCTTCGCGTGCGCCTCGACCGGAGCCATCCAGTGGTTGTTGGGGCCAGCGTCTTCCTGCTGCGGCGTGCAGACGAAGGTCAGGTGCTCCACGCGCGCCACATCGCTCGGGCTGGAGCGATGCAGCCAGCTGTGCGGGTGGGTTTCGGGATTGAGCGGAAGCAGGGTGCCGTCGGCCAGCATCTGCTTGGTCAGCAACGTGTTCTCGGCATCGCTGCCATCGCACCAGTGGATGTGGTCGGGCTGGGTGAGCGCGGCGACCTCGGCAACCCAGGCATTCAACGCGGCAAGCGAACTGCCTGGAAAATCGTTGCGTTTGAAAACATCGACCGCTGCGTTCATGCCACGCCCTCGAAAAGTGAGACCAAAATGATACCAATGTCCTGTCTTTCAGACGAGGAGAACGTCGACGGGCGGTCATGCCGGGTAGCAGTTCCGTCTCACCGATGCCAGAGAAGTCCCTTCGTAAGAGGCTTTTCACCCAGTGAATGGAGCTTTTCAGGCGGGGGATGGGCCTCGGAACGCCATCGATCGGGCTCGGAGACCCGACGACGGAGCTCTCCCTTCCCGTCGATGGCTTTCGGAATGCCATCGATGGCTCTCCCGGAGCCATCGATCGCAATGGGAGCCTCATCGATCGGGCTCGGCACGTGATCGATGGGGCACGGAGCCCGATCAACGGGGCTTAGAGGGCCATCCCGATGGAGCTCAACGCCCCGTCGACGAGGCTCAACGGGCGATCGATGGAGCAGAGAGGGCCATCGATGGCATTCCGGGCCCCATCGATGACATTCCGGGCTCGATCTCCGCCACAGCGATTACGCGTCGCGCGAACGCCGGTAGGGATTGAACAGCTGCAGTAGCCAGGGTTTCTGCGCCAGTACCAGGCTGACGCCGACGCGGTCCTCCGCCGGGAGCGTCGCGTCGCGGGCCAGCAGCGCATCGAACTCGCGCGCGACTTCCTCCAGCCGCTGGCGGACCTGCTTCACCCCGTCGATGCTCAGGCTGCCGCTGAGCAGCAGCAGCGCGTCCTGTTCGCCGTCGAACGGATCGGCGAAGTAGTCGGTCAGCAGGGTCAGGCGGAAGTAGCGCTCCATCGGTCCGTCGGCGCGCCAGCGGAAGTTCCGCGCGGTCAGCGCGCGACCGCGATTGCCGGGCATCAACTCGATGATGCCCAGCCGGTCCAGCTTGACCAGAAGTCCGGTCCACTGCGCCGGGGTGAAGCCGAAGTGGCCCATGACGTCGTCCTGGCGCCAGCGGTTGAGGGTGAGGAACAGCGCCATGAGCAGCGGCGGGTCGTCCACAAGCGCCTGCTCCTGCGCTTCGCTCAACTGCGCCATCGCCTTGCGCCCGCGCGAGGCTTCGGCGCTGAGTTCCGCCAGGCCGACATCGAGCACGTCGCAGATCTGCTCGAGCCGCTGCAGGCTCATCGCACGGCGGGAAAACATGCGCTTGACCGCCGCCTCGCTCATGCGGATGCGCGCGGCGAGTTCGCGGTAGGTCAGGTTCTGCGCGCGCAGGCAGCGCTTCAGGGCATCGATCAGGTCGACCGAGACGGCCATCGGTAGCGGATTCCTATACCGGTTGTTGCGCCGGAGCTTACCTCGTCGATGCCGGTTGAACACCGTCGCCGGCCGCGCCCAAGGTGCGCCGACACCGGAGGACCCCGCCATGACCCGCCTGATCGCCCGCTCGCTGACCCTTGCCCTGGCCACGACGCTGTCCGGCGGCGTCGCCCTTCCCACGCAGGCCGCGCCGCAGTCCGACGGCGCCAGCCGCCTGTCGCAGGCCAGCCTGGAAGCCTCCATCGAAGTGCCTGTCGCAGTGATCCACGCGCTGGGCCATGGCGCGTCCGCGGTGGTCACCGGCGTGGCGGTGGTGGCCGGCAGCGTGGCGGTGACGGTGTCCGTCGCGGCGGCGGGCGTGGTGGGCGCGGCCTCGTTCGTGGTCTACCTGAGTGCGGAGGCGATCAAGCGGCTCGGCATCGCGATCGGCACCGCGATCAGCGTCGCGGCGGTGTCGACGGGCTGGATCCTCAGTGCGGCCGGCGAGGCGCTGTGCTTCATCGCCAACGACGCCGCCCGTCCGCACATCCACAGCCATCGTTACGGCGGCTGATCGCATGACGCGCGCGCTCGCGGTGCTGTGCTTCGTCTTCGTTCTCGCGTTGCCAGGGACGGCACGCGGGGGCGATGCCTGCCAACAGAGGGAGATGCCTCCACACAAGGTGGCCGAGGCCGCGCGCACCGCACTGCTGGCGGCACAGCAACTGGATGACGTGGACGCGCCGGTCGCCTTGATCGCACGCGTGGGCACCGACCTGTCCAAGCAGGGCCTGGTCTACAGCCACGCCGGCTTCGCCGTGCGCGACCACGCGCACGGACGCTGGACGGTGGTGCACCTGCTCAACGAATGCGGCAGCGATCGCTCCGGCCTGTACGCGCAGGGACTGGTGAACTTCTTCGCCGACGACCTGGTGAACCAGGACCTGCGCATCGTGTGGTTCCCGCCGGACGTGGCCGACCGCCTGGCCGCGCGGCTGCGGCAGATGCCGCGGCACAGCCTGCACCACCCCCGCTACAACCTGATCGCGCGTCCCGGCAGCGAGGACTACCAGAACTCCACCGCGTGGATCGTGGAAGTGATGGCCGCCGCGCTGGCCGACCGCGGCATCTACGACCGTCGCAGCGCGTACGCCTTCGCGCGCGGCGACGGCTTCGTGCCGGATACGGTGCATATCGCGTACTCGAAGCGCGTGCTCGGCGGGCTGTTCTCGGCGAACACGGATTTCACCGACCACTCCATCGCTACCCGGCTCTCCAGCGACTATCCCGTCGTCACCGTGCGCGCGATCTTCCGCTGGCTGGAGCGCAGCGGGTACGTGCGCGAGCAGCGGGAGTGGCGGGACGGTGTGCGGCAGCGGGCGATGGGTCCGGCATGAAACTCCGGTGAGCCGTCGCCTGAAGGGCGTCCTGCCGTTGGCGACGCTGTGCCTGGTGGCATGCGACGCGCACTATCGCGACGTTTCGGATCAGGACGCGCATCGCGAGCGGATCGGCATGGATTGCGAACTGACGACGTTCACGCGCGCCCACGGCGTCACCCTGCCCGGGTCTCCATATCGGAAGACCGACTACATAACGATCTGGAATCCCGGCTTCACTGGTCCGGAGATGACATTCCTCGTCGTACTGGAGCCAGGCACGCGCATGCGGATCCGCGCTGCGCGCAGCTGCGTGAACTGCCTGGGACGCCGGGTCGACTACCACGTGGACGTGAGTCCGACGCCTCCGGAGTTCGCCGGCAAGCCCGCTTATCTGGCGACCGAGTGGCTTGCGCCTGGCCAACTGCGCTGCCCGCGCAAAGCGTAGGCATCACGCCGCAGAGCGACGCCACCGCTACACCGTAGGGCGGGCCTTGGCCCGCCATGGACGCGATGCTCGTGCGTGGTGGCACAAGGCCCACCCTACGGGTTCCTGAGGGGTTCACGCTACGCAGCGGCGCTGCGAACAAAGGACACCAACGATGAAGATTCGACTCGCGGCCCTTCTGGCAGTGTTCCTTCTGACCGGCTGCTATCTGGTCAGCTATGAAGACGTCAGCAGCGATCCGAAGTACGCGAGCTATGTGGGCGCCGAGTACAGGACAACGGGCGACATGACGGTCTATCGCGTGAGCATGGATCAGAACTACGGGCTGTCTCCGAGCGTCTACGAGATCGTCCAGCCACCCGGCTTCGATGGGCCGGAGGTCATCTCGCGGACACGCTTCCCCGAAGGGTCGACGATGAAGGTCCTGACGATCCAGCGATGCACGGATTGCTTCCTGGATACCGAACCGAGAGTACACGCGACGGTCCGTGTCACCTCGACGACGCAGTTCGATGATCTGGAAGTACACGCGGATCTGGGCCTGCTGTCTTCGCACATGCAAGCCATGCGACAGCCCGATCCGGGCAGCCGATAGTCGTCACGGGAATCGCCAACGCTCTGGCCACCGCGTGGGCCAAGGCCCACCCTACAAAACTTCAGGTCGGGATCAACGTCGAGATGACGTGTTCGAGATAGGTCTCGAATTCCTCCGACGTCATTCGCGGCTGCTGCAGCTGCAGCGACAGCTGCAGGAAACCCACATAGGCCGCATAGGTCAGGCGCGCGCGATGCGTGGCGTCGGTGCGCTGCAAGCCGGCCTGGCGGAACATCGCCACCAGATACTCCTGGCGACGCTGGGAAATGCGATCGATGACGGGCTGCACGGCGGGGTGGTCCAGCGCCTTGAGCAACTCGCTGTAGATGATGTGCGGCTTCACTTCGTGGCCGACCAGCTGGAACAGCGTGCGCAGGCGTTCGCGCGGATCGGCGACCTTTTCCAGGCTGCCGAAGATGTTCTCCTGCTCACCGGCCTCCCAGCGCTCCAGCGCCGCCTGCAGCAGCGCATCGCGCGAGGGGAAGTGCCAGTAGAAGCTGCCCTTCGTGACCCCCAGCCGGCGAGCAAGCGGTTCCACCGCAACCGCTGACACGCCCTGCTCGGCGATCAGGTCGAGCGCGGCCTGGGCCCAGTCGTCCGCGCTCAGGCGGGCGTTGCGGGTCGGGGCGCTGGGGGGTGTTTCCGGACGGGGTGTGCTCATGTGCCGCATTTAACCATACGCCGGGGTGTGTAGCGGTACGTTTGTTGCGACGCACAATAAATAAAGGCAAATCAATCGGTTGCATGTGAAACACGCACGCCCGAACCGATTGACTGCTCTAAATGCGACAACCCATACTAAGCCGTATGGTAACGCATGCCTCCCCTGCCTCCATGACCTCCTCCAGCGTCGACCACGCCGGATTGGATCGCGTGGTGAACGGGCAAGGCGATGTCGCCCTGGCGATCCGCCGCTTCCCGTCGCCTCGCGCACTGCAGTCGCACCCCGCGCTCATCTATGCGCATGGCTTCGGCCAGACACGTGGCGCGTGGAACCGCACCGGCGAGCTGATGGCGGCGCAGGGATACGCCGGCCTGGCGTACGACGCGCGCGGCCACGGCGAATCCGGTCGCAATGCCATCGGCGTTCCCTACACCGGCGACCAGTTCGCCGACGACCTGATCGTGGTGGCGGGCGAACAACCGGAACCTCCGGTGCTCGTCGGCGCCTCGATGGGCGGGCTGTTCGGCCTGATCGCCGAATCGCGCTGGCCGGGCCTGTTCCGCGCGATGGTGCTGGTGGATATCACCCCGCGCTGGGAGCACGCCGGCCTGCAGCGCATCCTCGCCTTCATGACGGCGTTCCCGGACGGCTTCGATTCGCTCGAGCATGCTGCGGACACCATCGCCGCCTACCAACCGCAGCGCCGCACGCGCAAATCCGCCGACGAGCTGCGCGAATTGCTGCGCGAAGGCAACGACGGGCGCTGGCGCTGGCACTGGGATCCACGCCTGGTTGACGAACTGGCCCGCGACAGTGCCCAGCACCAAGACGCCATCGCCGACGCTGCGCGCAAGGTACAGTGCCCCGTACTGCTGATCAGCGGCGGCCGCAGCGACCTGGTGTCCGAGAAGACCGTCGAAGAGTTCAAGACGCTGGTGCCGCATGCGCGCCACGTGCACCTGCCGCAGGCCACCCACATGGTGGCCGGCGACGACAACGACGCATTTACCGCCGCCGTGCTGGAATACCTGGCAAGCCTGTCGGCCGCGCCCGGTAATGCCGAATCCGATGTAACCGAATCCGTGTCCGGAGTTACCCCATGAGCATCGTCATCCCCTTCCTCGCCTTCCTGCTGGCGGGCGCGTTCGCCGCCTATCACCGGCTCCGGCTCGCGTACTGGGCCGCCATCACCGCCAGCCTGCTGGTCGCGTGCTGGCTGCTGGGCGCCAACCCCACCGCGACCATCGTCGCCGCGCTGGTCGTGGTGGCGATCGCGGTGCCGCTGCTGATCCCGGCGATCCGCAAGCCGCTGATCACCGCGCCCGCGCTGGGCTTCCTGCGCCGCGCGCTGCCGCCGCTGTCGCAGACCGAGCGTATCGCGCTGGAAACCGGCTCGGTCGGCTTCGAGGGCGACCTGTTCACCGGCGACCCGGACTGGAACAAGCTGCTGGCCTATCCCAAGCCGCAGCTCACCGCCGAAGAACAGGCCTTCCTCGACGGCCCGGTGGAAGAACTGTGCCGGATGACCAACGACTGGGAAATCACCCACGTCCACGCCGACCTGCCGCCGGAGCTGTGGGATTACATCAAGAAGAACAAATTCTTCGGCATGATCATTCCGAAGCAGTACGGCGGTCTCGGCTTCTCCGCGCTGGCGCACCACAAGGTGATCCAGAAGATCGCCTCGGTCAGCAGCGTGGTCAGCTCCACCGTCGGCGTGCCCAACTCGCTGGGCCCGGGTGAACTGCTCAACCACTACGGCACGCAGGAACAGAAGGACTACTACCTGCCGCGCCTGGCGATCGGCCAGGAAGTGCCCTGCTTCGGCCTGACCGGTCCGTTCGCCGGCTCGGATGCGACCTCGATCCCCGACTACGGCATCGTCTGCAAGGGCGAGTGGAACGGCGCCAACGTGCTGGGCCTGCGCCTGACCTTCGACAAGCGCTACATCACCCTGGCGCCGGTCGCGACGATCATCGGCCTGGCCTTCCGCATGTACGACCCGGATGGCCTGCTCGGCGACACGCGCGACATCGGCATCACCCTGGCGCTGCTGCCGCGCGATACCCCCGGTGTGGACGTCGGCCGTCGCCACTTCCCGCTGAACTCGCCGTTCCAGAACGGCCCGATCCACGGCAAGGACGTGTTCATCCCGCTGAGCCAGTTGATCGGCGGCGTGGAGATGGCAGGCAAGGGCTGGAACATGCTCAATGAGTGCCTGGCCGTCGGCCGCTCGATCACCTTGCCCTCCACTGCCAGCGGCGGCGCGAAGGCCGGTGCGCGCGTCACCGGTGCGTATGCGCGCATCCGCAAGCAGTTCGGCCTGTCGGTCGGCCGCTTCGAAGGCGTGGAAGAAGCGCTGGCCCGCATCGGCGGCAAGGCGTACGCGATCAGCGCGCTGTCGCAGGCCACCGCCGCTGCCGTGGACCGCGGCGACGTGCCGTCGGTGCCGTCGGCCATCGCCAAGTACCACTGCACCAACATGGGCCGCGACGTCGCCAAGGACGTGATGGATATCGTCGGCGGCAAGGGCATCATCCTGGGGCCGCGCAACTTCGCCGGCCGCGCGTGGCAGGCCTCGCCGATCGCCATCACGGTGGAAGGCGCGAACATCATGACGCGCAGCCTGCTGATCTTCGGCCAGGGCTCGATCCTGTGCCACCCGTACATCATCAAGGAAATGCGCGCGGCGCAGGACCCGGATACCAAGGCCGGCATCCACCAGCTGGATGCGGTGCTGTACCCGCATATCGGCGGCGCGATCTCCAACGCGGTGCGCTCGTTCTGGTTCGGCATCACCGGCTCGAAGATCGGCAGTGTCCCGGGCGACGCGTACACCAAGAAGTTCTTCCGCAAGCTGGACCGCTACGCCGCCAACCTGGCGCTGCTCACCGACATCTCGCTGGGCGCGCTGGGCGGCAAGCTGAAGTTCAAGGAATCGCTGTCCGGCCGGCTGGGCGACGTCCTGAGCCACCTGTACATGATGGGCGCGGTGCTGAAGCGCCACCATGACGAAGGTGCGCCGGAAGCCGACAAGCCGCTACTGGCCTGGGCCTTCCACAACAGCGCGTACGAGATCGAACTGGCGCTGTCGCAGGCGCTGCGCAACTTCCCGATCAAGCCGCTGGGCTGGCTGCTGTGGCCGGTGGTGTTCCCGTTCGGCCGTCGCGCCGTGGCCCCGGGCGACCGCCTGAGCCATCGCGTCGCCATGCTGCTGATGGCGCCGAACGAAGCGCGCGACCGCCTGGGCCAGGGCGTGTTCCTGACCCCGTGCGAGAACAACCCCGGTGGCCGCATCGACAGCTACCTGGCTGCGGCCGTCGCTGCGGAGCCGGTGGAGCGCAAGTTCCTGAAGGCGCTGAAGACCAAGGACATCGAAGCCCTGGATTACAGCGCGCAACTGGACGAGGGTGTGCGCGAGGGCTGGATCACCGTGGACGAGCGCAAGCAGTTGGAAGAACTGCGCGCGATCACGCTGGATACGATCACCGTCGACGACTTCGATGTGCATGAGCTGCGCGCCGCCAGCTACTACGACCTGCCGCAGAACAAACGCCAGCCGCGGGGACCGGGCACTACCCACCACCAGAAGAAAACTAAAACGCGGGGCCTGGCCCCCCGTTTTTAGTGTTCAGGTTGTGGGGGTACGGCGCGTACACCCGGTGGGGGTTTTTTTTGGGGGGGGCGTGTTT